>NZ_JCAJZW010000010.1:0-186264 GCF_059510455.1 Streptomyces sp. NTD91
GAGCACGCCGCCGCCCACCACGACGGCACCGGCCACGCCGAGCCCGTCCGCCGGGACGTGCCGCCCGAAGAAGCGTTGCCCGAACCCGACCCCGACCGACACGTCGGGCACCACCACGGGCGGCCTCACCGGCGGCGCGGGCGACGGAGGTCTGCTCGGCGGCACGACCGGCGGCGGCCCCACCGACTCCCCCTCCCCCACCCCCACAGCCAGCTACACCGGCCGGGGCCGGCATCCGTAGGACGGTGCGGCGGGGACCTTCCCCGACACGACCGGCGCCGCGGGGCGGCGCCGGTCCGTTCGGGCGGCCGGTCGCCGGCCCGCCCGCGCACCCCGCCTGCCGCGCGCATCCGACGAAGTGCCCGAGGTGCGCCGGCGGTGACTGATCGGGCCGGGCCCAGCCCCAGTACGCTGACCGGGATCGGCGCCACCGGTGCTCTTGAAGGACCTGCCGGGCCGAGGTGCTCGTCCTGGGCGCCCCGGTGCGGGTTCCGCCACCGGGTCGGTTGCGGTGCGCGAACGCCCGGTCGGGACGGTCGCGGCGGCCTGCCGCTCGACACCCGCGGACGGCCCACCTCGACGCGCGACAGGCCCGCGACGGGATTCGTCACACCGCTGCGCACCATGCGCCACGTCACCAGCGACAAGTACGGCCCCCGCCGTGCCGGCGGCACGACCACACGCCACGGCCGGCAGCAGCGGTCCGGCGCGAGACTCGCCGACGCGGTCCTCATGGGCGCTCGGCACTGCGAGCCGGCCGAGTGATCGGCCTGCGCCCGCCCCGCCCGGGGTCCTCACCGGCAGGCGGGGAGGACGGCGGGCCGGGCGGGTCAGCCGTCGGTGCGGCGACGCCGCAACGTGAAGGACTCGAACGGCTTCAGCTCGCCCTGGGGGCCGATCACGTCGTAGTAGGTGACGGTGATCGTGGTCAGGTCGCCGGGGTGCTTGCCCGGGTCCACGTCGAAGGAGGCGAACCCGTAGGCGTTCGCGGCATCACGGACCGCTGACCACGGGGCGTCCTCGTGGGTGTAGACGGCGGGGCGCTTGCCGGTCGTGGGGTCGGGCTCGCCGACCGAGGTGATGACGCGGCAGGCCGGCGGATCGAAGAACAACTTGTTCGAGGGCACGGAGGTGCCGCCTCCGCCGATCACCATGTGCACGGTGCCCTTGGCGGTGTCGATGACGTCCGTGCGGGTGGAGACCGGGATCGGGGTCAGTGTGCCGTTCTGCTGCCGGCCGCGGACCGGGTGGGAACGTTCGTAATGGTGCTCGTGGCCGCAGACCACGAGGTCCACGCCGTATCGGTCGAACAGCGGCAGCCACTCCTGCCGGATCGCCAGGTCGGCGCCGTTGAACTGGTCGGCGGTGCTGATGGCGACCTGGTGCATGCACACCACGACCCAGTCGATGCTCCGGTCGGCGCGGGCGCTGCGCAACTCCTTCTCCAGCCACGCCTTCTGCGCGCCCTTGGAGTAGCCGCGCACGTAACTGCTGCCGCCGTCCTGGAGACATACGTCGTCGTTGGCCAGGAAGACGACCCTGACCGAGCCGGCCGTCATCGAGTACCACAGACCGCGGGTGACCTCCGTCTGGCCGGGCTGCCGGGGGGTCGCGAAATAGGTCTGGAACGCCTCGTAACCGATGGGACCGTTGCCGAGCTCGTTCTCGTGGTTCCCGGGTGCCGGCATCCAGGGCCGGTGCCGGGCACTACGGGTGTTGTTGTCCCAGAAGTCGGACCAGGTGCGCACCCGGTCCGTCGCCAGGTTGGCGTAGCACAGGTCACCGTTGAAGAGGTGGAACAGAGGCCGGACGCGCTCGACACCGGTCGGCAGGCTGCCCGCCGCAGGGCTTCCCAGATTGTCGTTGACGTAGGTGCCGCCTGACAGCTTGCCCAGGGTGGGGGTGCCCTGGTCGCCGAAACTGGTGAACCGGAGCGCCGCACGGCCCTTGGGAGCCGTGGTGAACGAACCGAACTCCGGCTGCGCCCCGGCGTGCACCGCGAAGTAGACGTGCCCCGAACCCGCGCGCAGGCCGGTCAGCCGCGCGTGGTGGGCGTGGACGACCTGGCCCGACTTGGCGTCGGTGTAGCTCATGGTCTCGGCGGGGTACGTGCCCGAGAACCGACCGTTGCCGTCGCCGAGCAGGACTCGCGCCTTCTGCACCGGCTGGAGCGTGTGCCACGAGACGACCACCTCGCTGGAGGCGTCCGAACCGAACTGCAGGTGCAGGCCGTTGACCGCGGGGGTGGTCACCGGGTCGTCGGCCGCCTCCTCCGCCGTGACGGCTTCCGGCGCATCAGGGGCCGGTGCGGCGGCGGCCGTACCCGCCAGCACCGGGCTCGTCGCCAGAGCCGCGCCGACTGCGCCCACGGCCGAGAACAACCCGCGGCGGGACAGGAACTGTGCGAACAGTCTCTCGTCAGAATGCATGCCGGTACGCTGGCGCCGCGACGAAGCCCCCATGCGGTCTTTGGGCGAATCACAGGTGAACCGTGGGCTCACGCCTGGTGCGCGAGCCCACGTTCCGGGCAGTTCCAGTGCCCCGGCAGGCGACGTTCGCCCGTCAAGGAGCGGCGTCCGGTGCGTGCTGCCGGCGTGCCGGCCGGAAACCCTCGTACCGGACGCATTGGGGCTTTCGGTCGGTGCGGCGAGGGTGTGTGCCGGGCGTCGCGACGGGGCGAGCGTCGCCTGTGGGGGCACTAGGGCGTGTTTCGAAAGGAGCGTCGTCCGCCCGGAGGGCGGGGTCCGCGGCGTCTGGTGCGGTGCATCGCAAGGCGGAGGGTCGTCCTCGTACCGGGCGTACGTGGACGATCCCGACAACGCGGCGAGGTGCCGTGCCAGGCGTAGCGGACCAGACGGGACTTTCGAAACACGCCCTAGGGGGGCCTAGGCGGCGAACGCGTTGACGCCCGTCAGCTCCGCCGACAGCTCCCACAGCCGGGCCGCCTGCTCCGGGTCGATCGCCCAGTCCTTCACACCGAGCCGCTCGTCGCCCTCGGGCGCGGGCTCGGCGATGTCGCAGTCCTCCAGGTAGACGCCACCGATCCCGTCCAGCTGCGGCGAGGTGGCCGCCCACACCTGGGTGGCCGCGCCCTGCGCCGGGGTCTTGAAGCCCTCCGGGTTCAGCACGTTTCCGTCCTCGTCGATCCAGCCTCGCTCGATCATCTCCTCCTTGGGCAGATGCCGTTGGAGCGGGGTGACGATGCCGCCGGGGTGCAGGGCGAAGGCACGGACGCCGGCCTCGCGGCCGAGCTTGTCGAGCTGGACGGCGAACAGGACGTTGGCGGTCTTGGCCTGGCCGTATGCCCCCCACTTGTCATAGCCCCGGCGCCAGTGGACGTCGTCCCAGCGGATGCCGGAGTAGTGGTGGCCGCGGGAGGAGACGGAGACCACCCGGGCACCGCCCGGTGCGATCGCGGGCCACAGGCGGTTGACGAGGGCGAAGTGGCCGAGGTGGTTGGTGGCGAACTGGGCCTCCCAGCCCGGCCCCACCCGTGTCTCCGGGCACGCCATGATCCCGGCGCTGTCGATCACCATGTCGACGGTCCGCCCGGAGGCCAGGAACCGCTCGGAGAACGCGCGCACACTCTCCAGGTCGCCGAGGTCCAGCTCGTCCAGTTCGACTCCGGCGACACCGGTCAGCGCCTGCTCGGCCGTGGCCCGGCGGCGGGCGGGCACGACGACGCGGGCTCCGGCCCTGGCGAGCGCCCGGGTGGTCTCCAGGCCGATCCCCGAGTAACCACCGGTGACGAGGGCGAGCCTTCCCGTCAGGTCGATGCCGTGCAGAACGTCGTCGGCGGTGCTGGTGGCACCGAAACCGGATCCGATCTTGTGCTGTGCAGTGCTCATACCCGGAACGCTACGAATTCGAGTGCGCTCGAAGTCAAATGAGGCCGTGGGCCGACACGGGCGAGTCAGGGGACTCGCCCCCCTGCCGGACGACCGTGGGTGTGCCATGGATGATGCCGCACCCTGGAGGAGGAGGCATGACGACGGGAGAGGGGGCGTGATGCGAACCAGCGACGAGATCTACCACCGGGTCCGCTGGGACCCGCGGTTCGACCCGGCCCGGTTCGTGCTGGGGATCAGCCGGCGCGGGGGTGGCTTCACACGCGTCACGCTGTCTTCCTTCGTGCCCGGGGGCGACATCCCGTGGCACCGGGTGGTGTTCATCGAGGCGGACGGCGAGGTGGTCTGGGACCGGGCCACGGGTGTGGACCGCATCGACGCGTCAGGTGTCGGCCGGGTGCGGGATCCGCGAGACGACCTGAGCTCCGGCACGAACCCCGGGACGGCCGGGCCCGCCGGTGGCCTCGACGTGCCGCCGACGGCCCGCACGGCGGTGGCCTGGATCCCGCCTGCGGAGCTGTGGCCGCCGATCCAGGACATCCGCCGGGACTACGATCCGCAGATCCACCGCTGGCCGCCGCACGTCAATGTGCTCTTCGGCTTCGTACCGGAGTCCGACTTCGAGCGGGCCGCCCCGCTGCTCGCCGCGGCGACGGGCGGTGCACCGGTCTTCACCGCCCGGCTGGAGGGGGTGCACACCTTCCGGCACAGGGCGTACTGCACCGTGTGGCTCGACCCGGCGGCGGCCGGCAAGGCGCCGTGGGCAGACCTGCACCGCGGACTGCAGCAGCGGTTTCCGCACTGTCATGGGGCCGCCGGGAGCTTCACCCCGCATCTGTCCCTCGGCCGGACCCGGGACCCGAAGCGAGTCGGCGCCGACTGCGCCGCGCGGCTCGAGCCCATGACGGCTACGGTCTGGGAACTCGTCCTCCTCTCTCGCAGGGGCGACGGGCCGATGCGGCCACGGGCGACGGTCGCCCTGCGGACGGGCGAGTTCCGCCGGCTGCCCGAACCCGGCCCGGAAACGCCGGGCCCGGAGGACACGGCATGGCTCTCCACGATCACCGGCAGATGAGGGCACAGGGATCACCACGGCGTTGCACGGCGCTTCCTGCCCCTGCCTGCGGCTCACGTACCGGATGCGCCCGCCTGGGGGTACTTCGCGAGTATCTCCTGGAGCCGGGCCACGAACCGGAGCGATTCATCGTGCTCACGCTGCCAGACGTTCCGGCCGAAGATCAGTCCGGTGGCGCCCGCCTCCATCGACTGGCGCGTCTTCTCCAGCATGGCCTCGTCGCCCGCCTTCTCCCCGCCGGAGACAAGCACCAGGGTGCGATTGGCCGACCGCACCACCGCATCGATGGCCTGCTGGGGGGAGAAATCGTGTTGGTAGGCATCCTTGACCCCGGACACCTTCTCGGGGTGGGGGAAGTTCACCTTGACCATGTCGGCCCCGAGTTCGCTCGCCGTGCGCGCGGCGTAGTCGACGGCGTAGAAGGAATCCCTGCCGCCCTTCGCCTCGATCGCGGCACCGCGCGGATAGGCCCACACGATCAACGGCATGCCGAACCGCTGAGCGTCCTCCCGGACCTGCCGAAGCTGCCGGAAGTCCGTTTCCTGGGCGGGGCTGCCGACGTACAGCGTGTAGCCCACGGCATCGGCTCCGAGGCGGACCGCGTCGGCGACCGACGCGTGCAGCGGGGAAAGAGCCTCCGCGTCGGAGGGTATGTCCGTCTTCCCGTTCAGCTTCAGGACCAGGGGAACCTCGCCTGCGTAGTCCCAGTAGAACTTCTCGGCGAGTCCGATCTGGATGGCGATCCCGTTGAACCCGCCCTCCAGCGCGAGCCGGACGATGTATGCCGGGTCGCTCACGACGGGGTTGTCGAAGAAGTCCCGCGGGCCGTGTTCCAGTCCATGGTCGTAGGGCAGGAAGATCGCCGTACCGTTGCGCAGGCCGTGCTGGTGGAGGATCCGGTTGAGCCGGGTCTTCTTCCCCGGGCCGAGCCCTGCGCCGTTGATTCCTTTACCTGGTTGCCGCTTCATGTCACAAGAGTGGCATTCATGGTGAAATGTCCGGCAGGGCCGTTCGGCCCGTGTGCGGGACCTCGGGGACTCGGTCGGTGCGCGGCCGCCGCCGGACCGGGCCGCGGGTGACCGGTGCCCAGCGGTCCGGGACCGCGCGTTCGGCGCCGCTCGGCCGCGCGGCGCGCGACTGCCTGCCGTGCAGCTCGGACGCCGTCCGGCCACACCTCGTGCACGGCGGCGCGGGACGACGACGGTCATCGTGCCGCATGACGCCGCCACGAAGCGGCCTCACGTACCGAAGAAAACGTCGAACTCCGTGTACAGCTCCTGGGGGACCCGCTTGGTCGCCTTCGTCGCGTCGGCAAGCGGGATGCGGGTGATGTTTGTGCCGGACAGAGCCGTCATCGTGCCGAAGTCGCCGTCCCTGACCGCGTCCACCGCGTGCAGGCCGAAGCGTGTCGCGAGCCACCGGTCGTACGCGCTCGGCGTGCCACCCCGCTGGATGTGCCCGAGAACCGTCGTGCGGGCCTCCTTCCCCGTGCGGTGCTCGATCTGCCGGGCCAGCCAGTCACCGATCCCGGACAGGCGCACATGCCCGAACTCGTCGCGCGACTCGTCCTTGACCACCATCTGTCCGGCCTTGGGAACCGCTCCCTCCGCCACGACGACGATCGGCGCGTAGTTGATCTCGAAGCGCTTCTCCACCCACGCGCACACCTGGTCGAGGTCGAACTCCACTTCCGGGATGAGGATGGCATTCGCGCCCCCGGCGACGCCGGCATGCAGGGCGATCCACCCGGAGTGGCGTCCCATCACCTCGACGACGAGTGTGCGTTTGTGGGACTCCGCCGTGGTGTGCAGGCGGTCGATGGCCTCGGTCGCGATGCTGACAGCGGTGTCGAAGCCGAAGGTGTAATCGGTGCCGCCCACGTCGTTGTCGATGGTCTTGGGCACGCCGACCAGGCTGACCCCCGCGTCGGACAGTGCGGTCGCGACACCGAGGGTGTCCTCGCCGCCGATCACGACCAGGGCATCGATCTTGTGCGTGCTGAGCGTGTTCTTGATGCGGTCGATGCCGTCCTCGAGCCGGAGAGGGTTGGTGCGAGTGGAGCCGAGAATCGTGCCGCCGAGCGGAAGGATTCCACGCACGGCCGGGACGTCCAGGGGCATGGTCACGTCCTCGACCACTCCGGCCCACCCGTCGACGATTCCCACGAACTTCCAGGAGTACGCCTGCGCGCCCTTGCGTACGACACTGCGGATCACCGCGTTGAGACCGGGGCAGTCGCCGCCCCCGGTCAGCACTCCCACCCGCATGATCGTTCTCCCTTGCCCTCGCGCACCGTGATCACGCATGCTCTGTCTCCAGCTTGAACCCACCGGGGGCGGAACGCACGGTGTGCCCCCGGCGTGGGCTCCCGACGACGGGGAGCCCCTTCGGCAGGCCTGCCTGCGGGTCGGCCGGGGCCCGGGCAGAGCGGTCGCACCCGGTCGGGACACCGGTGCGCACACGACCTCCACCTTCCTGCCCGCGGCCACCCGACAGGAGCCGTCCATGCCCGGCATGGACACGAGCGGCAAGGACGCGTCCCCGCCGCCGGCCCGGCGGCACCACGACCCGACGCTGCGCCCGGCCCCCGGCGGCACCGAACACCACGTGACGCTGCACGTCGAGCAGACCACCGTCGAGGTCTCTCCGGGGGTACGGCGACGGGTCCGAGCCGTCGCTCCGCGGTGGCCGCCCGATCGTCTCAGCCGGTCGCCCGCGGGCCCCGACCCGCCCGCCCCGGGCCCCCCACCCGTCAGGCCGGCGAACGTGACCTGCCTCCGGTGCTCCCGGCGGGGCTGAAGAAGCACATGACAGCCACGCGGAGGGCGCGCCGTCGAACCATGTCCCTGGGGCGGGCGGCGACCGGCCGGGCCGGCCCGGCCCGGCCCACGGGAGCGGCCCGCGCAGCATAAGGTCATCAAGGAGTGCTCGCCGCTGCGCCGACGGCACGGGTCACACCGGTTGTCCCCACCACCCGGGGGTGCTTTTGCTCAGTCGACTCGCCGAGGTCGTCGTGCCCGTCCTCGGCCGCCTGGACGTCACGACGGATGTGGCTCCGGAAGCCGTCGCGGGCAGCATCGTCATCGCCAACCACACCTCTCTCAGCGACCCTGCGGTCGTCCTCGCCGCGCTGCGCCGGCTGGGCACCGAGCCGATCGTGCTGGCAGCGGCGGGGCTGTGGCGCGTCCCTCTGCTCGGCCGTGTCCTCACCCGGGAGGGGCACATCCCGGTTCACCGGCACGACCCACGAGCCGCCCAGGCACTGCGACAGGCCCAGGCCGCACTGGCCGCGGGCCGGACCGTCCTGCTCTACCCGGAAGGCGGTCTCCCGCACCGCGAGGGTGTCGGCGAGGCTCCGCCCCGGCCGTTCCACCCCGGGCTCGTCCACCTCGCGCACGCCACCGGTGCCCAGATCGTGCCCCTGGGGCAGGCCGGCGCCCGCGCACTGGCGTCCGGCAGGCCCTGCGAACAGGTGGCCAGGCTGCTCACCGCTCCCCTGCGCCGCCCACGGCTCCACGTGCACGTCGGCCCGCCCCTGCGCCTGCGCAGCGACCAGACCCGGGCCGAGGCTCTCGTCATGACGCACGGCGCGCTGACCCGGGCCTGGCGCACCGCCGCCGGCCACTCGGCGCAGCGTTGATCGGCGCCGCGCAGCGGTCCTTGGACGAAGGCCTCAGCGAGGTCCGCTCGGTCACCGTCTGTGACCGCGACCGCCGCCCCTCCCCCGGCGGGCGTGTGTGCCGGGGGGGCCGGTCGGCCCCCCGGACGGGACAGATGGCACGCGCCCTGCTGCGGGCCGGACGGTCACCATGAAAGCCAGAGCCTCAAGGAGGTGGGTGCCGTGGCGAATCTCGGAGTCGCAATCGTCCGGCAGTACCAGCGGGGTGTCGGGTTGCGCTTCGGAAGACTGCGCAATGTCCGCAACCCGGGGATACGTCTCATGATCCCCCTGGTGGACCGCCCGGTTCCTCGAGAGCGCAAGGGCCCCGACCCGGTTCGTGGGAGACGAAGCCGGACGCAGCGCCGCGTCCCCACCGGAACTGAGAGCACTCAGGGAACCGACGGGAAGCGATGGCTCCGTCCCGGTCTGAGAGCCGGGCGGGTACCAGGAAGCGGATTCACGAAGGAAGGCTGAAGGCGCCATGGTCCAGACATCGTGGACGACGACAGGCGTGTTCACGGGGAAGGGGGGTGTTCGTACCGACGAGGCCGGGATCGTCACGGGGGAGCTGACCGTGCACACCATCTGGGACGGCCGGCAGGCCACGGTGAAGGTCCAGTACACCGGCACCTCCCAGTGGTTCACCCTCACCGGCAGTCCGGTGCCGTGCCCTTCCCGGCAGGACAGCCGAAACCTGCACCAGGCAGTGGTGGAAGCCGTGCGGGCCGGTGACGGCACGAACATTTCGCAGCACGACAGACTGCGGGAAGGCACCGGCCAGAGCCGGCGTGCTGCCGCTTCCCGGAAGGCTGGTCACTCGCGGGACATCGGGTCGGCATAGCGCAGCAGGGCGCCCACGCCCTCGCTCAGCCAGAGCTCCTGCTCGGCCACCACCAGTTCCGCCCCCGTGCCGACGAGGGCGCGAGCAAGAGCCGTGCCGGCCCGTTCCTCGCTGGTCTCCCGTATGCCGTAGGAGCGCAGTTCCTGTTCGGAGAGGGCGAGTTGACCGGGTTCCGGGCCGATCCACAGGCGGAACGGCGACTCGGGGTGGTCGTTGAGGAAAAGAGCTTTGACCTTGCCGCGTTGCAGCGCCGACACGGCGGGCGCAAGGCCTTCCGCGAACGCCCCGCCGCGGGCGCGCTCGGCAAGGAAGGCGTCGAGCAGTGCCCGGTCGTGCGCGGCCATGCGCCCCGTGAAGAGGCTTTCGAGCCGCTGTTCCAGCAGTGCCCGCCCGGGCTCGGACTCGCCGGCGCCCTCCACGGTGGTGACCTGCCCGCGCAGTGACGCCGGCAGCCGGTGGACGAGGATGCCCCGGGCCCAGACGTCTCCGGCGACGACCACGGTCTCGACGTCGATGCGCCGTGCGTGACCTTCCAGCTCCCGGCCGACCTCTCCGGCGGCGCGGGGCCAGTCGGCCACCGGGATCTCCTCGTCCAGCCGGTGGCCCGGCGTGACCCTGGTCAGCGGCCATGTGCCTGCCTCGGCCTCGATCCGCACGCTGCCGGTGGCGTCCGTCGAGTGACGGCCGCCGTAATGCACGTGCACCGCCAGGTACGGGATACCGGGCGCGTGCTGGACGATGAGCGGCAGGGTGTCCGGCAGCGTGCCGAAGTGCGCGGTGTTTCGTGCGGGCGGTGCGGGCAGCTCGTCCAGCAGGGCCAGGTGTCCGTGGGCGGTGAACACGGCCTGACCATGGGTGCCGGGAACCTCCGTGTCGCTGCCCACGGTGCCCGCCAGCACGGCGATGGAGTCCCGGTCGGCTCCCTCGCCCATCAGTGCGTCCCGTAGATGCCGCCAGCGCAGTCGTACGGCGGAATCGGGGTCCTCGACGGCGGCGTCACGGGAGGTGTCCAGGTAGACGGACGCGAAAGGACCGGACTGCCTGTAGAGAGGCTCCAGGAAGGAAAGTTTCATGGTCGCTCCCGAGTGGGCTGTCGACGCCACGTGCCACCGCGTCCGGGATGCCGCCGTATCAGGCCACGTTCGGGTTGGCGTGCCGCGGCTTCTCCCCTCCAGGATGCGCCTGCCGAACGAGCCGCGCCCGCTTGCCGCAAGAGCCCCGGGACGTCCGGCGCCGGCCTGGTCACGGACCCGACAGCCCTCATCGGTGCCCGAAAGGCCCTACCGCTCGAGCCACCTTTCGGAGCCACCCTGTACGAAGGCAGGAAACGAAGACAGGGAACGAGGTGAGCCAGGATGAAGGCGCATGAAGGTGACGTGCTGCGGTTCACCGGCAGAACCGTGGGATCCGCCGAGCACCATGCCACCGTCGTGCAAGTGCTGGGCGAGAACGGAGAACCGCCCTACCGCGTGCGCTACGAGGACGGGCACGAGACAGAGATCTTTCCCGGCCCGGGATGCGTGATCGAGACGCATCCGGCACACGCTGCCTCGTTCGGGCAGCCGCACCGGGAGAGGCGGTGAGCGGCCTCGCCGGAGGCGGGAACCCCTCCGCGCCGCCCGGCTGCGGAGCAAGGCTGCCGCGGCGTCGGGCCATGCGGGGCGCGACCGCAGCCGGGACGGAGCGCGGCAGGAACCGGGAGTGGTTGCTGCTGCCCACGACCGGCTGGAGGCACGTCGACACCATACGGGTGCGCCGTCTGTTCGGCTGAGGGACGCGGCCCGGCTCCCTGCCGCGTCGGCTCCGCCACGGCAGCCCGACGGCGTCGCTGCGGCGGGGCGGTGGTCCGCGGCACCGGCCACCGCGTTGCGTCCGATGGCCATCTGACGCCCTGCATGGTCATGAGGGCGCTGGTGACGGCTTGTCGTCCTCGCAGGACGACAGCATGCGAAGAGGGCTCCGACGGAGTGAGATGGAGGCACAGCGGGACGCATGCACGTCGCCGCGCGCCGCCGCGTTTCGGCAAGGAGATCGGATCATGTACTTCGTGGATCGCCGGGATGCCGGACGACAGTTGGCAGTCCGGCTCAAGGATCTCAAGGGTTCCGACGTCGTGGTGCTGGGGCTGCCCCGCGGAGGGGTGCCGGTCGCCGCAGAGGTCGCCTCGGCCCTCGGCGCACCGCTGGACGTCTGCCTCGTACGCAAACTCGGCGTGCCGTTCCAGCCGGAGCTGGGCATGGGGGCCATCGGCGAAGGCGGGGTCCGCGTGGTCAACGACGAGGTGGTGCGCGCCGCCCGGGTCCCCCTGGACGAGCTGGCCGAGGTCGAGGCACACGAGCGGCAGGTGCTGGAGAGCCGTGCCCGGCGCTACCGGGGTCAGCGGGAACCGCTCGGGCTCGAAGGGCGCACGGCGCTGGTGGTCGACGACGGGGTGGCCACGGGTTCGACGGCACGAGCGGCCTGCCGGATCGCCCGCGCTCGCGGGGCCGCGCGGGTCGTGCTCGCGGTACCCGTGGCACCGCACGACTGGACCGCCCGCCTGGGTGCGGACGCCGACGAAACGGTGTGCCTGCACACGCCGTGGCACTTCTACGCCATCGGGCAGTTCTACGCCGATTTCTCCCAGACCGACGACGACGAGGTCGTCGCCTGCCTGGAGGAGGCCCGCGCCCGCCCCGTGAGCACCCGCCGGACTCCCCCCGGTCCCACCGTGCCCGGGGACCGGGAAGCCGACGTACGAGCGGGTGAGCTGGTACTGCGGGGCCGGCTCACGGTCCCTGAGGCCGCGCCCGGGATCGTGGTGTTCGCGCACGGCAGCGGCAGCAGCCGCCACAGCCCGCGCAACCGGTTCGTCGCGGCCGGCCTGAACCGGGCCGGCCTGGGCACCCTGCTGTTCGACCTCCTCACCGAGGCGGAGGAGACCGACCGGGCCAACGTCTTCGACACGGACCTGCTCGCCCGCCGGCTCACGGACGCCACCGGCTGGCTGCGCGAGCAGCCCGAGGCCCGGGAGCCGGCCATCGGATACTTCGGCGCGAGCACCGGCGCGGCCGCCGCGCTCTGGGCCGCCGCCGAGCCCGGCGCCCGCATCGCCGCGGTCGTCTCCCGCGGCGGCAGGCCCGATCTCGCCGGACCGCGGCTGCCGGAGGTGACAGCTCCCACGCTGCTGATCGTCGGAGGCCACGACCGACTGGTGCTCGGTCTCAACCGCGAAGCACAGGCCCGGCTGCGCTGTGAGAACGAACTCGCGGTCGTCCCCGGCGCCACCCACCTCTTCGAGGAGCCCGGTGCTCTGGAGAAGGTCAGCGACCTGGCCTGCGACTGGTTCACCGACCACATGGCCCCCGCTGCTCACCCGGCGGGCCGGTGGTGACCGGATTCCACACGGAAGGAGCACAGTGGCAGAGGGGCACGAAACGGCGTCCGCCCGACGTGTGCACGCAGGAAGGAGCTGCTCACATGACCGCCCAGCACAGCACCGTCAGCGACGTGATGACACGCGATGTCGTCACCGTCCAACCTGAGACCCCCTTCAAAGAGATCACGTCCGTGCTGTCCACGCATGGCATCAGCGCCGTGCCCGTGGCCGATGCGCACGGCGCGCCGATGGGACTGGTCTCGGAGGCCGACCTCCTCCGGAAGCAGGTCGAACAGCCCGACAAGTACGGCGAGCAGGCAGCACCTCAGTGGCCGCACGAGCGGGTCAAGGCACGCGCGGAGAACGCCGCCGGGCTGATGACCACCCCCGTGGTCACCGCACACGCCGACTGGCCGGTCGCCCAGGCGGCCCGGACGATGGACCGCCACCGCGTCAGGCGGCTGCTCGTCGTGGACGAGACGGACCACATCATCGGCATCGTCAGCCGCTCGGACCTGCTACGTGTCTTCCTGCGCCCCGACGAGGAGATCCGGGAGGAGATCTGCGACGACGTGCTGGAAGGGATGCTGCGGCTGGGCGAAACCGAGGTGCAGGTCCAGGTTCACGAAGGTGTCGTCACCCTGCGCGGCGAGGTCGAGAACCGCAGCACCGCCCGGATCGCCGAGCGGCTCGCCAAGGGCGTGGACGGCGTCGTCACCGTCCGACCGATGATCGACTATTCCGTCGACGACACGGCCGCATAGAGAACGCGTCCAGCGCCCGGAAGACCTGCGGGTGCGCGCTGTGTGCCTGCACCGGCGTGGGCCTGGGCACCGGCCTATTCGGGTTGCCCGAAGCCGTTGATGGCCAGGGCGAGGAACGCGGCCGCGCAGGCGCAGACGATGCCCAGTTCGGCGGCGAGAGGCAGCCGGTATCCGAACAGGGTGACCCCGGTGGGGAAGCGGGCCTGGGCGGCGGGCGGCATGTGCTGGGCGGCGAAGACCAGGCGGCGCAGTGGATCGACGGCGTAGGTGAGCGGGTTGATCCTCGTCATCACGGTCAGCGAGGTGGGCAGGCCCTTGAGCGGGAAGAGGGCTCCGGACAGGAAGAGCATGGGGAACAGCAGCAGCGGCATGACGACGGAGAAGCCCTCCATGCGCTGGATGCGACTGGCCACGAGGACGCCGAAGCAGGTCATCAGCGCGGCCATCAGCAGTTCGACTCCGATCGCCTCGCCCATCAAAGGTGCTGTCAGGTGCACGCCGATCAGGGGGGCCAGGGCCAGCATGACGGTGCCCTGGACGGTGGCCACGCTCGCTCCGCCGAGTGTCTTGCCCACCACCAGTGCCGTGCGGCTGACCGGAGCGACGAGCATCTCGCGCAGGAAGCCGAACTCACGGTCCCAGACGATGGAGATCGCCGAGAAGATGGCCGTGGTCACCACCGTCATGGACACGACGCCCGGAAGGACGAACTTCTTGAAGTCGAAGCCTCCGGTGCTGCCCACCAGCGACGTCATCCCGTAGCCCAGGACGAAGAGGAACAGAACCGGCTGCACGAAGCTCGAAAATATCCGAGCCCGGTTGCGCGCGAAGCGGATCAGCTCCCGGCGCCACACCATGCCCACGGTGCGCAGATCCTCGGAGAACGGCTCGCCCGCCTCGCCCGGGGACGGGGAGACGGGTGACGGACGGGCTGCGGTCATGGGCGCTCACACCCTCTCATCGGCGGTGGGCGGCGTGGGCGCGTACCTGCGCCGAGGGCGTGTGCCCGGTCGGCTCCTCCCGGATCTGCCGGCCGGTGTAGTGCAGGAACACGTCGTCCAACGTCGGCCGCCGGACATGGACACTGCGCACCGCCGCCTGTGCCTGTGCGATCAGCCGGGGCACCTGTGCCTCGCCGTCCTCGGCGTGGACGACGACGGCCTGCTCGCTCTCCTGCACGCGGTGGCCGACGGCCCTGAGCCGAGCGGCGACGCCGGGGTTGTCGTCGGTCACCAGGTCGACGGTGTCGTCGCCGACGCGGCGCTTGAGTTCGTCGGGGGTACCGGTGGCGACGAGGGAGCCGTGGTCGATGATGGCGATCCGGTCCGCGTATTCGGCCTCGTCCATGTAGTGCGTGGTCAGGAAGACCGTCAGGTGCTCCTCGCGACGCAACCGGAGGACGTCGTCCCACATCAGAGCCCGGGTCTGCGGGTCCAGGCCGATGGTCGGCTCGTCGAGGAAGAGCACGGCGGGGGTGTGCAGCATCCCGCGGGCGATCTCCAGGCGGCGCGCCATCCCACCGGAGAAGGTGGACACGAGGTCCTGCCGCCTGTCCTCCAGTTCCACCAGCCGCAGGACCCGGTCGATGCGCGGCCCCACCTGGGCGCGCGGCACGTGGTAGAGCACGGCGTGAAAGCGCAGGTTCTGCTCGGCGGTCAGCTGATCGTCCAGGGTCTGCTCCTGGAAGACCAACCCGATCCGGCGACGCACGGCCCTGGGCTGCCTGACCACGTCGAAACCGGCGACCGACGCCCGCCCCACCGTCGGCCGGGCCAGGGTGCACAGCATCTTGACGGTCGTGGTCTTCCCGGCGCCGTTGGGGCCCAGGAAAGCGAAGACCTCGCCCGCCCACACCGAGAACGACACCTCCTGGACCGCCACCACCGGCCCGTAGCGCTTGCCGATTCCCGCGACGTCGATCACCGCGGCCGCTCCAGCGGTCTCCTCACGCGACCGCGCGTGCACCGGCGCTTTCGGCGGAGTGCCCATGTTCCACCTCGCCCGTCTCGGCCTGCACTCCAGCCTCCCGCCGCACGGACCGCCGGGTCCAGGGCCGGTCGCCCCGGACCTCCGGTCCGAAGGACCCACCGGCCGACCCAGCACGGCGAACGGCCCCACGCCTGCACCAGGATCACGCCGGTGTCAGGGCACCTGTCAGTCGGCTCCCGGTCGCCGCCGCGGTCGGCCTCGATCCTGGGCGGGCGCTGACCGAACGGCCCCATCAGGGCCGTTCGACCCTGTCACCCGGGCACGAACGGGTCGAGGCTGGTGGATGGGGTGCACGCGAGCGAAGGGCGTGGGATCGGTGATCAGAGGAGTTCGGATGCCGCACCGGCACCTGACGCCGCCCGCCAAACCGGGGCCGCCGCGGGAACCGTCCACGCCTCCGTCGCGGCAGCCACCGGCGCCCGGCGGACGGTGGATCTTCTGGTGGATCCTGATGACCCTCGTCATCGTCCTCCTGCTGTCTCGCGCCCGTTCCGGGCCACACACGACATCGCTTTCCTACAGCGACTTCGTCGGCAAGGTCGGCGCCAGCCAGGTACGAATGGTCGACATCAACGACAAGGGCTCGGTCAACGGCACCCTGAAGGACGGCACGAAGTTCACCACCCAGATCCCCACCGCGCTGGGCACCGGGGCCCAGCTCCAGCAGCAGCTGACGTCGCACCACGTGCAGATCAAGGCCAGCCAGAGCAACGGCGGTGGCTCGGCGTGGTTGTCCGTGCTCTTCTCGTTCCTGCCGTTCCTGCTGCTGGTCGGCTTCTTCGTGTGGATGGGACGACGGGCCGCGGGGTCCGTCACCGGCGGGCTGAGCGCCATCGGCCGTTCACGGGCGAAGATCATCGAGGCCGAGCGGCCCACCACCGGCTTCAGCGACATCGCCGGATACGACGGGGTCAAGCAGGAGATCAGCGAGGTCGTCGACTTCCTGCGCAATCCCGCCCGGTACACCGCCGCAGGTGCCAAGGGACCCCGAGGCGTGATCATGGTGGGGCCGCCCGGTACCGGCAAGACGCTCTTCGCACGGGCGGTCGCGGGCGAGGCGGACGTGCCGTTCCTGTCGGTGACCGGCTCCGCGTTCGTGGAGATGTTCGTCGGCGTCGGCGCCTCACGGGTGCGCGACCTGTTCGACCAGGCCCGCAGGCGCGCCCCCTCGATCGTCTTCATCGACGAGATCGACGCGCTCGGATCGCGCCGCACCGGCGGAGGCCGGCTGGGCGGTAACGACGAGCGCGAGCAGACCCTCAACCAGTTGCTGTCCGAGATGGACGGCTTCGACCAGTCCAGCGGCATCGTCGTCCTCGCCGCGACCAACCGGCCCGAATCCCTCGACCCGGCCCTGCTGCGCCCCGGACGCTTCGACCGGCAGGTCACCGTGCCACTGCCCAACCAGACCGAACGGGCCGCGATCCTCGCCGTCCACGCCCGCGACAAGAAACTGGCCCCGGACGTCGACCTGGATGCCGTGGCACGCGCCACGCCAGGGTTCTCCGGCGCCGATCTCGCCAACCTGGTCAACGAGGGCGCCATCAACGCCGTACGCGACGACCGCACCCGGATCGAACCGCACGACCTCGATGCCGCCCGTGACCGGGTGCTCCTGGGGCGCCGGGAGTCCTCCAACGCCCTGCTGCCCGAGGAACGCCGCTCCGTCGCGGTCCACGAATCGGGCCACGCCCTGGTCGCGGCACTGTGCGAGCACGCGGACCCCGTGGCGAAGGTCACCATCCTGCCCGCGGGCGTCACCCTCGGCGTCACCGAACAGCTGCCCGAGGCCGAACGCCACCTGTACAGCGAGAGCTACCTGACCGACCTGCTGGCGGTGCGCCTGGGCGGGCGCGCGGCCGAACTCGTGGTCTTCGGCGAGGGATCGACAGGAGCCGCCAACGACCTGGCCGGAGCCACCCAGATCGCCACCCGCATGGTCCGTGAGTTCGGCCTCTCCGCCGAACTCGGCCCGATCGGTTACGCCTCCTCGCACCAGCAGTTCCTCGGTGAGAGCACCGAGGAGTCCGGCCGGCCACCGTACTCGGAGCAGACCCAGCGCATCGTCGACGAGGAGGTCGCCCGCCTGCTGCGCCTGGCCGAACAGCGCACGGTCACGCTGCTGCGCGACCATCGGCACGCCCTGGAACGCCTGGCCGAACGACTGATCACCCAGGAGACCGTCGACGGCTCCGTCGTCCTCGACGTCCTGCGGCAAGAGCGTGCCCGGGCGGACGGAAGAAACGATGACCACGCCGTTGACGCGCCATCGGCCGAGGAGCCGGGAGTTCGCACCCCGCCCCAGTGACCGTCAGCGGCACGGCGACCGAGCGCCTGTCGCGGGGCTGGTCCCGCCCTCACCGCGCAGGGGATCGCCTGCGCCGAGCGTCACGCCCCCGCCGCTCATGCGCGCCGCAAGGGGAGGGCCGCCACGACCGTCGGCTCTTCACCCGTGCGAGGTGGTGGCCCGGCACAGCCGACGAGGCCGGAAGAGCCGTCCTGAGATGCCTCCACCGGGTGGATGGACGACGGTAGAGAGAGGTGACAGCCGCGGCAGCTCATGTGCCATGCCTGCCGTACCGCCGGGCCACCCGCTTCCCTCGGGCGGAGCATCGCCGGCCCTCACGGAACAGGTGCGGCGCCCGACATCCGCATACCCGGGAGAAGGCAATGACTGATCCGATCACGGTCGGAGTCGACGGCTCCGGGCGAAGTCTGCGAGCTCTTGTGTGGGCCGCCCACGAGGCGGCACTGCGCCAGTGCCCCTTGCGCATCATCCATGTCCTGCACCCAGCCCACTCCTACGCGACGACCGAACAGGGACGCGCGCGGGAGGCGGGCAACTGGGACAAGGGAGTCGTGGCCGAGGCCACCACCATCGTGCGGGAAGCCCATCCGGGCCTGGAGGTGACGTCCGACCTCCCCTCAGGCACCCCGGCAGCGGTGCTGCTGGGCGAGGCGGAGCACGCCCGTACGGTGGTGCTCGGCGCGAAGGGCATGGGCGGCTTCGGGAGTCTGCTCCTCGGTTCGGTCGCCCTGCAGGTGGTCGGCCACGCGGCATGCCCGGTGGTGATCGTCAACCACGTCACCACCGGCCATGGCCGCATCGTCGTGGGCACCGACGGATCGGCGCACGCGCAGGCCGCCCTCGCGTACGCCTTCGAGGAGGCGTCGCTGCGCGGTGCCCAGGTGCAGGCCGTGCACGCGTGGAGCCATCCGCAACCGCACGCCTATGTCAGCGCGGCCCAGGACGCCATGGCCAAGGAACGTCTGCAGGCCTTGGAGGAGTGGCTGGCGCCGCTGCGCGAGGAGCACCCCCAGGTCGAGGTGGTGGAACAGGTGCCCGACGAACCACCGGTCATCGCACTGGCACGGGCCTCCGACCGCGCCGACCTCCTGGTGGTCGGCTCGCGGGGACTGGGCGGCTTCCACGGTCTGGCCCTCGGCTCCGTCAGCCACCACCTCCTGCAGTTCTCCCAGTGCCCCCTGGCGGTCATCCGTCCACAGGCCTGACATCCCTGCCTTCGCACACGTGCTGGTCCGCCCCTGGCGCGATCCGCGTTCATCTCGACAATGCGGCGGGTCGACGGGTTGGCATGCCCGGAGCAGGAGCTGGAGACGTGGGCCCGAGACGCATCGGCCGACGCCGCTGGACTGACGATCTCCTGCCGCCCCGGGGGTCGGCCCGGCGACGGCGGGACATGCCCCGGTGCGGGAGTCGAGCCGGACGAAGGGGTGCGGCTCGGCTCGCGGGAGAAGCCCCGTGTGCACCGGCGAGCCAGTCGTGTGTCGCGGGGCCCGGCATCTGGCGTTGTACTGGAGAGGAAAGCACCACCGAACGAGGGGAATGGCCGTGCTGTCGTCCGACATCCCTCTCCCGGACAAGCCGCAGAAGGTGTTCGACCGGGACGCCGAGTGGCAGGAACTCGTCGCGTTCGCCTGTGACAGCCGGCCCGAGGCCCGCCTGGGGGTGGTCGGCGGGCGGCTTCGGCAGGGCAAGACGTTCTTGCTGGAGGCACTCACCGGCGCCCTGGGGGGCTTCTATTTCGGGGCACAGCAGGGGGCGCAGGCCGAGTCGCTGAGCCACCTCGCCGACGAGCTGGCCCGGTACACGAACGCGTCCTCCGCAAGCCACTGGCACGGTTGGGAGGACGCGGCCGACGACCTCCTGACCCTCGGAGACCGACGGCCGACACCCATCGTCCTCGACGAGTTCCCCGACCTGGTACGGCAGAGCCCCTCGCTCCCCTCCATCCTGCACAGCGCCTACCGGCGCCGCGACGGCGGTCGCCCCGGTCAGGCACGCCTCCTGCTGGCCGGCAGTTCCCTGCCCCTCATGCACCGGCTGTTCGGCACAGCGTCCCCGCTGCACGAACTGAGCGATCTGCACCTCACCCTGCGGCCGTTCGACTACCGCCAGGCGGCACGCCTCTGGGGTATCGACGACCCCGCCCTCGCCCTGCTCGTCCACGCCGTCGTCGGCGGCACCCCCTCGTACCGCCACGAGTACGTCCAGGACGACATCCCCACGGGGCGGGAGGACTTCGACGCCTGGGTGTGCAGAACCGCCCTCAACCCGGGCAAACCCCTGTACCGCGAGGCGTACCACCTGCTGCAGGAGGAGATCGACCACAAGGACCGCGCGCTGTGCCACTCCGCCCTCTCCGCCGTCGCCACGGGCTGCTCGACCCAGGGCCAGGTCGCGGACTGCCTCGGCGCTCCCCTGACCGACACCGCGCGCTGCCTCGGGCTGCTGCGGGAACACGGGCTGCTGCACAGCGAGGCCGACGCCTTCCGGCCCAGCCTCATCAGACTGCGCATTGCCGAGCCGCTGCTGACCTTCGAGCACGCGGTCGTACGGCCTCACCGGTCGGCCCTGACACAGCAGGACGCCGTCGCGGTCTGGAAGCATGCCCGCCCGGACTTCGACTCCATGGTGGCCCGGTCCCATTTCGCCCAGATCTGCCGGGACTGGGCCCTCTCCTTCGCCGGACGGGACGTCTTCGACGCCCGCCCCGGGTCTGCCGCCCACGGGTCGGTTGCCGACCCTGCGCACCCGGGCGGTTCGGACGTGGCGGCGGACGTGGTCGTACGCGGCCACGGCGGCGTACGCAACGGCTCTCTGCTGTCGGTGGGCCTTGCCCGGTGGGACGAGGTGATGGACCTGGACCATCTGGAACATCTCGGCCGGCTCCTCGACATCCTCGCCGACCGCGGCGAGGACACCGCCCGCACCCGGCCCGCCTGCTACAGCGGGGCCGGTTTCAGCCCCGCTTTGCGCGCCGCCGAAGTGCAGGGTCAGGTGGTACTCGTCGACCTCGACCGGCTGTACGGACGCCGGTAGCCGGCCGCCGGGTGGGCCGAAGCCACCGGGTGCACCGGTTCCTCCGGCTGCTTTCCCCACGGCCAGGCTCCACAACGCACCGACACGGAGAGAGGAACGGCATGCTCGAACGAGCTCAGGACGTGCCCTCGGGGGTCGTCGCGGTCAAGGCGGTCGGCACGGTGTCGAAGGACGACTACCGAACGGTGATCGAGCCCCTCGTCGACGACGCGCGCAGGGAAGGACGCCGCATCCGGATCCTGTGGGAGTGCGGCCCGGAGTTCCGGTCGTTCACGCCGGCGGCCGGGTGGGAGGATCTCAAGGTCGGGTTGGGCGCCATGCGCCTGTTCGAGGGATGCGCCGTCGTCACGGACACCCGCTGGATCCGGGAGCCGACCCGGCTCGCGAGTTTCCTGATGCCCTGCCCGGTACGCGTCTTCGACGTGGAGGACCGTGAGGAGGCACTGGACTGGCTCGCCTCGCTGCCCGAAGGGCCCGGTGTGTCCCACCAGCTCCTCGCCGAGTCCGAGGTACTCCTTGTCACCGTCGAACACCCTTTGCGTACGCAGGACTTCGACGCGCTGGCACAGACCGCCGACAGCTGGCTCGCGACCCACGACACACTGGCCGGTGTCGTGGTGCACGCTCGCGACTTCCCCTGCTGGGAGAACATCTCAGGCCTGCTCCGGCACGTACGCTTCGTCCGCGATCACCACCGCAGGGTGAGGAAGGTCGCGCTGGCAGCCGACTCGAAGCTCGCCGCACTCATGCCTCACTTGGCGAACCACTTCGTCCAGGCCGAGGTACGGCAGTTCCGATACGACGAAGTCGACGACGCCGTCGCCTGGGCCGCGAGTCCAGCGTCCCGGCGTTCCTGAGCGCGCAGTAGTTGCCGCGCGCACGGCTCCCGGTGCCGGGACGATCGTCACGCTGAGACCACGTCACCGGCGATCAGCACCGCCGTTACCCCGGCATCCGAATGTTTCGGTATCCGATGTAGCCTTGTGCGCCGGACCGGGGCGGGAGCCCGAGTACGTGCGACGGGGCGCGCAAGGCGGCCGCGTCGGAGGGAAGAGAGCCCGTGCACAGAGCAGCGAGGACCGCAGTCGCCGACGGCGCGGTCACGGCGGCTGCGACGGGAGCGACCTTCGTGTGCCGCGCGGCCGGGCAGCGGGAGAAGGGCGTTCGCACGGCGGCGTCACCGCGTGCGGGAGCGGTACACCCGGTGAACACCAGTCCGCCCCCGGGCGGAGGAATGCGCACCACGGCACAGCGGTGTCCGGCCGCCCGGCAGTCGCGGGACACGGCGAGGGCCGCGTCGCTCGCCGACAACGCCGCGGACGCGGGCGCGGAACGGGCGTCGTGCGGGACGGTTCCGCACGCGACGTCCCTGACCCTCGCCGGCAGCCGGCCGGCCCGGTTTTCAGGCGCCGTTCTCCGTCCGTGCGAACCTGGACCACGGCGGGCGGACGACGACGTGGACGTACGGCTCGTCGCTGACCGTGGAGCGGCGAGGCGACGGCCGCTCGCTGGTCAAGTGGGCGCCGTCGGCGCCCGGTCCGAAACCGGCCACGGGTCGGCAGGTCGTGGCCGCACCGGTCGGCGCACCGCCGGTCGGGGTGGTGGACCGGGCCGGGAGGGAGCTGACCGCCGCCCGGCGACCTTCCTCGGCCGGCGTCCTCGGTCAGTTGCGGGAGACCGGCACGGAGCGCGCCGCGAACCGACCGGCGCGGCCGTGACGGGAGTACGACACAGAGGGCGACCTTGACGAGCAACGACAGCGCATGGAATCTGCACACCGCGGGACGAGGCACGACGGTCTCGCCGACCGCACGGGCGAGCGACGGACGGCCCCGGCCGCGTGCGGCCGTGTGGACGGCCGGGGCGGGCGTCGCCCTGTTCGGGCTGGTCGGTGCGAGCGCTCCCAACCACAACACCCTCAGGGCGCCGATCACCTGGCTTCGGCTGCCGGCCATGACGGGCACCGTTTCCGCGGTGGTCACCTGCGTCGCCGTGGTGCTGTCGTGCGCCGGAACCCTCCGCCTGCTGGACGCCCACAGCCAAGGCTGGCGTCCCGATCCACGGGCCGTCTTCCGCGTCGGCGCGATCGCCGTGCTCGTCGTAGCGAATCTCACCCCGGTCGGCTCGTCCGACACGGCCAGTTACGCCGCCTACGGCCGTATCGCCGCGCTTGGCGGTGATCCGTATGTGACGACCCCTGCCCAGTTGGGGGGTGGCTACGCCCGCCTGGTCAGCGACGCCTGGCAGCACACCCCGTCGGTGTACGGCCCGGTCGCCACGTGGTGGCAGGCCGCCGCCGGGTTCGTGGGTGGCGACCGGCCGCTGCTCACGATATGGGTGCTGATGCTGGCGAACGCGGCCGCGTTCCTCGGCACCGGCCGCCTGTTGATGCGCGCCGCCGACGATCCGGTCCGGGCCGCACTCCTGTGGACCGCCAATCCGTTGCTGATCGGCGTACTGGTCGGGGGCGGGCATCTGGACACCCTCGTCGCCGCCCTGGCCGTCGGCGCCGTTCACGTGGCGCGCCGGGCCACCGGACGGCACCACGACCTGGTCGTCGGGGGACTGGCCGGGCTGGCGTGCGGGGTCAAGATCAGCGCCGCCCTGGTCGGGGTGGGCCTCACCTGGCCGCTCGTCCGCTCCGGCGCCTGGCCGCGGGCGGCCCGTGTGTCGGGGGCGGCGGTGCTGACGTTCTTCGCACTCTACGGCGGCTACGGTTTGCACGCCCTGAAACCGCTCTCCGCGGCCTCGCATCTGGTGTCCACACCCTCGCTGTGGGCGGTGTTCGACCGCTTCGAGACGGAGCTCACGGGCCCTGGTGCGGCCGCGGCGAGCATCAGCGTGCTCTGGCCGGTCCTGTTGCTGGGGCTGGCCCCGCTGCTCCACCGGCACCTCCCTGCGGACTCCCCGCGCATCGTCACCGCCACGTTCGCACTCGCCTTCGCCTGGGTTCTCGCGGCACCGTGGGCGATGCCCTGGTACACGGCCCTCGCCTTCGCCCTGGCAGCCCTGTTCCGCCCCGTCCGGCTGACACACTGCCTGGTCGTGGCCACCGCCGTGCTGGCCCTGCTCCACAACAGCGGCGGTCACGGCTGGACGTGACGAGACGTCCGGGGCCGCGTAGGGGTGTTCCCGGCGCACGCGGGACCGCCGCCGGAAGAGCGCGGCGGCCGGCGGTCGGCGATCCCCGCGGCCGTAGGTCCGGCGGTGGGCGGCAGGGTGGCCAGTGGCCGGCGCGGCATGACGGTGGCGCGAAGCCGTCCGACGACCCGGGTGAGGCGGTGATCCTCGCCCGCGCGCAGGCCGAACCGATGCCGCACGGTCAGGCGCGGGCGGGCCGGACCGTACGCAACGGCCACCGGCCGAGCCGGATTCGCCGACGCGCGAGAGGACCAGGGGCAAGGGCCGGCCGACTCGCGCGCGTCCGGTGCACTCGCTGGTCCTGTCAGCCTTCGGCCGCGCCGCCGGACGGCTCGCCCAGGTTCTCCGCCAGCCGGAACAGGGCGGGCAGCGCCTGGGTGATGGCCGTCCGGGAGCCGTCGTCGAGGGCGGCGAGAGCGGCGTCGATACGGCGTTCGTGAGCGGTGGTCCAGGCGGCGAGCTTCTCGCGGCCGGCGTCGGTGAGCGTGACGACCGAGGCCCGGCGGTCGGCCGCGTCCACGTCGCGCGCGACCAGCCCGGCGGTGATCATCTGGCCGATCAGGCCGCTGACCGTGCTCGGCGCCAGGCGCCGACGGGCGGCCAGGTCGCTGATCCGCACCGGGGAGTGCTCCCCCAGCACCTGCAGCAGCTCGACCTGCGCCATGGGCAGGGTCTCCCACGGATAGTCGGTGCGGATCGAGGAGCGCAGCGCGCGCCTCAGCCGGGTCACCGCCTCGGTGAGCAGACGGGCCTGCGGCTCTTCTCCGACGGGACGGGCAGAGACCGACGACACCTCGGTGCTGGGCTGCTGGGACATGGAGCAAGGGTAGCCGGGCGGCACACACATCCGGTCCGCCCGTCCAGGGAGCGAACCTCCGGTCGACCCGCCCGGCGTTCCGACCACACGTCGGTGCCCGACGTGCTCGTCGGACTCCCCGCGGTCGCTGTCCGCACGCCCGGCCCGCCCGCCGCTGCGGCGGGACTCCCGACGGTCAGCCGGGCCCGGCGCAGGAGTCACACGGCCACACGCCCTTCCCCGCCGGCCGGCCCGGCCGGCCCGCGGCACCACGGACCCGTCACACTCCTCGTCGAAGCGTCGCCTGTGACGTTCTCGGGTCACGGCCCGGGCTCAGCCATGCCGAAGCGACCGCCGCGGCCGAAGCCGCCACGAGCACGGCCGCCGCCCACCGTGCCCCCGCCTGCACGCCACCGCCGCTCATCACGTGCAGGGCGAGCGTGACCAGGGCGACACCGAGTGCCGTGCCCAGACCGCGCGTCATGTTCACCAGCCCCCCACCGGTACCGGAGGCCCGCGCCGGTACCGCGCCCATGATCATGCTGTTGTTGGCCGGAGTGAACGTCCCCAGCCCCAGCCCGGTCAGCGCCAGCACCGGCACCAGCCAGCCGATCGTCAGCGGGACGACGAGCAGCGCGGCCACCGCCAGAGTGAAGACGCAGGCTCCGGCCAGGCAACGGCCGCGGTCCGGAAGACGGCCGGGAAGCAGGCGGTCGCCACCGGTGGCGGCCAGCGCGAATCCGGCCGGCAGCGCCGTGAGCACGAGTCCGGCGGTCAGGTCCGAGCTGCCGCGCGCGGTGAGTACGACGGGCACCAGCACCAGCGGTCCGAACAGCACCAGGTATCCGCTCAGGGCTCCTGCCAGCCCGAACGCCACCGCCCGCCCCCGCAGCAGAGCCAGGTCGAGCAACGGGTCGGCGGCCCGCCGCTGCCGCCGCGCGAACCCCCAGCCCGAGCCGGCCGCCAGCAGGAACAGCAGGGCGACCGCCCAGCCGGGCACGGCGAGCCCGGATGCCGCCGACACTGCCATCAGGGCACTGGTGGTGGTCACCGCGAGCAGCCCGAGCCCGGCCCAGTCGAAGCGCGGCACCGCCGTACGGGCCCGCGTGCGCGGCAGCAGATAGTGCCCGCCGACCAGCGCGATCAGACCGACCGGCACGTTCACCCAGAACACCCAGCGCCACCCCAGCGTCGAGACCAGCGCGCCGCCGACCGTCGGACCCAGTGCCAGCCCGAGCGCCTGGGCGGCGGCCTGCACGCCGAGCGCGCTGCGCATCCGCTCGCGCGGTGCACTGGTGGTCACCAGGGCGACGCTGTTGGCCTGCATCATGGCCGCGCCGGCCGCCTGGACCACCCGGAACGCGACAAGCGCGAGCAGCGAAGGCGCGAGGCCGCAGGCGGCGGAGGCCAAGGTGAAGACGGCGAACCCGTACAGGTACAGCAGCTTGCGGCCGTGCGCGTCCGCAAGCCGGCCGGCCGGAACCAGCAGGGCCACCAGCGCCAGCAGATAGGCCAGCGACACCCACTCCACCGCCGCCAGTGACGTGTGGAACTCCGTGCGCAGGCTGCCGTACGTCAGCGTCACGATGCTGGCGTCCAGCTGCCCCATGAACGCCCCGAAGCAGACCGTCCCGACGGCCAGCCACCAGGCGTGCGGCAGCGAGCGAATCCCCTCTGGGCGTGGCCGCTCGGCGGTGAACACAGTGGACCAGTTCCCCCGCGACGGGTGCGGACTCATGTCGGTGGCCATACCTCGATATTATATCGGCCACCGAACTATTCTGCCATCGTCCTATCTCGCGCCGCGTGGCAGCTCCGCCCGCTGCGTCCGGACGACGGAGTCGAGGAATGGCCTTGGCGCCGCCACGGCGGCCGGCAGCTCCGGCTCGGGAAGGGGATGCCGCCGTCCGTGCCGACGCCACTGCCGCGCGCCGCTCGCGCCGCCGGTGATTCGCCCCGCGCAACCGGGTCTCGACGCCGCACCGGCCGCTCCCGGCGGAGCCGGGAAGCGGCACCACGCCTTGTGCGACGGACATGCGTGGCCTCGAGGAGGCGGCGCGTCAGGACTGTCGCTCGGCCGGTACGCATGCGACGGCGCTCACGCGCCTACCACTGCGGCTCCCTGCTGGGAAGGCCACCGACACGGTTCCTGCACATTTCTACCGCGCATCGTCCCGCCTCGCTAGGCTGACCAACAGGCTGGGAAGCGAGGGGAACAGCGTGCCGGAGCAGGAGCACAACGAGAGGCCGGTCGGTTCGGCAGGCCCCAGCCGGGCGGGAACGCCCCTGTACGAGCGCGACGACGAAGTGGCCGCCGCGCGGGAGGCGGTGGAGGCGCTCTGCACCCGCGCGGCGGACAGCGGTGGTCGACGTGGCGGACTGCTGTTCCTGAGCGGCGCCGCAGGACTGGGCAAGACGACTTTGCTGGCCGAGATCCGAGGCATGGCCGCCGCCCGCGGGTGCACGGTCCTGTCCGCGCGCGGCAGCGAGCAGGAGCACACGGTTCCCTTCCACGTCGTCCGGCAGTTGCTGCAACCCGTCCTGGCCTCCTGCACCGAGGCCCAGCGTCTCGACATCTTCGGGGACTGGTACGAGATCGCGGGGCCGGCCGTCGGCCTGCTCGCCCAGCAGGCCGGTACCGCCGTACCGGATCCCCAGGGCGTCCGGGACGGCCTGGACTGGGTTCTCACGCAGCTCGCCGTGCGCAAGGCGCCGATCATCACGATCGTCGACGATGCTCACTGGGGTGATGCGGAGTCCCTCACCTGGCTGGCCACGTTCGCCGTGCGCGTGCAGGAACTTCCCGTCCTGATCGTCCTGGGGTACCGCCCGGACGAACTGCCGGACGAGGCCGCGGCGTTCCGTGAACTCGTCGGCGGCCGCGGGTCACACCCGATCACCCTGCGCGCTCTCAGCCCTGGGTCGGTCGCGAAACTCGTCCGCGGCGCGCTCGGTCCGGACGCGGACGATCCCTTCTGCCGCGAATGCTGGGCCGTCACCGGCGGTAACCCCTACGAGACCGTCGAACTCGTCGCCAAGGTACAGGACCGGGGTCTGCCCCCCTCCGAGGAGTCGGCTCATCTGCTGCGGGACCTCGGTGCGTCGTCCCGCGGCACCGGACTGGTCAAGCGGCTGGAGAGGCTCGGCAACCGGGCCGTGCGGCTTGCCTGGGCGGCGGCGGTGCTCGGTACCGAGATCTCCCCCGAACTGGCGGCCTCGGTGGCCGGGCTGCCACCGGCCGAGGCTCAGGACGCCACGGACACGTTGCGAGTCGCTCGTATCCTGACCGGCACCAGGACGCTCGAGTTCGTCCACCCCCTCATCGCCACTGCCGTGTACCGGGCCATCCCGCCGGCGATGCGGACCGCCATCCACGGGCAGGCCGCCAGCGCGGTGACCGACGCGGGCCTGGACATCACTGTCGCCGCCCGGCACCTGCTGGAGACCCACCCGGGCAACGACCCGCAGACCGTGGAGCAACTGCGCGCGGCGGCGCGGGAGAACCTTCGCCAAGGTGCTCCGGACGCCGCCCGTCGCTGCCTGGAGCGTGCGCTGCGCGAACCGCCCCCGCCCGAGGAACGCGCGGCCGTGCTCTACGAGCTCGGCTGCTCCGCCCTGCTCACCTCCCCGGCCACCACGGTCAACCACCTCTCGGCGGCCCTGGAGCTTCCCGACCTCGACCCCACGCTCAGAGAGGACGCCACTTTCCGCTTGGCCCAGGCTCTCGCCCACAACGACCAGCTCGGCGAAGCAGCCGCCGTGGTCGGAACCGAGGCCGCCCACGCGCGGACGTACGGGGCGCGGCTGCGCCTGCAGGCCGCACACCACCTGTGGCGGGTCTTCGACACCAAGGAGGTGCAGGCGCCTGTCCGTTCCCGTCGGCTCGCGCGGCTCGCCGAGCACCTGTCCGGGCAGAACGTGGGCGAGAAGGCCTTGTTGTGCCTGCGCACCTGGGATGCCACGCTGCGCGGTGAGCCGGCTGAAGACGCGCTGGCCGTCGCCGCACGCGCCGTGGGGCTCAGCTACACCGACCCCGACTGGGGCTTCGAACTGCCGAGCATCACCGCGCTCGGATACATGTACGCCGACGAGTGCGACCGTGCTGAGGAGTTGTTCAGTTCCGCCATCGCCGAGTGCCAGCAGGTCGGTTGGAGCGGCGCACACCTCTCCTTCGCCTTCAGCCTCCTCGGGCTGGTCCACTTCCGGCGCGGACTGCTCGTCGAGGCCGAGCGCTGCGCGCGTGAGGCGGTCCGGCTGGCCGACCGCGTCGGGCCCAGACTGCCCGCCAAGTGGTACGCCGTCGGTCTGCTCCTCGACGTCCTGCTGTCCCGCGGCCACTTCGAGGAAGCGCTGAACGTCGCCGAGATGCACGACTTCGCGCCCCCCTACCCCAACGCGGTGGTCTTCCCCGACCCCCAGACGCTGTACGGGCGCCTGCTGCTGGTCCGCGGCCGACGCCAGGAAGCCGTCGCCCAGCTCACCGCCGCCGGGGAACGACTTGAGGCCAAGGGCATACTCAATCCGACCTGGTGTCCCTGGGCGGGACACCTCGCCCTCGCCCTCGCCCCGGAGGACCCCGCAGGCGCCCGCGCTCTCGCAGCGCAGACACTGCGCCGAGCGGAGCGTTACGGCACGCCCACTGCCAAGGGTGAGGCCTTGCGCTTCAGCGCGGCGGTGTCCGAGGACGGGGACAGCCTGGCGCTGCTCGGGCGCGCGGTGGCGACGCTCAGCAAGTCCCCGAATCAGTACCTGTACGCCGAGGCACTGGTCGACTTCGCCGTCGGCCTCGGACGCGGCGGCCGTGCCGACCGGGCAACGGAACTGGCCTTGGAGGGGGCTGAGTTGGCGGACAGGTGCGGCGCGGAGCAACTCGCGGCGCGGGCGCGCGCGGAGATCGCCGCATCGGGCTTGCGCCCGAGTGGACTGCGCACCGCGGTGCAGCGGAATCGGCGGCCGGCGGAGCCGGGCCGTGCGGACACCGAGGAACTACGGCACTGACGCCACTCGGCAGAGGCAGCGCGCCCGGGTCGCGACCACCGGCACCGCGTCCGCCGGGAACGTCACCCATTCAGCTCGGGGGCCCGTTCGGTGCTGCGGACGATCGGGCTTCGTTCGCCGACGCGCCGATCAGCGACGGTGCCGCGCCCCGGGGACGAGCCGTTCAGCCACGACCTCTGCGCCAGGAGACCGAACGCACCGCCGCAGAGCGGGGGTCGCCCGCCTCGGGTTCGGACGGTCCCGCCGGCTCACCCGGGGCGCGCCGAGCGCCCGGGCGGGCCCCGGCACCGGTCGGCACCTCCCGCGCGACCGCCGCTGCGCCTACGCCCGGTCGGCCACCCGGCCGGACTCACCGAGCAGGTCACCGACGCCGGCCGGACCCCAATGGCGGGCGGATCAGCGCAGTCCGGCGAAGAGGTCGTTCTCGGGCACGGCCGCGCCGGTGGTGTCCCGGACACGTACGAAGGTCTCGACACCCATCAACTCGGTGAACCTTTTCTGGCCCATCTTGAGGAAGAAGATGTTCTCGCCCTGGCTGGCGTGTGCGGCCAGCGCATCGAACTTCTGACCGCCGAACGCGGTGGTGTCCACCCAGGTGGTGATCTCCTCGTCGGGAAGGCCGATCTCGGCCATGGCGGCGGCCTCGGCGGGATCCGGCTCCTGCCAGTCCGCACCGAACTCACGCATGGCCTCCCCGAACCGCCGCATCATCGAGCGGGGTGCCGTCGTCCAGTACACCTTCGGTGTCGAGACGGTCATCGCCAGCGCCGTCATCGTGATGCGGTGCGCCTGGATGTGGTCGGGGTGGCCGTAGAAGCCGTTCTCGTCGTAGGTGACGACCACATCGGGTTGGTAGCGGCGCATGAGTTCCGCGAGTCGGGCAGCCCCCTCCTCCACCGGGGTCTGCCAGAACGATCCGGGGGCCTCGTTGGCCGGCCAGCCCATCATCCCGGAGTCGGCGTAGTCCAGCGTCTCCAGGTGACTGACCTTCAGGACAGCGCAGCTCGACTCGAGTTCTTGCCGCCGCATCAGGGCGACAGCTGCCGGATCGTGCCCGGGATCGCCCGGCTTGACACCCCCAGGCCCGTCACCGCAACTGCCGTCGGTGCACGTCACGAGGACCGTGCGGATGCCCTCCGCCGCGTACCGGGCGAGGACACCTCCCGTTCCAGTGGCCTCGTCGTCGGGGTGGGCGTGCACCGCCATGAGTGTCAAGGGCCGGTTGTTCATGAAAACATTCCTCCTGTGTGAAAAGACCTCGGTCCGAGTCTGCGCCAGGCGTACCGGTGGCCGCCCCGCCAGCCCGTCGGAAAGCACCTCGAGGCGATCGGACCACCTGAACGTCCTGTGAACCCCCAGTCATGGACGATGTCATGGTGCGCCGAGGGGACCAAGTGCTCGACCGCGGGTCACAGGCCCTCGGCCTCGTCCACGCGCACGTCGGCGGTCCCGGTTTCCGCGCTCGCCCACCCGGCCGGACCCCGGGAACGAGAGGGCACGGCTCGGCGAGAGCGGGAGGCGGCGGTCGGGGAAAACCGCGGTCCGACCGCCTTGCGGGAACCTTGGCCCCGGCGCCGAGGCCGGTCGGGAGCGGACCGGCCACCCCTGTGACGTGAGCCTGCCGGCTTCAGGCTCGTGGGATGACGCCGGCGGGGTGGTGGGCCGACTCGGCCCGTGATGAAGGTACGGCTGCCCGCCGGAGGCGATCCCGGTGCTCCTCCAGGGCGCTGGGCGGACCTCCAGGGCGCTGGGCGGACCGACGGTGGTGCGTCCCGTGGCTTCACGTCGGAGTCGTTGCTGCACCGCCTCGCCTCCCGGCGGCGTGCCGGGGCAGGACGGCCCGAGCGGCATCGCCGCCACCTGCCGTCATGCCGCCCGCGGTCCACGACGGCCCCAGGCAGCACTGGGAACAACCGATCGACCGGCGGAATCGGCTGCACGCCGAAACCCTGATTCGCCGCAGGAGAAGAATCCGAGTAGCGAATGTCGGCCGACAACAGAGCCCTTGTTAAGTTTTTTTGACCGGCTGTTGCCTGCAACTTTTCAAATTCAACGACCGGTTGCACGAAGAAGAGGTCCAAGGCCGGTGGACGACCCGTCACGGTCGGCCGTCCAGCGGGTCGGACACCTGCCCGCAACTGCTCTGTCCTGGCGTTCGACCAGCGGAGACAGAAGCACGAGTGACGTCGAGGCCGTCCGCCCGGGAGGACGGACGATCACCTCCCTGTGAAGGGGCTGTGCTCGTCCATTGACCTGATCGCGTCAAGTCTGCTTTGCTTCTCCGCGTCTGAAAGGGCATCACCATTCCGTCCGGCAGGAAGTAGTGCGAACCCCTTCTCACTGCCTTTCATTCGTCCAGTTCGGAATGCGGAGTATCCCCGCGGGTCACAGCGCCGTACGTGAGTTCCCCACCTGCCGAGCACATCGCCCGTGCAGTCACCCGGTGCCGCTCGCGTCTCTCCTTCTGCTCTGCGACGACACCGGCGTGCACGTCGACCGCCGGAGTCGGCGTACCAGGTGATGCGCCTCGTCGACGGTCCATGCAGCTCCCTCCGCCAGACCGACGGCGGAGGTCCGTGCGAAGAAAGGGCCCCACCACCCATGGGCATTCCCCACATACGCGGCGCAGCCCGAGCAACCCTGACCGGGCTCGCGTCGTTGTCCCTCGTCACCGGTGCCGCACTCGCCGCCGTACCGCAGGCGGCAGCAGCCCCACAGGCCGCGGCCCACGCGACGAGACCCAACCCGTACAGCCCGGCCTACCAGCACCCGTACCGGCACGGTGTCATACCGACCGTCCAGCGGAACGCCAAGATGAAGTCCTGGGCCGCCAACCAGCCGGCCGCCACCGCGGCGACCGGGCCGGAGACGCTGTCCTACGGCGGCGGCGTCGACGGCATCGGCGTCCAGAGCGGTCACTCCAAGGTCTACCTGGTCTTCTACGGCTCCCAGTGGGGCACGCAGAGCACCAACAGCAGCGGCGACGCCACGTTCTCCGGCGACCCGGACGGCGCGGCACCGGTCGCCCAGGAGATGTTCAAGGACATCGGCACCGGAAACGAGCGGTGGTCCGCTGACCTCACCCAGTGGTGCGACGGCCCCAACGTGCCGACAGGTGCCACCAGTTGCCCGTCCGGCGCCGACTTCGTCCCGTACCAGAGCGGCGGCGTGCTCTCCGGCGTGTGGTACGACAACTCGGCGGCCTCGCCGAGCGCCGCGACCGGGCACCAGCTCGGCGCCGAAGCCGTCAAGGCGGCCGGCCACTTCGGCAACACCACCGCCGCGTCCAACCGGGACGCCTACTACGTCATCCTCTCGCCCCACAACACCAACCCGGACAGCTACCAGGGCCAGTACTGCGCCTGGCACGACTACAACGGCGACAGCACGCTCACCGGCGGGCCGGTGTCCTCCTCCTACGGGGACATCGCGTTCAGCAACCAGCCCTACAACATGGACTCCGGCGCCGGCTGCGGCGTCGGATTCGTCAACTCGCCCGGCACGCTCGACGGCTGGACCATGACGCTCGGCCACGAATGGCACGAGATGATGTCCGACCAGAACCCGGCAGGCGGGTGGACCAACCACACCGGCAGCTCGTACGACGGCCAGGAGAACTCCGACGAATGCGCCTGGATCTCGCCGGGCAGCACGGGCGGGGCGGCCAACGTGACGATGGGCACCGGCACCTTCGCCGAGCAGGCGAGCTGGTCCAACGACACCAACAGCTGCGCCATCTCCCACGCGATCGTCGGCGGCGGCAGCGGCGGCACCGGTGGCACCCTCACCAACGGCACCTTCGAGACCGGCAGCCTCTCCGGCTGGACCACCAGCGGCACCACCTCCGCCTCCGCCTCGGCGGCCCACAGCGGCAGCTACGGTGCGTTGGTCGGCTCCACCGGTCCGACGAACTCCTCCTCGCTCTCCCAGTCCTTCACCGCCCCGTCCGGCACCAGCAAGGTCTCCTTCTGGTACGACGTCACCTGCCCGGACACGGTGAGCTACGACTGGGCGACGGCCACGCTCCAGGACACCACGGCGGGAACCACCACGACGCTGCTCGGCAAGACCTGCACCCAGGGTGCGGGCTGGAAGCAGGTCTCCGGCACCGTGACCGCGGGCCACAACTACACCCTCACCCTCACCAACAAGGACGACAACTACGCGGGTGATGCGACCTACACCTACTACGACGACGTGACTGTCTCCTGACCCTCGCGTCGTACAGTGGGGGCGAGCCCACGGCCCGCCCCCACCCCGTCCGAGCGCCCACGCCGGGCGACAGCCACCGGAGGCCCCGTGCTCCTGAAGTCGGTCCGCACGTACCCCGTCCGACGCGCACGCCGCGCCGGGCTCGCCGCCGTTGCCGCGGCAGCCGTGACGAGCGCCCTGGGCGGCTGTTCGTCCGGTCCCACCGGGTCGCCGTCTCCCCCGCTGCCGTCGCGTTCTCCCGCGTCGTCCGCACCCGCCGCCCGGTCGGTCGTGCTCGACGAACGGGCACGGGGAACCGTCGTCAGGGTGACCGTCGGCACGCTCGTCGTGGTGCGCCTGCACGGCACCTACTGGTCGACCCCCGCCGGCTCGAACCCTCGCGTGCTCGCCCCCGTCGGCAAAGGAACCACAGCCACCGGCACCTGCCCGCCCGGCCGCGGCTGCGGGATCTCCTCCGCGCACTTCACCGCCCTTCGGTCCGGCACCGCTCACGTCACCGCCCGTCGCGACTCGTGCGGCGAGGCGATGCGCTGCTCGCCGGACCAAGCGCGGTACGACGTCACCGTGACGGTCACCTGACCGTGGACGACCGCACGGGTGTCCCGTCGGAGACTCGCACCCGCATGGTACGGATCGGCAACGCGATCGAGCGGTGGCCGCGTCCCCTGCGCGGACGGGTCCGATGCAGCCTGTGCGAAGGAATCCCCCTCAGCGTTCAGCAGAGGGGACCGCGGTCGCAAGGCCGAGGCCGTCGTCACCGCACAGTCGACCGTCGTGTCGGAAGGTGAGTCGGCGGCTGACGACAGGTCTTGGTGGCGCAGGACCACCTCGTGGTGCACCTCAGCGGCGGTGGACGCTGACGGCGTAGCCGCCGCCGGCGTAGGGGTCGGCGTCCCAGGTGGCGAAGCGGTCGACAAGGGTGAGGCCGGCCGTGGCGCAGCAGTCGTCGTACTCGGGCAGTGTGATGCTGGGCGGCACGGGCAGGTGGGCTTCGTCCAGTCCGAAGCCGGCCACCAGCAGACCGCCCGGGCGCAGGGCCGCGGCCAGGCGTTCGACCACCCTTGCCTCGGTGCCGGCGGCCAGCAGCGGGAAGATGTTGCCCGCAGCGACCACGAGATCGAAGTCGGCTGCGACGCCGAGCGCCGCCGGGCTGAATTCGGCCAGATCGGCCTGGAACCAAGGCAGCTCGGGCGCCTGTTTCCGGGCCACTGCCAGCATCGACGCATCGAGGTCCACCCCGACACACTCGTACCCGAGACGCGCGAGGTGGATCATGACCCGGCCGGTACCGCACCCGGCGTCCAGCACGCGTGCTCCGGTGGGCACGAGCGCCGCGCAGAACCGCGCCTCCCCGTGCACATCCTTCCCGCTACGGGCCAGCGCCGCGAACCGTGCGGCGTAGTCCTGTCCGGACGTGCCCCCGGTCAACTCCTTCCAACGGCTCATGCGGTCCAATATAGGTCGCCCGTGCACCGCTGGACGACGCGACCGAGTCCGCGGCGCTGAAGCCCGTCGCGGAAAGCGGCCCCGGCCCGGGACCCGCCCCGCGTCTCGGGGCGGAGCCTGAGGCCGGTGAGCCCGCCCCCTGAGGCAATCCGGTGTGTTTCGCCTTGTCCCGAAGTGCGTCTTCGAGCCGCGGCTTCACCCGCGGAGGGCGAGATCACATGCGGCTGGGACGGCACTTGGCATCCGGGGGGGTCTGCGAGTCAGGCCGCCGCCGTATCTGTACGGTGTGCGACAGTCGATCGCCTGTTCCGCCATCGCCGACCAACTAGGGGGTTTCATGAAACACCGCCGCCCACGCCACCGTCGCAGAGTGATCGCCAGAGCGGTCGGTACGGCTGGTGCGCTGGCCGTCGCGTTCGGTGCGGGGATGACACCGGCGATGGCCGCCGGGAAGACGACCAACAAGCCTGCGGCCACCACGTTCTCGCCCGACGAGCCCGATCCGCACACGCCCTGGGCGCCCGAGAACGACGAGGCGCCACTGCACCACAAGGCCGTGCACCCCGAGGCCCTCTCGTCCGGCCGCACGGGCGCGTCCGCTCTCCAGCTCGACATGCCGGCGCCGACCGGGCCGTACAGCGTCGGCATGGTCGGCCTGCACCTCGTCGACAGGTCCCGTACGGATCCGTACGTGCCGGGCAGCAAGCCGCGCGAGCTGATGGTGTCGCTCTGGTATCCGGCCACCGCCACCTCCGGGCACTACCGGGCGCCGTGGATGCCGTCGATCTCCGGCGCGCACTTCCTCGCCTCGCGCGGGCTGTCGCCGCAGCAGGTGACCCTGCCGAGGACCGCGGGGCACGTCCTCGCCCCGGTGAACACCAAACTCGGCAAACTGCCCGTCCTGCTGTACTCGACCGGGCTGCACTCGGACCGCGCGATGGGCACCGCGCTCGCCCAGGACCTCGCCAGCCGCGGCTACCTCGTCGTCACCGTGGACCACACCCACGACGCCAACGAGGTGCAGTTCCCCGGCAACCGGCTCGAGGTCGACACCATGCCGGCGGGTGCGCACTCCTCCGACACCCTCAACGTGCGCGCGCACGACATCCGGTTCGTCATCAACCAACTCTCCACGATCAGCAAGGGCGGCAACCCGGATCCCGGCCACCCCACGCTCCCCTCCGGGCTGTCGGGCGCCGTGGACATGTCCCGGATCGGAATGTTCGGCTGGTCGCTGGGCGGCGCGGCGGTCGACACCTCCATGCAGCTCGACAAGCGCATCGCCGCCGGTGCCGACCTGGACGGCCAGTTCTTCGGGACGGCGCCGAGCAAGGATCTGGACCGACCCTTCATGCTCTTCAGCTCCGGCACCCACAACCGCAACGACGACGGGTCGTGGCGCACGCTGTGGTCGCATCTGAAGGGGTACCGGGTCGACATCCAGCTCCACGGCGCGGCACACCTGTCCTTCAGCGACAACGAGTGGATGGTGCCGCAGGAGGCGGGCCTGCTCGGGCTCTCCCAGGCCCAACTCCAGCAGCAGTTCGGCACGATCGATCCCGACCGGGCGGTCAAGGTCCAGAGTGACTACCTCGCGGCCTTCTTCGACCAGGAGCTGCGCCACCAGCACCGCACGCTGCTCGACGGACCCGACAAGCGCTACCCGGAGATCTCCTTCGTCCGCTGAACGGACGGCTGACCGGACATCCGAGGGGCGGGTCCGCGGATCCGCCCCTCGGCGTGTCAGGGAGCCGCGTGCGCCGGCCGTTGCCCGGTGGCCCGGTTCGCGCGTACAACACAGGGACGAAAGTGTGACGATTATGTGATCGTATGAGACTAGAGTGTTGCCTCGTTGAAGATGAGGCGCTCGGCGCCAGTTGAGGAAGGACCCCCTGCCCTGCCCCCCGCACCCCGGGCGCCGCGCCGGCACCGCATCCGCCGCCGCGCCGACATGCCGATGCTTGGCGGGGTGCGCCCGCCGATAGCCGCCCTCGTCGTCCTCCTGCTGGTGGTCGCCGCCCTGACCGTGATCGGTCTCGACGGCATACACACCGACCAGGTGCCACAGGCCGTGCTCAACGGCGAGCAGCAGATCGCCGCGGACACCGCGCTGTCGATGCGCACCACGATCGACGTCGAGGCGAGCACCGTACGCCGTACGGCCACCGCGTACCCGGCGACGAGCGCATCGACCCCCACCACCGCGCTCAAAGCGCTGACCTCCGCCAGGAAGGCGGTCCTCGGCAGTGCGCTGCTCGACCCGCACACCGGCAGACTGCTGTCGGCCGGCGGCCGGCCGGTGCCGCTGGCCGGGGTGGACGTCGTCAGGACGGCGTCCGGGCACGGGGCGATCCCGCCCCGGCTGGTGACCTCGGGCGGCACGCGGCAACTGCTGTACTTCGCCCGGGTCACGCTGCCCGCGCAGCAGGATGACGCCAACCAGGACCAGTTCCAGGCCCCGAGCCGGCCCGACCGACAGTGGCTGCTGGTGGTCTGCGAGACGCTCCCCGCCCTCACGACGTACGGCGACGGACGCACCGCCGAGGTGCTGGACGCGAGCGGCACGGCGCTCGCCACCACGGCCCACGGCGCGACGGCGCCGACCGCCGCCGACAGCGGTCTGCCCGCGGCGGCGGCCCGCGCGGCGAAGGCGTCGGGGCGTGACACCGACGCATCGGGAAGCATGCTGGGCGCCGCCACGGGCTCCCGGCGCACGGTGGCCGGCTGGGCCCAGGTCGCCTCGGCGACCGGTCCGGGCGACAGCGACGGCCTCGGCCTGGTGGTGCTCACCACGCGCGCGGTGCCCACCACGACCGCCCCCGCCGACTACTCGCGCTTCGCGCTCGAGGCCGCGGGGGCACTGGCCGGGCTCGCGCTGCTGCTCGGGCTGGTGCTGCACTACTTCGTGCAGCGCCCGCTGCTACGGCTGTACCTGTCCGCCGGCCGCCTGGCCCGGGGCGCGACCGAGGACGCGCCGACCGCGCTGGAGGAGCTGTACCGGCCGGTTCCGGTGCACGGCTTCGGGGAACTGGCCCGGATCGGGCGGGCACTGGAGTCGCTGCGGCGGCAACTGCTCGGCGAGAGCGGCCCCGAGGAGTTCCCGGCCCGGCGGGGACCGGGCTACCGGGCGCTGGCCGTGGTCGGCGTGCTGGTGGTGGCCTGCTGGGCAGTACCGATGATCTTCCTTCTGAACCGCGCGGACACCACGACCGCGGTTCCCGCTCCGGTCCTCGCCGACCAGCAGGCGCGCACGCAGGTCGCGGCCAACCGGATCCGGCAGTCCCTCGACCAGTCGTACACCGACCTGAGCGACGTGGCGGCCGGTCTGCCGGGCCGCAGCCGCGCCGCCCAGATCGAGGTTCTGCGGCAGACCCTCGCCGACCACAAGCAGTACCGCTCGCTGTATCTCCTGGACCGCTCGGGCGGCATCACACTCAGGGTGGGCGACACACCGCTGCGCACCCTCGTCCACGTGCCCGACGGCGGCGGGATCACCACCGTCAACACCTCGGGCCGGATCCCGGCGATCGCCGCCTACGCCCAGGTCCGCGCCGTCAAGGGCAAGGCCCCGGCGGCCGGGGTGGTCCTGTTCGGCGAGATCGACGTGAAGGCGCTCAACTCCGTGCTGCCCAGGCCGAAGCTGGGCAGCGTCTGGGTGACGGACGCCGAGAACAAGGTGCTGGCGGCGAGCGTGGGCTACCGTGCCTTCCAGTCGCTGCCCGACCCCGGCCTGACCCGTCTTGCCCGCGCCACCCAGGGCGCCCCGGGGGCCGCGGGCGCCGCGACCTCGGCGGCGCTCCGCACATCCTCCGGCGCCTCGGTCGACGCGGCGGCACCGCTGGCGCAGAGCGGCCCGACGGCCCGCCTCGGCTGGCACGTGGTGACCGCGGAGCCCGCGGCGGCGCTCCAGATCCCCGCGGTGCAGGCCGAGCAGCGCACCATGCTCGCCGGGATCCTGGGACTCACCCTGGGGGCGGCCTGCCTGGGCTGGCTGCATGTCGTGGTGATCCGGCCGCTGCGCGTGGTCGCCGTGCTCGTCGAGCGGCTCGCCGGCGGAGACCGCCGCACCGTGCTGCACCCGGTCAACCACGACGAGGTCGGCTCGGTCACCCGCAGCCTGGAACTGATGCGCCAGGCCCTGGCGGAACGCGACCGGGCGGCCAGGTCCGGCCTTGCCGCCAGGCCCTCCCGGTCCCTGCGCGAGCAGACCCTCCAGCGGTAGAAGGATGGAATCGGCGTGCTCTTCCTCTATGTCATAGTCCTGCTGTGCTGCGCCGCGCTGTGGATCGCCGGAATCCTGGAGCAGCAGCGGCACTTCGCCTCGCTGGAGCAGATACCGACGCGGGTGCTGGTCAACGGTATCCGCGGCAAGAGTTCGATCACCCGGCTGTGCGCGGGCGCACTGCGCGGCGGCGGCCTGGTCACCGTGGCCAAGACCACCGGCACCGCGGCCCGGTTCATCCATCCGGATGCCACCGAGGAGCCGGTGTACCGCAAGTTCGGGCTGTCCAACATCGTCGAGCAGATCGGCATCGTACGGCGGGCGGCGACCTACCGGCCGGACGCGCTGGTGATCGAGTGCATGGCGGTGATGCCCGCGCTGCAGGAGATCAACCAGGAGAAGCTGATCCGTTCCACGATCGGCGTGCTGTGCAATGTCCGCGAGGACCATCTGGAGGAGATGGGGCCGACGCTGGACGACGTCGCCCGCTCGCTGTCCCGCTCGATGCCCGTGGGCGGCGTGTGCGTGACGGCGGAGAAGGACCGTTTCCACATCCTCCAGGAGGAGGCCGACGCCCGAAACTGCAAGCTGGTCTACGCCGACCCCGAGACGGTCACCGACGAGGAGCTGCGCGGTTTCAGCTGGTTCACCTTCAAGGAGAACGTGGCGATCGCGCTGGCCGTCGCCGAACTGCTCGGCGTGGACCGGCAGACCGCGATGCAGGGCATGTGGGACGCGCCGCCCGACCCGGGCGTGCTGTCGGTGGAGCGCTACGTCACCCCCGAGGGCAAGCGGCTGCGGTTCGCCAACGTCTTCGCGGCCAACGATCCCGAGTCGACGCTGATGAACGTCAAGCAGCTGGAGGACCTGGGCGCGATCAGACGGCCGCTCAACGTCGTCATCAACTGCCGCCCGGACCGGGTGGAGCGCAACGGCCAGATGGGCGCGATCGTCCCGGACCTCGCCGCCGAGACCGTGTTCCTGATCGGCCATCCGACCAAGAGCGCCCGCGATGCGATTCCGGCCGGCTTCACCGGGCGGGTGGTGGATCTCGGCGGCGACCGCCGGGACCCCGAGGAACTGACCGCGGCGATGCTCGCGGAACTCGGCCCGTCCTCCTCGCTGGTGGCGATCGGCAACATCCACGGCCAGGGCGAGCTGTTCCTGGAATGCCTCGCCGAGCTGCCGCTGGACGACTCCGAGGACCCGCTCGACGCCGTTCCCGACGGTGACGGCCTGGACCAGGAAACCATGCAGATCGCGGTGCCCCGGCCGCGGATCGCGGTGGCCCGGCCGCCCGAGCCGGAGCCGTACAGCTGGGTCGCACCGCTGGAGACGCCGGCGTACGGCTTCCACGTACCGGAGCAGCGCGAACTCGCCCGCCGGTTCGCCGCCCGACAGGGCCGGCCCGCCGGCGAGAGCGCCCAGGGCGACCCACACCCCTTCTACGATCCGCCCCAGTCCACGAGGAACCCGTGATCCCCGCCAACCTCACCGCACAGACCGCCGCGCTCGGGATCGCCCTCGGGCTGATCTTCTCGCTCGTCTGCTACCTGACGACCAACCTCTCCCCCGGGGGGATGATCACCCCGGGATGGATCGCCCTCACGCTCATCACCGACGTGCAGATGGCCGCACTGATGGTCGGCGTGGCGGCGCTCACGTACTTCATGACGAAGCTGGTGCAGCGCACGGTGATTCTCTACGGCAAGCGGCTGTTCGCCGCCGTGGTGCTGTGCGCGGTGCTGACGCAGACCACCGTGATGCTCGCGCTCAACCACGAGTTCCCGCTGCTGTACACGTCACAGACCCTTGGTTTCATCGTCCCCGGCCTGGTCTCCTACCAGATGGTCCGCCAGCCGATGGCGGCCACCCTCATCTCGACCACGGCGGTGACGCTGGCCACGTACGTGGTGCTGGTGTCCGGTCTGCTGATCGGCCTCCTGCCCGCCGGCTGACCTGTCCATCGCACTCTCACCTCGTGATTCCAGGAGGATCGGCCATGCACTCCGAACCCACCGGCAGGCGCAGCCGCCCGACGCGCCGCGCCGTGCTCGGGACGATCGCGGGCGTGGCGGCCGCCGGGGTGGCGGGCGGGTACGCCTGGGACCGCCTCGGTCACGGCAGCGGCGGCCCCGGCGGCACGGCCGCCGACGGCACGGGTACCGGCCCGAGCGCCCGGCCCACCGGGCCCCACACCTTCGAGCGGCTGTCCGCCCCCGACCGCACCGTGGTCCGCGCCGCCGACGGCGGCACGCTCGCCACGTTCACCGACGGCGCCCGTACGGTCGTACTCACCGGCCCCGGCCGCACCTTCAGCGAGCCGCGGACCACCGAGGCCAAGGTGACCACGGACGCCTGGGTGCGGGTGCTGCCGCACGAGTGGCGCGAGGGCATGGAGAAGTCCGCCTGGTTCAAGGGCTGGTTCCGCAAGGCGCTCGGCGACACCAGCCCGGACGTCTTCGCGGTGGCGTTCGAGTACTCGAGCGCCGGGGCGCCCGACAAGCGCAACGCGGCCGGTGTGCGCTACGCGGGCACCGCCCACTTCGGTCCGCGCAACGACAAGGTCAACAACCCGCTGGACTTCGCCTACCACGACGAACAGTCCGACTTCTACGACTATCTGGGCATTCCCTGGACCTTCCCGGACGGCACGCGCGTGCAGCCGGAGCAGGCCCGCTACGGCGACGTCGACTGTTCCGGCTTCCAGCGTCTGGTGTGGGGCTACCGCATGGGCATCCCCCTGCACAACACCAACACCCGGGGCACCGGGCTGCCGCGCCGCGCCTTCGCCATCGCCGCCTACGGCCCCGGTCGCCCGGTGATCCCGGACACCGGCGAGCAGCCCACCGACCTGGGCGCCCTCCAGCCCGGGGACCTGGTCTTCTTCGCCATCATCAAGGACCGGCCGAACTTCATCGACCACTGCGGCATGTACATGGGCCTCGACGACCAGGGCCGGCACCGCTTCTACTCCAGCCGCTCCGCCGCCAACGGCCCCACCCTGGGCGACCTGTCGGGCCGCTCGCTGCTGGACGGCACCGACTTCTACGCCCGCGGCTTCCGGGCGGCCCGCCGCCTGTGACCCGCCGCCCGACGATCCCGCCACCTGTGCACCACCGCCTCACCTGACCTGCTGATCCGAGGACCACTGCCATGACCGCCGTCCCCGCCCTCCAGCCCACCGGCGCGCACCGAGGCCGCCGGGCGGCGAACCGCCGCTCCGGCCCGCCGGAAGACGCCCCGCGGTGGGAGCGCCCAGCGCTCGCCACGTTGCTGGTCGTCGCCACGGTGCTGTACGCCTGGGGCATCGGGCACGCCGCGCTCCACCCCTTCTACGGCGCGGCGATACGGTCGATGGCCGGCAGCTGGCGGGCCTTCTTCTTCGGCGGGCTCGACGCGAGCGGTTCGATCAGCATCGACAAGCTGCCCGGCGCCTTCTGGCCCGACGCCGTCTCCGTCCGGCTGTTCGGCCCGCACACGTGGGCGGCCGCGCTTCCGCAGGTCGTCGAGGGCGTGCTCACCGTATGGCTGCTGCACCGGATCGTACGGGCCTGGGCCGGGCCGTTCGCCGCGCTGGTCGCCGCGCTGGCACTCACCCTCACCCCGGTCACCGTGGTCCTCACGCGGGCCACCATCCCGGACACCGCGCTCACCCTGCTGCTGGTCGCGGCAGCCGGAGCGCTGCAGAAGGCGGTGCGCACGGAGCGGCTGCTGCCGCTGATCACCTGCGGGATCTGGGTCGGGCTCGCCTTCCAGACCAAGATGCTGCAGGCGTGGCTGGTGCTGCCCGTCTTCGCCGCGGTCTACCAACTCGCCGCGCCCGGGACCAGGTTGAACCGGGTCCTGCGCGTCCTGCTGGCCGGCGCGGTCGCCCTGGCGGTCTCCTGCTCCTGGGTGCTGATCGCCTGGGCGACACCGGCCGCGAACCGCCCGTACCTCGACGGCACGTCCAACAACGATCCGTTCACCCTGGTCTTCGGCTACAACGGACTGAGCCGTTTCACCAGCGACTCCACCGCGTTCGGCGCCGTCGCGGGCACCGCGGCCAGCCGTACCACCGGCAACACCGGCTGGGGCATGCTGATCAACCACGCGGTCGGCCCGCAGGTCGCCTGGTTCCTGCCGCTCGCCGTGCTCGCCGCGGTCCTGGGCGTCGTCTGGCGCGCCGGGCAACCGCGAACGGATCAGCTGCGCGCGGGATTTGTGATGTGGGGCGGCTGGCTGGCCGTACACGCCCTGGTGTTCAGCTCTTCCAACGGCAACCACGCCTACTACGCGGCCGTCATCGCCCCGGCGCTCGCCGCGCTGGCCGGCGGCGGGCTCGCACTCCTCCGGTCGCAGTACGAGGCGCAGTACAAGCCGGTGCACGAGGCGGAGCACCAGACGGGCGGCCGACGGCACATGGCGCTGCCGGCGGCGATCGTGGTGACGGTGGCGTGGGCACTGGTACTCGACTGGCCGACCCGGTTCGTCTCACGGCTGCTGCCGATCGCCGTGATGCTCGCGCTGTGCGGCGTGGCGGGCCTGTGGACCCGCGGACCGCGCACCTCCCCGCGGAGGGTCCACGCCGCCCTCGCCGCCGGGATCGCGGCCACCCTGGTCGTACCGGCAGGCTGGGCCGTCTCCAGCCTCAACCCGTTGTACGCGGGCGCCGCCACGTCGCCGATGGCCGGTCCGGTCGGCAAGTCGTACGGCGTCCACCACCGCCACGCTCCGCGGAGGGTGGGACTCGACCGGCCCAGCGCCCGCGACACCGCCCTGCTCGACTACCTCACCACGCACCGTCACGGCGAGAAGTACCTGCTCGCGACCCAGGCCGCCTACACCGCCGAGCCCCTGCTGCGGGCGAAGTCCGAGCCCATCCTCGTGATGGGCGGCTTCACCGGCAGCACCCCGTTCCCCACCGCCCAACAGCTCGGCAGCCTCGTCACCACCCACCAACTGCGCTATGCGCTGCTCACCACCCAGCGCCCCACCACTCCCGCCACCACCTGGGTGAAGTCCCACTGCACCCGCGTCCGGCCCACCGCCTACGGCCGCCGCACCGACGGCAGCTTCGCCCTCTACGACTGCAGTCCCCAGAGGTGAGGCGCCCCCCGACCCGGGGGATGGTGCATGCGCCACGGCATCGGCGCCTTCGTCGCAGCGAGACCTCACCAGGATCACGGTGCCCGCCCTGGCGGTCCGGGGCGACGCCGACCGCTCGACGCCGATCGAGCGGACCGGGCGCAGGACTCATGCCCTGCTCCCGACTCGGGGTTCTTCGTGGTCGACGGCGCGGGGCACGGCCTCTGCATGAGCGGCCCGGACCGCTACCACAAGGAGCTGCTCGCTTTCGCGAACAGCCTGCCCCGCTGACAGGCCCTCCCGTTCGGCATGCCGTCGGCGGTCCCGGGCGCCCCGGCCGGTGGCCGTTCCCCTTTCCTCGCCGCGATCCGAAGCGGCAGTACGGATCGGTTGTGCACCGCCTGCCGCGGCACTAGCGTCCGGCCACGTGAACGACAGCGTGTACGTGGGCAACGCGGGCAAGGACGCGGCAATGGACCGGGGATGGCTCCTCGGGCACTTCAAGGACGTAGGCGATCCACGCCGCAGCGAGGCGGTGGAGATCAAATGGGGCGTCCACGCCCGTGGCGAGGAACGACCGCAGTGGGTGAGGGGCGAGGAACGCACGGCTCTCCTGGTTCTCATCAGCGGCCGCTTCCGCGTGGAACTTCCCGGCCGCAGCGTTCTCCTGGAGCAGCAGGGCGATTACGTCGTATGGGGGCGCGGGGTCGACCACTCGTGGCTCGCGGAGGAGGAGTCGGTGGTCCTGACGGTTCGATGGCCGTCCGTGCCCGGCTACGCGGTGGCGCAGAAGGATCAGGCGGGGCCGTAGCACTGAGCGGGCGGTGGCCGTCGCCTCACCTGGACGACCGGACCCACACGTACGTCCTCGCAACCATCACTCCCGCCCCGTCGCGCGGGCGGAATCGACAGCCTGTCGCCGAGCGCCGGTCGCCGGCCGGGGCGCACAATGGGCTCATGACGGGGCGCTGGCAGTTCTGGGTCGACCGTGGCGGGACCTTCACCGACGTCGTGGCGGTGACACCGGATTCCCAGGTGGTCAGCCGCAAGCTGCTGTCGGAGCGGCCGGAGGCGTACCGGGACGCGGCGGTCGCCGGTATCCGGCTGGTGCTGGGCCTGGACGCGGACGAGCCGATTCCGTCCGACCGGATCGAGGTGGTGAAGATGGGCACCACCGTCGCCACCAACGCGTTGCTGACGCACACGGGCGAGCCGACCGTCCTGGTCACCACCCGCGGCTTCCGGGACGCCCTGCGCATCGCCTACCAGAACCGCCCGCGCATCTTCGACCGGCGCATCCTGCTTCCGGACGCTCTGTACGACCGGGTGATCGAGGTGGACGAACGGGTGGGCGCACGCGGCGAACTCGTCCGCCCGCTCGATCTGGACGCCGCGCGCGAGGCGCTGGAGAGAGCGTATGCGGCGGGATTGCGCAGCGCCGCGATCGTCTTCCTGCACGGCTACCGCTATTCCGCCCACGAGGCCGCCGTCGCCGAGGCGGCCCGTGCGATCGGGTACCGGCAGGTCAGCTGCTCGCACGAGGTGAGCCCGCTGATCAAGCTGGTGCCACGGGGCGACACGACCGTCGTCGACGCCTACCTCTCGCCCATCCTGCGCCGCTATGTCGACCAGGTGGCGGGCGAACTGGGCGGCGTACGGCTCATGTTCATGCAGTCCGGGGGCGGTCTGCGCGAGGCGGGCAGCTTCAGGGGCAAGGACGCCGTACTGTCCGGCCCTGCGGGCGGCGTCGTCGGGATGTCTCACGCCGCGAGGCGCGCGGGTCATACCAGGGCGATCGGCTTCGACATGGGCGGCACCTCGACCGACGTGTCCCACTACGCGGGCGAGATCGAGCGGGTTCTGGGCACCCAGGTGGCCGGGGTGCGGATGCGGGCGCCGATGACCGACATCCACACCGTCGCCGCGGGCGGCGGGTCGGTCCTGCACTTCGACGGGATGCGCTACCGCGTCGGGCCGAACTCGGCGGGCGCCGATCCCGGCCCGGTGTGCTACCGGCGCGGCGGCCCGTTGACCATCACCGACGCCAACGTCATGCTCGGCCGCATCCAATCCGGTTTCTTCCCCCGGGTGTTCGGGAAGGGGGGCGACCAGCCGTTGGACGACGCCGCGGTCCGTGCCCGCTTCACCGAGCTGGCCGAGCAGACGGCCGACGCGACCGGCCGGCGCCGCAGCCCGGAGGAGGTCGCGGCCGGCTTCCTCGACATCGCCGTGCTCAACATCGCGAACGCGGTGAAGAAGATCTCCGTTCAGCGCGGCCGGGACATCACCCGCTACGCCCTGGTCGCCTTCGGTGGCGCGGGCGGCCAGCACGCCTGCGCGGTCGCCGACCGGCTCGGCATCGACACCGTCGTGATCCCGCCGCTCGCCGGGGTGCTCTCCGCGTACGGCATCGGGATGGCGGACGCGGTCGCCCTGCGCGAACGCTCCGTGGAGGCCGCCCTCGACGAGCCCGGGACGGCGGCCCGCGTCGAGTCGGTCCGCGCGGAGCTGGAGGAACGCGTGCGCACCCAGCTGCGCGAGGACGGCATCCCGGAGGCCACCGTCCGTACGACCGCCCGCGCCCTGCTGCGCTACGAGGGCACCGACTTCTCGCTGCCCGTACCGCTGGGCCCGGCCGAGGGCATGCGGGCCTGCTTCCTGCACGACCACCGCGATCGCTACGGCTTCACCATGGACAAGCCGCTGGTCGTGGAGGCCGTCGCGGTCGAGGCCACCGGTTCCTCCGGCCCGGCCAGGACTGCGACGGTCGCGCCGCCGCCGCGCACGGGCAGGCTGCAACCGGCCGCCACCGTCCGGATGTTCACCGAGGGCCGACGGCAGCCCACGCGGCTGTACCGGCGCGAGGACATCCGCTCCGGGGACGCGATCGAGGGCCCGGCGATCATCGCCGAGGCGGACGGGACCACGGTGGTCGACCCCGGCTGGTGCGCCACGGCCGACGAGCACGGCGACGTCGTCCTCACTCGCTCCCGGCCCCGCCCCTCCCGCACGGCGGTCGGCACCACCGTCGACCCTGTGATCCTTGAGGTCTTCAACAACCTGTTCATGTCCGTCGCCGAGCAGATGGGTGTACGGCTGGAGAGCACCGCCCACTCGGTCAACATCAAGGAGCGCCTCGACTTCTCGTGCGCCCTCTTCGCGCCGGACGGCAGTCTCATCGCCAACGCGCCCCACATCCCCGTACATCTGGGTTCGATGGGCGAGTCCATCAAGGAGGTCCTGCGCCGCAACGAGGGCTCGATCCGACCCGGCGACGTCTACGCCGTCAACGATCCCTACCACGGCGGCACCCACCTGCCCGACATCACCGTCGTCACCCCGGTGTTCGACGAGGCGGGCGAACGGCTGCTCTTCCTGGTCGCCTCGCGCGGCCACCATGCCGAGATCGGCGGCATCAGCCCCGGATCCATGCCCGCCTTCAGCAGCACCATCGACGAGGAGGGCGTGCTCTTCGACAACTGGCCGCTGGTGCGCGACGGCCGATTCCGTGAGCAGGAGACCCGGGAGCTGTTGGCCACGGCCCGCTATCCCTCCCGCGCCCCGGACACCAATCTCGCCGATCTGCGCGCGCAGATCGCCGCCAACGAGAAGGGGATCCACGAACTGCGGCGCATCATCGACCAGTTCGGCCTCGACGTGGTCCACGCCTACATGGGGCACGTCCAGGACAACGCCGAGGAATGCGTACGCCGTATCATCGCCACCCTCGAGGACGGCGAACACCGCTACGAGACGGACAACGGGGCCGTCATCCGGATCGCCCTGCATGTCGACCGTGAAAGCCGCAGTGCCGTTCTGGACTTCACGGGCACCTCACCACAACAGACCGGCAACCTGAACGCGCCGACCTCCGTCGTGCTCGCTGCGGTGCTCTACGTCTTCCGCACCCTGGTCGCCGATGACATCCCGCTCAACAGCGGCTGTCTGAAACCCCTCGACGTGCGCATCCCCGACGGCTCCATGCTCTCCCCCGCCTTCCCGGCCGCCACCGTCGCCGGCAACGTCGAGACCTCCCAGGCCGTCACCGGCGCCCTGTACGCCGTACTGCACGCGCAGGCCGAGGGTTCCGGCACGATGAACAACGTCTCCTTCGGCAACGACCGCCACCAGTACTACGAGACCGTCGCCTCCGGCTCGGGAGCGGGCGAGGGCTTCGACGGGGCAGATGCGGTACAGACACACATGACGAACTCCCGCCTGACCGATCCCGAGATCCTGGAGTGGCGCTGTCCGGTGCGTGTGCAGGAGTTCCGCATCCGTGCGGGCAGTGGCGGAGCGGGCCGCCGACACGGCGGGTGCGGAGTGGAACGCCGGCTCCGGTTTGCCGAACCGATGACGGTCGCGGTCGTCTCCAGTCACCGCCGCGTCCCGCCCTACGGCATGGCCGGCGGCGAACCCGGGGCCCTCGGCGAGAACCTGATCGAACGCGCCGACGGTCGCACCCAGCGGCTGCGCGGCTGCGACACGGCGGACGTCGCCGAGGGCGACATCCTGGTGATCCGCACACCCGGCGGAGGCGGGTACGGGCCCGCCGACGGCCCGCGCTCGGCCCGTTGACACTCCGCGGACGTGGACTGGCCGCCCTGCCGGATTCCACCGACCGCCGCGGCGTGGCACCGCACCGGCAGTCCTCTTCGCGCTCACGTCGGCGCCGCACGCGGGGAAGGCCGCCGCGTCCGGCGCCCTCGTCCGGGGTCACCCGCTCCAGCACGTACGTCTCATCCCGACGGGACAATGCCGTGGCCCCGGCCTCGAACCCGCCCGGCCGTGACCCATGCCGGTGCGGAGCGGCAGGCCCTCTCCGCCCGGGCGCGTACGCCCACGGGCCGCGCTGAGCCGCCGCACATTCCGCATCGGCGTTCTCGAACGGCGCAGAGGCCGATCACAGCCTGCGGCCGGCGTCCGCTCCGAGCAGGCCCCTGCCCCCCGGAGTTCTCACGGTGCACCCTGGCAGTGATCCGCCCACGAACCTGAGCATGCCTTCCGTCGGCCCCGTACGCGCCGGGGAGCCGCCTGCCGGGGCCCGTCGTCCGGCTCCCAGCAAGCCGTGTCTCCCCCCTCGCCGGGCCGACGTCCTGAACAGCGTTCTCGTCGGCGGTGTCCGGATCACCGCCTTGCCGAGATGGCCTGTCGGCGCCGCAACAGCCCGCGTCGCAGTTCGTCGGCGCCCCAGACGATGAACGGGAAGGGAACGACGAAGGCGAGCATGCGCGGGGTGAGGGCGGCGGTGCCCAGCAGGTCCTGCAGGGGCGGGGTGTAGATGAAGGCGGCGGCGAGAGCGAGTTCGAAGGCGATTCCCCACAGCAGCAGGGGGTTGGTGAACACGCCGATCGAGCGCAGTGAGGCGTGCTCGGTGCGGGCGGCGAACGCGGTGCCGATCTGGCCGGCGATCATACCGAGGAAGGTCATGGTGGTCGCCTGCCGGTAGGCGTGGTGCAGGGGCGAGCCGGGGCCGGTGGGGGCACCCGCGTGCCAGCCGGCGTGCCAGAGTACGGCGAAGAAGCCGGTCAGCTGCAGGACGGCGCAGACGACGCCGAGGAAGAGCCAGGCGCGCAGCAGCATGGGGCCGCGGATGACGCCTTCGGAGCGAGGGCGAGGTGGGCGGTCCATCAGCCCGGGCTCGGCCTTCTCCCGGCCCAGGGCGAGAGCGGGCAGGGTCTCGGTGCCGACATCGAAGACCAGCAGTTGCAGCACGGTCAGCGGCAGCGGCACGGCGCCGCCGCTCACGGCGAAGATCAGGAACGGGGTGACCTCCGGGGTGGTGTGGGCGAAGATGTAGCAGACGAATTTGCGGATGTTGTCGTAGACGCGGCGGCCGGCGTGCACGGCGGCGACGATGGTGGCGAAGTTGTCGTCGGTGAGCACCATGGTGGCCGCCTCGCGGGCAACGTCGGTGCCGGAGCGGCCCATGGCGACTCCGATGTCGGCGCGCCGCAGGGCAGGTGCGTCGTTCACGCCGTCGCCGGTCATCGCGACGACATGGCCTTCGGCACGCAGCGCGTCGGCGATCCGCAGCTTCGCCTCCGGAGACGTGCGGGCGAAGATCAGCTCCCGATGCTGGCGCAGCAGCCGGTCGAGCTCGCGTTCGGGCATGCGGTCGAGCACGTCGCCGGTGACCACCTTCGGTTCCGGGCCCCCGATGCCCACCTGGCAGGCGATGGCCGCCGCGGTCAGGGCGTGGTCGCCGGTGACCACGATGATCCGGATGCCGGCACTGTGGCAGCGGGCGACCGCGTCGCCCACCTCGGGGCGGGGCGGATCGGCCATCGCCACCAGCCCCAGGAAGACCAGCCGGTCCTCGGCATCCTCGCGGCGTTCCGGTGATGCGGCACCGACGGCCAGATGCCGCTCGGCCGCCGCCAGGACGCGCAGCCCCTGGTGGGCGAAGGTGTCCACCTGCGCGGCGATCGTACGGCGTCGTTGCTCGGTGAGCGGGCTGACCGAGCCGTCGGCATGTCTGATGGTGGCGCACCGCGGCAGGAGTGCCTCGGGGGCTCCTTTGACATCGATCCAGAGTCCGTCGGCGCGCTGATCGACCGTGGACATCAGTTTGCGTACGGGGTCGAAATGGAACTGGCGGCACCGCCCGGCATCCCGCTCCTCGGTACCGACACCGCAACCCAGGCGCCCGGCCGCCGTCAGCAGCGCCAGTTCGGTGGGATCCCCCACCGGGCCGTCGGCGGCGTCGAGCTGGGCGTTGTTGCACCATGCCACCACCGTCGCAAGGGCACGCAACGCCTCGTCGTCGGGCGGCCCCCCAATGGCAGCGGTGCCGACGAGCTTCCGCCGGCCGGCCTCGGTCCACACGGCGGTGACCTGCATACGGTTCTCGGTGAGAGTGCCGGTCTTGTCGGTGCAGATCACGTCCGTGGAACCGAGCGTCTCCACTGCGCTGAGGCGTTTGACGACGGCCCCTCGCCGCACCAGCTCCCGCACCCCCAGCGCCAGGGCCAGGGTGATCACCGGCAGCAGGCCCTCGGGCACGTTGCCGACCAGCAGCCCGACGGCGAAGACGACCGCGTCGTGGAACGGCAGCTTCGCCGCGAACATGGCCAGGGGCAGGAAGGCCACCCCTGTGACCACCGCGATTCCCGCGATCAGCCACGCCACCCGCCGGACCTGTGCCTCCAGCGGGCTGATCTCCCGTTCGACACGCTCCGAGAGCGCCGCGACACGCCCGAGTTCGGTGTGCATGCCGGTCGCGAAGACCACCGCCCTGGCCTCGCCCTCGGTGCACGTGGTGCCGCTGAAGACCAGGTCCCGTGCTTGCAGCAGGGGAACGTGGACGTCGACCCGGTCGGCCGCGCGGTAGGCGGGCATGGCCTCACCGGTCAGCGGCGACAGATCGACCTCGATGCCGCCCTCGATCAGCCGTGCGTCGGCCGAGATCCGCTCCCCCTCCTCGATCACCAGCACGTCCCCGGGCACCAGGGTGACCGCCTCGACCTGCTGCACGTGCCCGTCGCGCATCACGGTCGCATGCGTCGGCAGGTAGGCGGCCAGCGTCTCCACGGCCCGCTCCGCCTGCATCTCCTGTACGAACGCGAACGCCGCGTTCACCACGATCACCACCACGATGGCCGCCGCCACCGCGGCGATCCCCGCCCACCACGCGAGCAGCGCGGCCCCCCACAGCAGAAGCGCCAGGGGATGGGTCAGCTGCCGTACCAACTCGCCCGGCCAGCGCCTGCCGCCGCGCCGTCGCAACTCGTTCGGCCCGTAGCGCACCAGGCGCCGATCCGCTTCACGCGCGGACAGGCCGTTCCGCGTGCTGCGCAGATCCCGCAGCAGCAGGTCCAGGCGCTCCTCCGGATCGAGCTCCACCACCGCGGCTCCACCGGATTCGGTGTTCATCCCGCCTCACCACCCCGTGTCCTCGTCCGATGGCCGCCCGGGCAGGGACCGGGCTCACCTGCCGAGACACGGTTCACCGAGCCTCGACGCCACGAACCGCGACGTCGGCCATGCCGCGGGCTGGACACGGGGCCGGCCGACCGATCCCAGCTGCGCCTCGGGGATCCCGCCACGCCCGGTCGCCTACCGCCGGCAGGTCCGCCCCCCGGGCGGCGTCCAGCGGAGCACGCGCGGCGTGGCACGCCCCGATCGCCCTCGACGGCTCCGACCCGTCGACTGTGGCCACGATCCGTCACCGGATGCCGCGCCGCCCTTCATCACCCACCTCCCGCTCTCGTCCGCCACCGCCCCAGCTTTCCCGCCGCACGATGCTGACGGTCGCTGTGATCCCCTCTGCTCACCCGTTTCGCCCCTCTCGTTCCCCCTCAGCGGATCACGTGGGCCACAGAGGCACACGGCGAGAACGACCAGGGGAGGGAACCGGCCGGGACAAACCGGCTCCGACCGCGGAAACGACGGCTCCTCAGGGTTCGCTGGGTCGGGCTCCGCGCGGTGGCGCGGCTGCCCACCGGCTTCGCCGGCCCCAGGTGTACTCGGCCATGGCTTTGGTGACAGTCGGCTGATCGGGGGCCGGCCTGCGAGCGCGGCGCACGATCGCGTGCGTGTCCACGCCACCCGTTCCCTCGCTGCGGTCGACGTCCCGCCGCGTCGCAGTGCCTCTCCTCGCTCAGTCCGGTTCCATGTACGGGCGGCGGAAGACCGGGGCCTGGTCGGTTCCCCAAGGGCGTACGGCCGCCAGCGCCCGGACGACGGCGGAACGCAACGGGCCGCTGGTGTCGATCGGGACGGCCTCTGGCCACGGCGGCTCCTTCGCCGCCATGGCGGTGGCCACGTCGAGGTCGGCGTCCGACACGCCCGGGGCGCGGGCGCTCAGACGGGCCGCCGACACATCGCCCGGCACGTGGCAGTGCAGGGCCACCACATCTGCGCTGGTCCGTTCGGCCATCCGCACAGCGGCCTCGCGTTGTCCCGCGTCGGACCAGGTGGCGTCCAGGACTACGGATTCGCCGCGGGACAGCAGAGCGGATGCGCGGTCGAGCAGGGTCGCGTAGGTCCGGGCGGTCCACTCGGGTGTGTACAGGCCCTCGCAGTAGCCGGCCGCCGCGGGCTCCTTCGCCGACATCCCCGCGAGTTCCTTGCGGAGGCGGTCACTGCTGAGCATCGTGACGCCCAGGCGGTCGGCGAGTGCTCCGGCGAGGGTGGACTTCCCGGTGCCCGGAAGTCCGCCGACGAGGGTCACGCCGACGGCGGACGCACGCAGGTGCCCCAGTGCCGTGGTCACCAGTCGCCGCGCCGCCGCCTCCCCGCAGGACGCACCCTGGCGGGCCTGGATCAGGGAGACCTTGGCGCGGACGAAGGCACGGTAGGCGACGTAGTGATGCCGGAGAGACGAGGGCGCGCAATCGCCGGAGTACTCGCTGTACCGGGCGAGGAAGTATGCGGCGGCATCGGGGGCTCCCAGTTGCTCCAGGTCCATGGCGAGGAAGGCCGCGTCGTCGAGGCCGTCGACGTACCGCAGGCGGTCGTCGAACTCCAGACAGTCCAGGATGCGGGGACCGTCGTCGAGGCAGAAGATGTCCTCGGCGAGTAGGTCGCCGTGGCCGTCGACGATCCGTCCGTGCCGGATACGGGTGTCGAACAGCGGTTCTCGGCCGGCCAGATAGCGGCGCACGAGGCGCTCGACCTCGTCCATGTCGTCGGGCAGGGGCAGGTCGTCGGCCAGCAGGCGGACCTGGGCGAAGCCGGCTTCCCAGCGCGACGACAGTGCGTCGCGCGTGCCCTGCTGGTCCACCTCCCTGCTTCGGGGCGCGGCGGCGTGATGCGCGGCGAGCTGCCGGGCCACGGCACGGAGGTCGTCGTCGAGGGCGGCCCCTGCGCGGACCAGTCGGGACAGGCGGCGGTCCGCCGGCATGCGGCGCATCACGAGGAGGGGTTCGGGCGCTTTCCGGTCCGGGCTGCGGATCTCTCCCAGGCCGAGGTAGACGTCGGGGGAGAACCGCCGGTTGAGAGCGAGTTCCTGCTCGCACGCGGCCCGTCGGGCCGCCACGGTCGTGTAGTCCAGGAACGTGAGGTCGACCGCCTTCTTGAGCTTGTAGGCGCGGTCTTCGACGAAGAAGACGACCGCGGTGTGGGTCTCGCAGACCTCCGCACGCGGGTGCGGGTGGGCGTCGGGTCCGGCGCCGGTCCGGAGCACGGACGCGTCGCTCCGATGCGGCACCGTCGGCTCCACTGCGCGGGCCGGCTCAGTCATGGGGGACGACGGCGACGGGGCAGTGTGCGTGATGGATGGCGGCCTGGGTCACGGGGCCCAGACGCGGCGCCAGGGCGGGACGGTGCCTGCGCCGGCCGACAACCAGCACTCCTGCGCCCTCGGCGGCCCGTACGACGGTCTGGGCCGGACCTTCGAGGCCGATGCTGTCGGCCACGTCCACGCTCGGGAACTCCTCGCGCCAGGGGCGAAGCACCTCGGTCAGGCGCCGCCGCGCGTGCTGCCTGAGCTCATCGGTCGTCGCCTGGTCCGGGCCCCACGGAGCATGCGCGTGGCCCGGGGCGCTCCGGCCATGGACGGCCCGAAGCGGAGCCCCCCGTGCCGCAGCGGTGGCGAAGGCGAACGCGAGCAGATCGTCACAGGGGCCGTGCAGTTTCAACGCCACGACCACGCGTCCTTCCGAACCTGGTGCCGAAGGTGGCTCTTCCGTGGGCGTTCCGGCACGGACCACGACCACCGGCCGCTCGGCCCGGGCCACGACGGGCATGCTGACATCACCGAGGAAGTAGCTCTCCACGAGTTCCAGCCCTCGCGAGCCGAGCACGAGCATCTCGGACTCCGACGCAGCTCGCAGCAGCGCGTTCTGGGCGTCGTCGGCGACGAGATCACCGATGACGGAAAGGTCCGGGTGGCGCGCTCGGAGCTCCGCCCGGGCGTTGTGCACGATGCGCTTCGCCCAGTGGTTCTGATCGATCTCCGCGGGGATCCGAGTCGGTTCCGGCGCCAGCATGGGCCACGCGTGCAGCAGGCGCAGCGCCAGCTTGCGCCGCTCGGCCTCGTCGGAGGCCCACCGGGCGGCGGCGAGACTCTCGGGTGAACCGTCGAGGCCTACGGTGACGACTGCCTCCATGGCGACTGCCTCCGTCTCGTAAGAAGCTGGAGTGACGGTGAACGGGTCCGCCTGTCCGACAGCGCACCGAGCGAAGAGCACGGCCTCCGTCCTCATTCGAGGAGTACCCCAGACTGCCCTCCGCCGCATGCGGACCCGCGTGGGGCGAGCCTCGGAAGGGGGAGTCGGTGCGCGAGAGGAGACAGGAACCGTGACGATTCCGCTGATGGTCGGCATCGACGGATCCCAGGCGAGTCTGGAGGCGGTGGACTGGGCGGCCGCCGAGGCGGTCCTGCACGGCGTGCCGCTCCACCTCGTGCATGCGGCGGCACCGCACCACGAGGCGCCCGACCTGGTCGCCGTCGCCTTCGAGCGCGCCAGGAAGGGCGCCCCCGCGGTACGGCTGTCGAGTGAGGTGCTGCACGAGGACGCGGCGTCCGCGCTGGTCGGCAAGGGCCGCAACGCCTTCGCCCTGGTGCTCGGTTCCAGGGGACTCGGAGATCTCACGGGGCTCCTCCTGGGCTCGGTCAGCCTGGCCGTGGCCGCACGCGCCGACTGTCCGGTGATCGTGGTGCGCGGCGGGGCGGAGTACCGGGACGCCCGGTTCGGGAGCGTCGTCGTCGGCGTGGAGGACGGCGAGGGAAGCGGCACGGCCGTGCAGTTCGCGTTCCGCGAGGCCCATGTGCGGCGCTGCCGACTGGTGGCGGTACACGCCTGGAGCGCACCGTTCGATGCCCCCTGCGAACCTCCCCCTGCGCCGGGGCACGCCCCCGAGCCCCACCGGCGGCCGCCGGCGCAGGTGCTGGAGGACGCTCTGAGCGGCCCCGCGGATCGGTACCGCGACGCCCGGGTCAGCCGCCGGGTGGTCGAGGGGGCGGCACGGGAGGCGCTGTTGGAGGCCGCGTCACGTGCCGACCTGCTCGTCGTCGGGGCCCGGCGGCGACACGGGCACCTCGGTCTGCAACTGGGGCTGACCAACCACGCCGTGCTGCACCATGCGCCGTGTCCGGTCGCACTCGTTCCACAGATATGAAGGCCCATGGTGGTAGGGGGCCGGACCATGAGTGCACAGGGGGCGCCATGCGCACTGGTTCTCCCGCTTCCCCGGTCGGACCGGCGGCAGCAGGTCACCGGACGGCCCGGGCGGCAACGAGGGCACCTGGGCGTCCCCTTCGGTCAGCGGTGTCCTGTCCGTGCGTCGGAACGTCACACGTGGCACGTTGGATACAGCAACGTTGGTGAGGAGAGGGCGGCAAATCATGCGAGCTCACCTCGGCGATCAACTCGTGATCGAAAGTCCGGCAACCGGCGTCGGCAGGCGCGACGGCGAGATCGTCGGACTGCACCACGACGACGGAACACCCCCCTACGACGTGCTGTGGTCGGACACGCATCAGGTGACGCTCGTGTTCCCCGGTCCCGACGCGCACATCCGTCACCTCGAGCACGGGAGGGGGAGGACCCCCGAGCCGGCCCGGCCGCCGGGCGCTGCTGAGGCGGGCGGCGCATCCGGCGCGCCCCCGCCGGCCGGGGTCCCCAGCCCTGGCGACCTCGGTCGGCGTGTGGCCGCCGAACGCAAGCGGCAGGGCCTCACCCTGAGCGAAACCGCCCGTCGTGCCGGCATGGCGCCCGAATATCTCGCCTACCTCGAAGAGCGTCCGGCCGATCCGAGCCTCGCGACTCTCATCAGGCTGGCGGCGGCACTGGGCACCAGCGCCGCCGCCCTGCGCGGGAGTGGGGTCGATATGCCACCCGGCCAGGGCCGGGCGCTCCTGCATCCGCGGCTGCGGGACCTCAGCCCCGCGGAATGCCGTGCCCGGCTTTCCACACACGGGGTGGGACGTATCGCGGTATCGACGCCCGAGGGCCCGGCGGTCGTCCCGGTCAACTATGAGGTCGTCGGCGACGGGATCGCCTTTCGGACCACGCCGGACGCGGTACCCGCGGCAGCCGTGGGAACGGACGTCGCCTTCGAGGTCGACCACGTGGATGATGCGATGAGCCTGGGCTGGAGTGTGCTCGTCGTCGGTCCCGCCCGGGTCGTCACGGATCCCGAGGCCGTACGTCGGCTGGTCGAAGGTGCCCACACCGAGCCATGGGCGGGCGGTGAACGCGAGATGTGGGTGCGCATCCAGCCCACGCGGCTCACAGGCCGCCACATCTCTCCGGCCGGGAGCGAGTGACGGCCCCGGCCACGACGCCGGTGCCTGCCCCGTCCACTCCGGGTCCCCCGGTCCGGCCGGGGTGCCTGACACACCGTAAGCGCGCGGCGCGCCTCGAAGGCCCGGCCCGAGAGCCGGCGCCGTGTGTCGCGGCGAGCCTTGAGCGGTGCGACGGTATTCACGCAGGGACCTCTCGGTGACCGCACAGGAAGGCGATGGGACCGATGGTATTTCCGCTGGTCGTGGGCGTCGACGGATCCGATTCCAGCCTGCAGGCCGTGGACTGGGCGGTGGACGAGGCGGCACGCCGGGCGCTGTCGCTCCGTCTGATCCACGCCTCCCTGTGGGAGCGCTACGAGGGAGGCACGCCGTCCCTCGGCACCGAGCGACCCGCGGAAGAGATCATGGCGCAGCACATCATCGCCTCCGGCGTGGAACGCGCGCGGCGTCGCAATCCCGCGGTGAAGGCCTCGGGCGAGGTGCTGCCCGAGGACGCCGACTCCGCGTTGCTGCGGGCCGGGCACGCGTCGTGGGCCCTGGTCACGGGCTCCCGTGGGCGGGGTGAGCTCGCCGGGCAGCTGCTGGGGTCGGTCAGCCTTGCGGTGGCGGCCCGCGCCGTGTGCCCGGTCGTCGTGGTCCGTGGCTCGGAGAAGAACCGGCAGGGAGCCTTCGGGCAGGTGGTGGTCGGGATCGGCAACTCGACCGGGGGCTCAGCCGCCGCACGGTTCGCGATCGGCGAGGCCGAGGCACGGGGCTGTGCCCTGAAGGCCGTGCGCGCCTGGCGCAGACCGGCTCACGGGCATCTGGAGGACCAGCCTCTGGTCAAGGTCGCCACCCAGGTGCACGAGGAACAGGCCTCGGCCTCCATCGACGACGCGCTGCGCGAGGCCGTGCAGGACCACCCCGGTGTCGAGACGCTCCGCCGACCGGTCGAGGGGCCGGCCCATCGCGTCCTGCTGGAGGCCTCGGCCGACGCCGACCTGATCGTCGTCGGCGCGCTGCGGCGGCAGGGCCACTTCGGTCTGCAGCTCGGCAGAGTCGCCCACGCCCTGCTCCACCACTCCCGGTGCCCGGTGGCCGTCATCCCCCAGCGTGTCTGAGCCCGGGTGGCTTCCGATGTCGGAGTGGACATGGGAATGGGAGGGCTACGACCCCGCAGCCGAGCGGTTGCGTGAGGCGTTGTGCACGCTCGGCAACGGCTATTTCGCCACCCGTGGCGCGGTGCCCGAGAGCAGGGCAGGTCTGGTGCACTGCCCGGGGACCTACGTGGCCGGCTGCTACAACCGTCTGGAGTCGACCGTGGCGGGGCGGCAGGTGGTGAACGAGGACCTGGTCAACCTTCCGAACTGGCTGCTCCTGCGCTTCCGTTGCCGTCGCGTCCAGGGAGCGTGGGGCCAGTGGTTCTCCCCGTCCGTCTGCTCTTTCCTGGACCACCGGCACACCCTGGATCTGCGCCGCGGCACACTGACCCGCACGTTTCGTTTTCGGGATGAGGCCGCAGGCGTACTGGGTGTGGAGCAGACCCGCCTGGTGCACATGGGAGATCCTCACCTGGCGGCGTTGCGGACCGTCTTCACGGCGGAGGACTGGTCGGGAGAGATCGAGGTCGAGGCCGCCCTCGACGGCGGCGTGGCCAACAGCAACGTACGCCGTTACCGGTCTCTCAACCGCAGGCATCTGGCCCGTGTACGGACCGGAACGCAGGAGCCCGACACGGTGTGGCTGCACTGCCGCACCAGCACCTCCGACATCGCCGTCGCCATGGCGGCCCGGACAGTCGTCACCGGACGAACGGCGGTCCCCTCGGCGGTGCGCTCCACCCCGCACCGCGCCCTGCACCGCATGGTGATCCCGGTCGATCCGGGCCGGCCCGTCGGCGTGGAGAAGACGTTGGCGCTGCACACCTCACGCGACAGGGCGATCAGCGAGCCGCTCGGAGCCGCGGTCGACCATGTGTCCGCGGCCTCGGACTTCCCACCCCTGCTGCAGTCCCACGCCGCCGCGTGGGAGCAGCTGTGGCGGCGCACCGACCTCCAGGTGCCCGGCCAGGCCGGTCGAATCCTGCGCCTGCATCTGTTCCACGTCCTGCAGACCCTGTCACCGCACACGGCGGACCTCGACGTGGGTGTGCCGGCCCGGGGCTTGCACGGCGAGGCATACAGGGGCCACGTCTTCTGGGACGAGCTGTTCGTGCTGCCGTATCTGAACCTGCACCTGCCCGAGGTGTCGCGGGCCCTGCTGAACTACCGTCACCGGCGCCTGCCCCAGGCGTGCAGGGCGGCCGCAGGTGTCGGCAGGACGGGGGCGATGTACCCGTGGCAGAGCGGCAGCGACGGCCGCGAGGAGAGTCAGGAACTGCATCTCAACCCCCGCTCGGGCCGCTGGCTGCCGGATCACTCCCGGCTCCAGCACCATGTCGGTTCGGCGATCGCGTACAACGTGTGGCAGTACTGCGAGGCCACCGGCGACACCGAGTTCCTGCACACCAAGGGCGTGGAGATGCTGCTGCAGATCGCCCGCTTCTGGGCGGACATCGCTGTCCTCGACCCCGGCTCGGGCCGGTACCGCATCCGCGGCGTCGTGGGCCCCGACGAGTACCACGACAGCTACCCGGGCAGCGCACAGCCCGGACTGGACGACAACACGTACACCAATGTCACCGCCGCCTGGGTCCTCAGCCGCGCCCTGGACGTCGTGCGGCGCCTTCCCACATGGCGCCGTGAGGAACTCTTCGAGCGCGTGCGGTTGGACGCCGAGGAACTCCCGAAGTGGGAGGAGGTCTCCCGGCGGTTGCGGGTGCCGTACCACGAGGGCGTCATCAGCCAGTTCGAGGGCTACGACAGTCTTGCCGAGCTGGACTGGGACGCCTACCGCGCGCGGTACGGCAACATCCGGCGCCTGGACCGGATCCTGGAGTCCGAGGGCGACACGGTCAACCGCTACAGGGCCTCCAAGCAGGCCGACGTCCTCATGCTCGGCTACCTCTTCTCCCCCGCTGAACTGCGCGACCTGTTCCAGCGCCTGGGCTACCGCCTGGACGACGAGATCTGGCACAGGACCGTCGACTACTACCTGCAGCGCACCAGCCACGGCTCCACCCTCAGCGGACTCGTCCACGGCTGGGTCCTCGCCCGGGTCAGACGGGCCGACGCATGGCGCTACGTCCAGGAGGCCCTGGAAGCGGACATCGCCGATATCCAGGGCGGCACGACCGGCGAAGGCATCCACCTAGGAGCCATGGCCGGCACCCTCGACCTCGTCCAGCGCGGCCTGACGGGGCTGGAAACCCGTGAGGACGCCCTGTGGCTGGACCCGGTACCCCTTCCGGCACTGTCCGAATACGGGTTCTGGCTGCGCTACCGCGGCCACTGGGGCGTCGGCGTACGGCTGCAGAGCGGGCAGCTGCGGATCGGCGTGCCCGACTCGGAGGAGTCACCGATCCGCGTGGTGCTGGCCGACCGAGCCGTCACCGTCGCACCGGGAGAAACCTGCACGCTCGTGTTGCCGACAAGGTGATCACGGCGGAGGGGCCGGGCCGGCTCCGAACGAGGCAATGCCCGTCGGGACCGTTCGCCCCTCCCCACCGGGAGCGGCCGGGTCGAGGCCGGTGGACGGGCTCCGGTGCCGATGGAAGCGACAAGCGGCCGCTGACATCGTCCTTCGCCCCCCACGGGCAGCACCCCGCTCGCCGAGCACCTGTGGCCGCTCGTCTCCCGTGGCCTGCGCACCCGCCGGCCGGACGCACGGGCCACGGCTGAAGTGGCGGCCCCCGGCTGTCCCGGACATGGTGGAGGTAGGGAACACATACGATCAGGCAGGGATGCGTGATGAACGACGTCCCCGGTGAACCGGCCGCCGTCCGCCCTGCGGAGTGCAGGATGCTGACGGCCCCCGTTGCCAAGACGCGGGCCGCGAGGGCCCGTATCGATCACGGCCCGGTCCTCCGCCGCATCGACAGCGAGCGGCCGCCGCATGAGGCGCGGCGCGGCCGTGCCTGTCCGCGCCACCGCTCACCCTGTGGCGCGGCATTCCGGACGGCGCTGCGGGCCTCGACGGGCGAACCGTCCATGCGGTGTGCCGCTTCGTCGTTCCAGTGACAGGACCACCTGGGGAGGTACGTGATGTCCAGTCCACCTCATGCCCGGCCGATCGTCGTGGGCGTCGATCCCGATCCCTCGCACCGGTCGGCGCTGGCCTGGGCCACGGACGAGGCGGACCGGCGCAGGCTGCCGCTGCGCCTGGTGCATGCGCGCGAGGAACCGCCCTCCCAGTACCGGACGGCGGAACTGACATCGGCCTGGGGCACCTGGGACGAGGCACTTCGCACCCTGGGCACGCGCGCCCTCGAGCAGGCGGAGGCGTTCGTCAAGGAGCGACGGCCCCAGGTGGAGGTGTCGGCGCTGCTCGTGGAGGGCCAGGCGGCCTCGGTCCTGCGTGGGCAGGCACAGGAAGCGGCGGCGGTCGTGCTCGGCTCCCGGCACCTGACAGCCATGCAGGAGCTTGCCCGGTCCCTCGCGGTTGCGGTGCCCGTTGTCGCCCACGCCCCCTGCCCCGTGATCGTCGTGCGCGAGGCCGAACACGGCATGCAGCAGCCCCCGTTCCTCGTGGTGGGCGTGGACGGCAGCCCTGACGCGAAGACGGCTGTCGACTACGCGTTCGAGGAGGCGGCCCTGCGCGGCGCGGCGCTACGGGCCCTGTACGTGTGGCACCCGCCGCTTCTCGGTGTCCTGGACGAGCAGGCCGCGCAGCAGGAATGCCGCAGGCTGCTGTCGGAGACGGTGGCCGGCCGCGCCGCCGACTACCCGGATGTGGAGCTTCACCATGAGCTTGTGTGCGGCCATCCCGTGAAGGTGCTGACCGAAGCGTCCGCACACGCGCTGGGCCTTGTGGTGGGAACCCGGGGACTGGGTGGCTTCACGGGGCTGCTGCTCGGTTCCGTCAGCCAGGGTGTGCTGCATCACGCCCTGTGCCCGGTCATGGTCGTTCCGCATCCGAGACTCTGAGAAGGGCGACGGAGGCCGTCACCGGGAGCGTACGGCCTGAGCGGCCGACGCGCAGGAGTCGGCGCGCCGCTCGTGCATCGGCTCGCTGGGCCGCCCGGCCCCGGGCGCGTGGGCGCCGGTACAGCGGCTGCGAGGTCTGCGGGCGCTGTCACCACGTCTCGATACGGCGGCCCGTGACGACGGCGGGCTCGATGCGGATCCAGAGGTCACGCACCCCTCCGACCCACGGCTCGCTACGGGCACGCTCGGTGAGACGGCGTACGGCGTCGGGGTCCGTGACCGCCTCGGCACGGCCGCGTACCAAGATGCTCCACCCCTGGCTCAACGCGTCGTCCACGCGGTCGACTTCGAAGGCCACCTCTTGGCCGAGCCCCTGCGCGGGCACGGAGTCCTGCCGGGTCCGGAACGCGATGGCGTCGTCGACGACGGAGTAGTTGACGGGGACGACAACGGGTGCAGCGCCGGTCGGAATCGCCAGTCGGCCCACACCGTGGGTGGAGAGCAGCCTGCGGCACTCCTGTTCGCTCAGTTCGGTGAGGCGGGGAGTCCGGGCGGCGCGTCCGACACCGGGTGGCAGGTCGACGTTTCCGCCGCTGAGTTCCGTCGGAGTGGTCCGCAGGGCTCCGGCCAACCGCAGCAGGGTGCCCGCCTTCGGTTCCGCCGTGCTGTGTTCTTCGAGGTGGGCGAGACAGCTCGGAGCCATGCCCGCGCGGAACGCGACTTGCTCCCGGGTGAGCCCCAGTTCCGTGCGCCGCCGCTCGAGGCGGCGTCCCAGATCGCCCTGCGGAGGTTGGTCCGCGCCGTACGACGGTGTCTGCTCGGCCATGATCCGTCACTCCTCGTCGGGGCATTCCCACCGCGACGGCCGGCCGCCGCAGCGGTGGCGAGCGGAGGTCCCCCCTCGCACAAGGACCCGCGACGGTCCGGCGCCGTACCCGTCGCCGGGCGCCAGGGCAGGATCTCCGCCAGTGCACCGTATTTCCAGCATGGACGGACTCGCGGGGCTCCGCTTGGGCCACACGGCCCTCACCGCCGGGGGCACAGGACCGCGGTGACGTCCCTCGTCGACGACGGCTTCCGGAGGTCGTTCGACCCCTGGTCCGTCCAGACGCTCCGGCGACGAGTTCCGGTGCCACGTCCTTCTGGCCTCGTTCGAGGTGGGGCGGTTGTCCGGACCAGCCGAGGAGCCACGAGGACGTCCGTGCGGGTCGTGCGTCGAGGGAGGCACGACGACCGCGCCACGGCCGCCGCCCACGCCGGCACACGGGCGGCGGCCGTCCTCGGAGGCGAAGGGATCAGCCGGAAGGACGCCTCCACCATCGCGGTGGCGTCCCTGCGGTGGGGCGGCCGGCCCGGCGCGTGGAGAGCGTCGTCGATGTGGTCAGCCGGCTCCGGTGCGACATCGACGACCGTTCCAACGGCTCCCCCGGGCCGCCACAGGTGGCGGGACACGCTCACGCCGGACGCCGGCAGCCACGTCGCGGCGAACGCAACGGACCCGCACACTGCGCCACCGCTCGGCTGACCCGGCAGCACCTTTCTTTGGTCATTGTTGACAGGACAAGTCTATCGGCCCGACGACCGCGAGAGTAACCTCGCCCCGTCCGCAACCCCTGTGCCATCACCCCCCACCTGAGGGGCGGACACGCAAGTCCCCTTTCGATCTCAAGAGAGGACTCTGATGGCACGCACCATCAGACGGTGGCTGCTCGCGGGGTTGGGCACCCTCAGCCTCGCAGCGGCGGGCACCGTGCCCGCGACAAGCGCCGCCCACCAGGCAACCTATCCGCGAGTACGGCCGACTGTCGCCGAGTACACCCAGTTGACGACGAGCCAGTCTCCACCGACGCAAGCGCAGTGCGCGTCAGTGGGTCGCCGCTGCTTCACCCCCCAGGCCGTCCAGGCGGCCTACAACGTAGGCCCGCTGCACTCAGCCGGAAACGATGGCCGCGGTCAGACGATCGCGATCGTCGACTCCTACGGCAGCGACACCATGGCCCACGACCTGCACGTCTTCGACCAGGCATTCGGCATCGCATCCATGTGCGGGGAAGAGGGCGTCACCTGTGCGCCCGGCATGCCGACCTTCAGCGAGCTTCATCTGCAGGGCTCGCCCGCCACCAAGGCGCCGCCGTCCACGAGCCGTTCCCCCGGGCAGGAGGACAAGAGCGCGTGGGCGCTGGAGGTGGCTCTCGATGTCGAGACCGCCCACGCCATGGCACCCGGCGCCGACATCCTGCTGGTCACAACCCCCACCGCCGAAACCCTCGGGGTGCAGGGATTCCCCCAGATGATGGCCGCGGAGCAGTACGTCGTCGAGCACCACCTGGCGACCGTCATCTCCCAGTCGTTCGCCTCCGCGGAGGGCGCGTTCGGCAGCGTCCAGTCACTGGAGAACCTGAGGTACGCCTACAAGTCGGCGGCACAGAACGGCGTCACCGTTCTCGGCTCCTCGGGTGACGACGGAAGCGCCGGTTCGGCCAAGACGCCTGTGGGCCAGGGCGGGTCGACGCTCGCCGGTCCCGCCGTCGAGTGGCCCGCGTCCGACCCGCTGGTCACCGGAGTCGGCGGCACGGACCTGTGCACCGACCCCGGGGCCGCCGGCGGCAGGGTCGTCGACAGCGTCTCCCCGCCGGGCGCCTGCCAGAAGGCTCCCGGCCAGTCGGAGATCGCCTGGGTCGGCTCCGGCGGCGGCTACAGCAGCGTCTTCGCCAAGCCGGACTACCAGTCGGGCGTGCTGCCGGCCGGCAGCACCTCCATCGGCGCGATGCGCGGCGTTCCGGACGTCTCCCTGCAGGCGAGCCCGTCCACGGGAGCGCTGGTGTACGTGTCTCTCCCGCCCGACGGACAGAGCGGGCTGAAGTGCGGCAGCACACCGTGCAGCACAGGCTGGTACGACATCGGCGGCACGTCGTTGGCGTGTCCCGAATGGGCGGGCCTGGTCTCCCTCGCCGACCAGCTCAACGGCGGTGGACTCGGACCGATCAATCCGGCCCTGTACAAGCTCGCGTCGGACCCGGCCACCTACGCGGCTGACTTCAACGACGTGACCGTGGGCAACAACACCGCCGAGCCCTCGGTCCCGGGCTACTCGGCCACCACGGGTTGGGACCCCGTCACCGGACTGGGCACGCCGAACGCGGCGAAGCTGCTGCCCGACCTCGTCAGCGCCGTGCACAGCGGCTGACCCTCCGGAGCAGCAACCGGGCATCCCGGCGCCGACCGGCGCGGGGATGCCCGGCAGTCGTTGCGGGCGACTTCTTCCCGACCAAGCAGATAGGGGGTGGTCGTCCCTCGAGGGGCCGTGGCCTTCTTCGTGGGCGGTGAGAGCGCGTGCCGGCTCGGTGGGCCTGCGTAGGGTTCCCCGCCATGACGGAACGAGGGTCCGTCGTCCGGCGACCTGCCCCGCTCGAGACCGTGCGGCTCGTGCTCCGCGACCCCGGGTCCCCGGACCGTGCGGCGTTCGTCGAGCTGCTCATTCGCCGGAGGCGGGCGGCGTCGGCCCCGTCGGCAGGAGCCCTGCCCAGCCGCTCGGAGGAGGGCCGGGCAGTCAGGGCCTGGCTGACGATCCGTCTGCCGCGCGACGCCATCGCACCTGACGCCGCGCGGCCGCCCTTCGGGCAACGACGCGAATTGTCGGACAGGCCCTGACCCGCGGGAATGATTCCCAGGCGCCGCGGGGTGAACCACGCGCCCGCGACCGCGCGTCTGCGGTTGCCGCCGGCGCCCGGCCGTTAGCGTCGGCTCCTGTGCCGCCGAGCCATGCATGCGTGAACCCCATACCCGGAGAAGACCTGTCACCCCTGCCGGTGGACAGCGACCCCGCTTCTCGCGCACCGCGTGGGCGCCAAGTGCCGGGCGGTTTGCCGTTCCCTGTGCTCGCCCCTCCCGTGGGCGACGTACACCGGCGGGTGAGCGAGTTCCTCGAGAACGGGCCGGCCGTGGTGTTCGACGCCGCGCAGCTGGAGGACCACACCCACGTCGCCCGGGGCGTCATGCGGCACACGAGCGAGTGGATCGTGCCCGTCGCCCGGCCCCGATCGAGCCGGTCGGCTTGGGATGGACGACATGCCGTCCCCGCGCTCCCGGCCGGCCCGCGCCGCCGTCCTGCCGAACCGGTCGTGCGGCGGCCTCGTGGACACTTGCCGGACCGCCCCGCAGCACCGACCGCCTTTGCCCATGCACTCACCGACGGGGCCCGACAGCCGCTCCGGGCCCTCGTGCGCGCCGGCGAGGCAGTCCCACGGCCACTGAGCCAGGACGGGTAAGTCCCGTGGACGCCGGGCGTGTCGTATCCGTTCGCAGAACGCGAGCCGCTTGTTACGCACGGGTAAGGCCTTGCGGTCTTTCCGACGGTGAGGGAGCCTCAGGCGCACCGTGTCCCGTTTCACGCAATGAGTTGTAAATAACGCAACATGAGCAGAGTTCGGTCGAGGCGGTGCGCCCTCAGTCCGGGAGAGAGAAGGAGACTTGCCGATGTTGAAGGCGAAACGCCTTGTCGGGGCGGTTTGCGCGGCACTGCTGGCAGGCACGGCGTCCGGAGTGGCCGGCGCCGCTCCTCGCCCGCACGGTCACGGCAGGGGCCGCCTCGACCACATCTTCGTGATCATGCTGGAAAACCACTCGAAGGACGGCGTCATCGGTGATCCGGGCGCCCCCCGTATCACCCGGCTCGCCCGCACCTACGGGATGGCCGACCACTACTTCGGGGTCACCCACCCGAGCATGCCCAACTACCTCGCGGCGACGGCCGGTGACACCTTCGGCATCCAGGACGACGAGGACGAGAACGTCACTCGCCTCACCGCCCGCAACGTTGTGGACCAGCTCGAGGAACACGGCAGGACCTGGGCGGCGTACATGGAGGACCTGCCGACGGACAAGCAGGCCCGCTTCGGTCCCGTGGTGAACGGCAGCCAGGTCCATCTGTACGCGCGCAAGCACAACCCCTTCGTGCTCTTCGACGACATCGCCGACGACCCGGCCCGGATGGCAGCGGTGAAGCCGTACAGCGCGTTCGCCACAGATCTGGCGAGCGGTGACGTCCCGGACTTCGCATGGCTCACGCCGAACCAGTGCAACGACATGCACGGCGGAGTGGACGTCGCGGTACCCGGCCATCCCGAGACGCCCTGCCCGTACGCCGGGTCCCCGGGCGACGCGAACGACCAGACCCTCAAGTCGAAGTCCGACATCTGGGTCCAGCACGCCGTCGATACGATCACGCATTCCGCGGCCTGGAAGGAGAACAGTGCGATCTTCGTCGTCGCCGACGAGAACGACTGGATCGGCGGCGCGGACAACGGCGGATACGAAAGCGCCGACGGCTGCTGCGACTCACCGTACGTGCCGCTGCACGACGTCCGCCTCAACCCGGACTACCCCGCCTCCACCACCCCGTCGAACTGGCCCGGTGGTATCTACGGCGGCGGTCTGAGCCCGGCCGTGGTGATCACCAGCCGCGGCCCGCGCGGTGCCGTGAGCCACACGCCGTACAACCACTACTCCCTGCTGCGCACCGTCCAGGACAACTGGCGCCTCGGCCACCTGCGGTACTCCGGTGACACCGAGGGCGGTGTCCTGCCGATGACGGACCTGCTGACCAGGCGTTAGCTCATGGCGGTCTTGTCCTCGCTCGTCACTCGCGCCGCTGCGACACGTGGTTCCGGCGGCCCGTGACACGGCCGCCCTCCCCGCTCGGGCCCGGCAACCGAGCGTGCGCGCAGGGCCGTTCAGCACGGGTTCCCTGGCCGCAGTCCCCGCCGTCCCGGCGAGCCCGCTCCGGCGGGAAGGCATCGGCGCGGTGGCTGTGCGACGGCTCACGGGTTGGTCCTCGCCTCCGTCCAAAGCCGCCTCGCTCTCCCGGCCCGCCACGCACGAACGTGCCGCGCAGGGCGGCACGCGGCACGTTCCTCATCGCACGCGCTCGCCGGGCGCCCACTCGCCACGGAGCCCGGCGAGGAAGACCTCGTGCGGCCGGGGCCAGACCCCGGCCGCACTCCACTCCGCCACACGATCCCGGTGTGCAGAACCGACAAGACCCCCCGTGCTCGAGCCGGCAGCCCATGGGGAAGCCCCGAACGCGCCGTCGCGCCGCGAGGTGCGCAATGTCGGCCGCCGCCGACGACGGCGGCGTCCGTGGCGACGGAGAACGCGCCGCCGACCACTGGCGTCGCACCAGCGAGCTCCAACTCGTACCCCAGCCTCTTCTTCGCCCGCTGGACGGCGTCCGCGTGCACGTCCAACGCCTCGGCCGTCGCACGGGCGGCATCGGCCAGGTCCCTCAGCCGGCCGCGCCCGTCACCGACACGAACCGGAAGAGGCGGTGGTCGTACTCGCCGAGCCACGACGCGGGGAGAGGACCTTCGTCCGAGTTCCCCGTCGGCCGATGCAACTCGTCCCCCCTGTTTCCGCCAAGTTTGCATCTGCCTCTGGACACCTGTCTACCCGTCAGTAAGGTTGCCCCGGCGGACGCGCCCGGTCCTCGGACGTGACACTCGATCTCCGCCACGGACAGGGGGATTCATGAGCCAGATGAGCCGTCGCCGGTTCGTGTCGAGAGCATCCGCGGCAGCCGCGGGAGCCGCCCTGTGGCCACTGCTGGCACCGAGCAGCGCACGTGCCCAGGACCGGACCCTGGCCGCCACGGCAGTGCGCGCGGTGCGGATCGAGGGGACCACGCTGGAACAGGTGGCCACGCCGTCCGGCGGCGGAACGTACAAGCGGCTGACAGCGGGGCCCGGCTGGCCGCTCATGGTGCGCGCCGAATTGGCCGGTGCCGCGTCCGGGCGGGACGACCGGCGGACCGGGCTCGCCTCCTTTGTGCAGTTCACCGACCTGCATCTGACCGACACCGAGTCGCCGGTGCGGTTCGAGTACCTGGCGCGGTTGAACGACAGCGCGCACCGGCCGCAGGAGGCGCTGACCGTGCGCGGCGCCTCGTCACTCGTCGAACGAGTCAACGCGGTGCGCCAAGGGCCTTACACCGGGCTGCCGTTCAGCCTTGTCATGGCCACCGGTGACAACACCGACAACCACGAACGAATCGAGCTCGACTGGTACCTGACGGTCATGAGCGGCGGCCGGATCACCCCGAACAGCGGAAACGTCTCCCGCTACGAAGGCGTGCAGAACTCCGGCAGCGCTCAGTACTGGAACCCCGAGTCGTCCCTCCAGGACGCCTACAAGGCCAAGGGCCTGCCGGAGATCCCCGGTTTCCTGAGCAGCGCCGTCCGCCCCTTCGACGCCCCGGGTCTGAGCCTGCCGTGGTACACGACGGTCGGCAACCACGACGACAGCATCGAGGGCAGCCTGCCCGACCTCGGCCTGCTGAACGACCTCTACACCGGATCCCGCAAGCTGGAGGGCTGCGACGACGCCACCGCGATCCAGCTGGCGGACGCCGTACTGCACGACCCGGCGGAGGCCGTGCTGCTGCTGAGCAAGCTGCTGACCAGGGGTGACGCGATCCGCACGGTCACCCCTGACGAGCGGCGCCACCCGTTCACGCCCACCGAGTTCGCCAAGGCGCACCTGAACCCCGCCTACACCGGAGTCGGCCCCGTCGGCCACGGGTTCACCGACGACTCGGTCAGCAGCGGACACCTCTACTACACCTTCGACCTCGCCGACGGCGTCCTCGGCATCAGCCTCGACACCACCAACCGGGCCGGATTCGCGGACGGTTCGCTCGGCACCGCGCAGCTGAACTGGCTGGAGTCGGTCCTCAAGGCGCACAGCGGGCATTGGTACGACACCGACGGCAACGTGGTCCGGGGCGGATCCGGCAGCCGCCTCGCCGTCGTCTTCAGCCACCACACCAGCGGCACGATGGGCAACCTGCTGCCCGACCCGTACCATCCCTTCGAAGCCCGCCACAGCGGCGACGAACTGGTCGCCCTGCTCCAGCGCTTCCCGAACGTCGTGGCCTGGGTGAACGGGCACACCCACACCAACCAGATCATCCCGCACGGCCACACCGTCCCCGAGCGCGCCTTCTGGGAGATCAACACGGCCTCCCACGTCGACTACCCGCACCACGCCCGGATCATCGAGATCGCCGACAACCAGGACGGCACACTGTCGCTGTTCACCACGCTCATCGAGTCCGCCGCCCCCTACCGGACCGACTTCACCGACACCTCCGATCCCGGCCTCGCCGCGCTGTACCGGGAACTCGCCTTCAACGACCCCTACGCCTCCCCCGGCACCCGCATCGGCACCGCCGCGGACCACAACACCGAACTGCTCCTGACGAAGCCCGCGACGTAGGCGCAACGGCAGACCGGTCGCCGTGCCCCGCCGCGCGAGCCGGCGTGCGGCGGAGCACGGCGAGGCAACCGAGGGACCGATCCTGGCCACTGACTTGCCCCGCGGCTCATGCTCCAGCCGCCGAGCACTGCGGTCCCTCGTCCACAGCGTGCGGTGGCGCTACACGGAGAGCCAGACCGCCCCGTCAGGTGCCAGCAGTCCGCCCTCCACGGCGCCGCTGGCCAGCAGGATCGAAGTGTGGTCGCCGAGCGGGTACGCCTCGGCCGAGAGGTTGACGACGCATACGAGGCCCGGGTCCCGGCGGAAGGCCAGGACGCCCTTGGGGGCGTCGAGCCAGGTGAGGGTGCCGTCGCCGAGCGCGGGGTGCTCCCGGCGGAGCCGCACGGCGCCGCGGTAGAGCTCGAGCATCGACGTCTCGTCCCCGGTTTGCGCTTCCACGGTGTACTCACCCCAGTTCGCCGGCTGCGGCAGCCAGGGCGCCGCGGGTGTGTCCTCGGGGCTGAAGCCGTACGGTGACGTCTGCCCGGACCAGGGGACGGGCACCCGGCAGCCGTCTCGGCCACGGTCGGTGTGTCCGGACCGCTCCCAGATGGGGTCCTGGAGCACGGACTCGGGCAGGTCTTCGACCTCGGGGAGGCCGAGTTCCTCACCCTGGTAGATGTAGGCGCCGCCGGGCAGGGCCAACATCAGCAGGGCTGCGGCGCGGGCGCGCCGGGTGCCCAGTTCCAGATCCAGGGGACCTTCGGGCCGGTAGGGCTCGTTGGCCACCCACCGCTTGACCGTCGTACGGCCGTAGCGGCTGGTGTGGCGCATGACGTCGTGGTTGGAGAGCACCCAGGTGGCCGGTGCGCCCACCGCGCCGAGCATGCCGAGGGAGTCGTCGATGACCGCGCGCAGGTCCTTGGCGTTCCAACTCGACATCAGGAAGTCGAAGTTGAAGGCGGTGTGCAGACCGTCCGGGCGGACGTAGGCGGCAAGCCGTTCAGGGGTGTCGGCCCACGCCTCGGCGACGAAACAGCGGTCGCCGGGGAACTCGTCGGCCACCTTGCGCCAGGCACGGTAGATCTCGTGGACCTCGTCGCGGTCCCAGTGAGGGTGGTCGACGTGCTGCTGGGGCCGCTCCTGCGAGGGGTCGGTGGAGACGAGGGGACCCGGCCCGGCCGACTCCTTGCGGAGAGGCAGGTCGGGCAGTTCGGGGTGCTTGACGAGGCCGTGGGCGACATCGATGCGGAAGCCGTCGACACCCCGGCTGAACCAGAAGCGCAGGATGGACTCGAACTCGGCCCGCACCTCGGGGTGCTCCCAGTTGAGGTCGGGCTGCTCGGGGGCGAACAGGTGCAGGTACCAGTCCCCGTCGGTCAGCCGGGTCCAGGCCGGGCCGCCGAAGCAGGAGACCCAGTCGTTGGGTGGCTCGACGCCGTCACGTCCGCGGCCGGGCCGGAAGACGTAGCGTTCGCGCTCCGGGCTGCCGGGGCCGGCCGCCAGGGCGGCCTGGAACCAGGCGTGCTGGTCGGAAGTGTGGTTGGGCACGATGTCGGGGATGACTCGGATCCCGTGCCGGTGTGCCTCGGCGATGAGTTCCTCGGCCTCGGCCAACGTGCCGAACAGCGGGTCGATCGCGCGGTAGTCGGCCACGTCGTAACCGTGGTCCGCCATCGGCGACTTGTACCACGGGTTGATCCAGATGGCATCGACGCCGAGCGACTTCAGGTACGGAAGGCGGGAGCGGATGCCGGCGATGTCGCCGACGCCGTCGCCGTTGCCGTCGGCGAAACTGCGGATGTAGACCTGGTAGATGACGGCGTCGCGCCACCACGGTGCGGTACCGGACATACTGCTGCGTTGCTCCTTCGAGAATGAGGACGGGACGGGCGTGCCGTCCGGTGTCTACTTGGCCGCGCCGGCGGTGAGTCCGGCCACGATGCGGCGCTGGAAGAGCAGCACCATGACCACCAGGGGCACGGTGACCAGGACTCCTGCTGCCATCTGGCTGCCGAACGGGGTCTCGAACTGGGTGGCGCCGGAGAACTTGGAAATGGCGACCGGTGCGGTCTGCATGCCCGGCTTGTTGGTCATCGACAGGGCGATGAGGAACTCGTTCCAGGCGGCGATGAACGAGATGATCGCGGTGGTGAAGATGCCGGGCGCGGCCAGTGGAATGATGACCTTGCGGAAGGCCTGGCCACGAGTGCAGCCGTCGATCATGGCGGCGTGCTCCAGCTCGTCGGGCATCTGCCGGAAGAACGTGGTCAGGTTCCACACCGCCAGCGGAAGCACGAAGGACATGCTCGGCACGATCATGGCCTGGTAGGTGTTGATCCATCCGATGTCGGTGAACAGCTTCAGCAGGGGAACCACGATGGACACCACCGGGAACATCGAGGTGGCGATGATCAGCGTGAGGATGAACCGTTTGAACCGGAACTCCAGCCGGGCCATCGCATAGGCGGTGAAGGTGGCCAGCAGCAGCGCCAGCGCGGTGGTGATGCCGGCCACGATCAGGCTGTTGAGCAGCGCTTTGGTGAAGCCCTGGGAGGGGCCGAACACCGCGCGGTAGTTCTCGAACGACACCACGCCGGGGAACAGTGAGGTGTCGAAGATGTCCGAGCTGCGCCGCAGGCTGGAGACCAGCATCCAGTAGAACGGGGCCAGGCAGTAGGCCACCACCGCGACCACACCCACGTACAGCAGTCGGCTCCGCCATTTCGCCGTGATGGTCATGACGTCACCTCCGCACGGCGCAGGGCCGGGACACGCCGACGCCTGTTCCTTCCCGTGGTGCTGCGTCCGGTGCCGCCGACGAGGTCGGCACCGAGCAGCCGGACGAAGGCGAACGCGATGAGAAAGACGTAGAGGAAGAGGAGCACCGCGTAGGCGGAGGCCGGTCCGAAGCGGACGTTGGAGGCCTGGTCCTGCGCCAGCATCGACAGGGTTTCCACCGAGTTCTTCTGCGCGCCGATGAGGATGTAGGGCAGGTCGAACATCCGCAGCGCGTCCATGCAGCGGAACAGCACCGCCACCAGCAGCGCGGGCTTCACCAGGGGCAGGGTGATGTGCCAGAACTGGCGCAGAGCGCCTGCGCCGTCGAGGCGCGCGGCCTCGTAGACCTCTTTCGGGATCACCTGCAGCCCCGCCAGGACCAGCAGCCCGATGAAGGGCGCGGTCTTCCACACCTCGGCGACGATGACCGCGACCTTGGCGTGGAAGCCTTCGGTGGTCCACAGGACCTGGTGGCCGAGGAGGGCGTTGGCGATGCCGTCGCTGTTGAAGATCCAGCGCCACAGCAGGGCGGAGATGGCTGTGGGCACCGCCCAGGGGACGAGGATGCCGGCCCGTACCAGGGCGCGGCCCCGGAACGCCTTGTGCATGATCAGGGCCATGGCCACCCCGATCACGGTCTCGAGCCCCACGGTGACGACGGTGAAGAAGGTGGTGTTCCAGAAGGCGTTCCAGAACCGGTCCCCGCCTGCGCCGAAGATCTCGCTGTAGTTCTTCAGTCCGACGAAAGGTTCAGTGGTGCGGATGAAACCGGTTCTCGGGTCCAACCCCTTGGTCCCGTACAGTGACTCCCGCAGCGCCATGAGCGTCGGGTAGAGCACGACGATCGACAGCACCAGGAGCGTCGGGGACACCAGCAGGGCCGCCATCCGCCCCTGGCTCGCGGTCGCCCCGGTCCGCGTGCGGCGAGGGTTCGTCGCCCCGGGGGGCCGTCCCGAAGGACTGCCGGCCGCAGTGCGGGGCTCGTCCGCCGCTGTCTCGGGCGGGGTCCTGGTGTCGGCCATGGCCACGCTCCTCACTGCGCCGTGGACTTCTGCAGCTCGCTCTGCAGGTCCTTGAGCGCCTGCGCGCTGCTCTTGCTGCCGGTGAGCGCGGCGTACGCCTCCTGCTGGATCGCCGACGTCACGTCCCCGTAGTTCACAACCCGCGGGCGCGGGACGGCACGCAGGATCGACTGCTTCAGGACGGGCAGGTACGGATACTGCTTGACCAGGGAGGAATCGTCGTACAGGTTCGCGTACGGCGGGGCGAGGGAGGCGTCCTTCAGGAACGTGCTCGCGCTGGTCTCGCTGCTGAAGAACTTCATGAAGTCCAGTGCGGTGGCCTTGTTCTTCGCGAAGGACGAGAGGGCCAGGTTGTGGCCGCCGAGGCTGGAGGAGCCGGGGCCGTCGAGGCCGGGCAGCGGCGCGACCGCGAACTTCCCCGCCAGCTTGCTCTTCTCGGCAAGTGCGTACATGTACGGCCAGTTGCGCAGGAATATCAGCTTGCCGGCCTGGAACGCCTGACGGCTGTCCTCCTCCTGGTAGGTGACCGCTTCCTTGGGGATGGTCCCGTCCTTGACGGCGCCGGCAAGAAAGTCCAGGCCCTTGCGAGCCGCAGGAGTGTCGACGTCCGGCTTCCCGTTGGCATCGGTGACGGTACCGCCCGCGGAGTTCACCGCCTCGGCGAAGTTGACCGTCAGGCCTTCGTACTTCTGCAACTGACCGGCGTAACACGACATGCCCTTGGCCTCGGGCAGCTTCTTCACCTTGGCGCAGTCGGCCGTCATCTCCGCCCAGGTGGCGGGCGGCCGGGTGATACCGGCCTTCTTCAGCAGGTCGGTGCGGTAGTACAGCATGCCGCCGTCCGAGCTGGCGGGGGCCGCGTACAGACCTCCGCGGTACTTCGCCGTCTCCACCACCGGCTTGAGCATCTTCCCCAGCGGGAACTGCTGCTCGGGCAAGCGGTCGATCCACTGGTGGGCGGCGAACTCAGAGGTCCACACGACGTCGAGGGAGAGCACCGTGTAGGCGTCGGACTTCGTCTCCGCGTTCTGGATCATCTGCTGCCGCTGCGAGTCCGCGTCCGTCGGCAACTGCACGAAGGTGACCCTCTCCTTCGGGTGCAGCGTGTTCCAGCGGGCGATGACCTTCGGCACGACGCCCGTGGCGTCCTTGCCGGCCACGTAGGTGATGGGGCCACGGCCCTGGAAGGACGTGCTCCCGGCCTGCTCCCCGGAGCCGCTGTTCCCGGACGAGCCGCAGGCGCTGAGGAGAAGCCCGGCGATGGCGAGGAGAGCCGAACTCCGAAGGGCTCCAGTGGTCTTGGTCTTCACTCTTTGTTTCTCCTGGTCGTGCGGAAACCGAAGCGTGACTGACAGGGATGTCACAACGTTGCACAGGAGGAAAGTGCAGGTCAGCAAACCAAGAGACTTCTTTTGCGAAGCGGATTGGACCCCGTCGAGACAACGCTTGCACGCTAGGAGTGCACCTGGGGGATGTCAATGCGTAACTTGCCGGTAATGCTGAGCGGATACCGATGCATCGTGCATTCTGTTTACGGCGAAAAAGGGCATAACCGCTCAATCAGATGCGATGACAGCGCTGTCATGGGCCGCGAACAGATGGGTCGCATCTGTGCTAACTTCCGCTCATGTCATCCGCTCAACGGCTCCCCACGATGGTCGACGTCGCCGAACGGGCGGGCGTTTCCCCATCCACCGTCTCGCGCGCCCTGCGCGGCCTGCCAAGCGTCTCGCCGCAGATCCGTGCCCGGGTCGAACAGGCCGCTCGTGAGCTGAACTTCGCGGTCTCGCGACAGGCCGCAAGTCTCGTCACGGGCAGGACCGGGGTCGTGGCGGTGCTCGTACCCACGCTCAACTCGTGGTTCCACGGGTCGGCACTGTCCAGCCTGGGCCCGCTGCTGCGCGCCGCGGGCATGGAGCTGTCCGTCTACGTGATACCTGACATGGCCGAGCGCACCGCGTTCTTCGAGCGTCTTCCGGCCCGGCGGAACGCGGACGCGCTCGTGGTGTTCGGGTTCGATCTGACCGACGAGGAGACCCTGCGACTGGATGACCTCGGAATGCCGGTCATCTATGTCAGCCAGCACGTCGACGGCCGCCCGAGCGTGTACGTGGACGACGTGGCCGGAGCCGTCAAGGCCACCCGGCACCTGCTCAACCTCGGCCACCGCCGGATCGCCTTCGCACCGACCGTGGGGGCCAGCGGCTTCTGTTTCAGCTCGCGCGAACGGCTGCTCGGCTACCAGCAGGCACTCACCGAAGCGGATATTCCTCTGGACGACGACCTCGTGGTCACGATGTCCTTCGAGGACGGGCGGAGCATCACCGAGGGACTCGGGAACCTGCTGAGCCTGAGGGAGCCGCCCACGTGCATCTTCGCCGAGACGGACGAGCTGGCCATCGCCATCGTCCACTGTCTGGGCAAGGCACGGGTACAGGTGCCCGAGCGGATGTCCGTCATCGGATTCGACGACCATCAGATGGCCGAATGGACAGACCTGTCCACGGTCGCCCAGTCACCCTCGGACATGGGCCGCCTCGCCGGCGAACTGGCCCTGAAGCTCATCCATGATTCGGCCCCGGACCACAAGCAACACATCGTCCTCCCTACGCACTTGGTTCCCCGGGCCACCACGGCCCCGCCCCCCGAGCCGCCAGGTGGTCACGAGGGCGCTTCCGCGGGTCGGTACGGCTGAAAGGCGGTCGGGAAGCAGTCACCGTCGGGCCGGCCACTGGGGACACGCGGTGATCTTTCGCATCCGGCAGGACGGCTCTTCAGCTGGTCGACCGAGCGGGGAGGCCTGGCGGTCGGCGTCACCCGTTTCACCCGAGGAGCAGCCGGCACCGCGCTGCGTCCGACGGCAACGGGGTGAGCAGGGCTGCCCGGAACCGCCCATGCCGCCGAGAAGCCCTCAAGCCAGTACCGGACGGGTACTGCGCACGGAGTGCCCGGATCCGGTGGTGGGTGGCGCCCCGCTCTTGACGAGGAAGGTGGCCCGGTCCCCCGGCAGCTGTGACACCCGGGCTTGACGTGGAAACGTGCCGGCGTGATCACCCGCAGCCGGCCGGCGGTCGTGCCGAACTGCCCGGCGACCACCGCACCCGGCACCGCCGACGCCACGGCTCGCCGGGTCGTCGAGTGCCCGGAGGAGCGCATCGGCACCGCCACGCGTACCGATCTGCGAACGGACCCCGCCGCCGGTGCCTGGACGTGTCGGCGCCGCGCGCGGGGCACCCGAGAACGGACGCCTTCGGCGACGCGGTGACGACGCCGGGCGCCTCGCATGCGCGCGTGGGACGATTGCGGAAGAGCGGGAGAGGGCACGCCTGGAGGTCGCGTTGCGTGTCGTGATTGTCGGTGACCGTTTCATTCCTGCCGAGTTGTATGCCGACGCCCTGGCGAAGGCCTGCAGCCCGGGCTTCGGCCCCGTTCGCAATGTGGAGTGGCCGGGGACCAAGGCGGAACAGCACGCCGCGCAGCAGACCATGGAGTGGCAAGGTCCCGACGCCGTGGCGGTGCCCGATGAGATCCTGCAGGCGGTGGCGGAGGCCGACGTGCTGGCGGTGCACTTCGCTCCGGTGTCCCGCGCGGTGCTCGTGGCCGCCCCGGCGCTGCGGGCTGTATGTGTGGCCCGCACGGGGCTGGAGAACGTCGATGTGGCTGCTGCGACCGCCCGCGGAGTCGGCGTCGTGCCCGTGTTCGGCCGCAACGCCACGGCCGTGGCCGAGCTCGCTGTCGCTCTGATGCTGACGGAGGCACGGGACATCGCCCGGGTGGATGCCTCGGTGAAGGCCGGTGGCTGGCGCAAGGCCGGAGGTCGGCCTGGCCGCGAGATCGGCGACAGCAGGGTCGGGATGGTCGGCTTCGGCCATGTGGGGCGGGCGTTCGCTACGGTGTTGCAGGGCTTCGGCACGCGCCTGATCGCCTACGATCCGTACGTGTCCGACGCCGTTCTGGCCGAGCACTCGGTCGTACGGGCCGAAAGCCTCGACACCGTGTTCCGGGAGTCCGACTTCGTCCAGGTCTTCGCACGGTTGACGGCCGAGACCGAGCGCTTCATCGGCTCGCGCCACTTCGCGTTGATGCCGCCGACCGCCTACTTCGTGAACACCGCGCGCAGCCGCCTGGTGGACACCACCGCTCTCTACGACGTCCTCGCGGACCGTCGCATCGCCGGGGCCGCGCTCGACGTGCACGATCAGGAACCTCTCCCGGCGGACAGCCCGTGGCGGCGGCTGGACAATGTCACGCTCACCACGCACTTCGCCGGTGATACGACGACCACAAGCCTGCGTTCGGCGCGGCTGGTCGCCGAAGCCATAGCGGAACTGTCCGCCACGGGCCGGTGTGTGTCCGCGATCAACGCCCGTGAGCTGGGGTGGGTGTGAGCGGTGGCCGGCGACTTGGTGCTCGGCGTCGATGCGGGGCATTCCGTGACCAAGGCCGTGCTCTTCGACTCCGCCGGCCGGCAGGTGGCGCAGGGTGTCGGCACGGTCCCGCTCGACACCTCGCGTCCCCGCTGGGTCGAGCGGGACATGGACGAGGTGTGGCGAACCACCCACCGAGCCATAAGAGCCTCCCTCGCCGCGCTCGGCGTCGACGGACGGGCCGTCGCCGCGGTGGGCCTGGCCGGACATGGCGACGGCCTCTACCTCGTCGACGAGCACGGCAGGCCGGTGCGGGCCGCGATCGTCGCCATGGACACGCGCGCCGAGCCTGTGCTGGCACAGTGGCGCGGTTCTCCGGTCTGGGACCGTGCTCTCACCGTGTCCGGCACGGTCCCCTTCGCGGGTTCTCCGGCCGCCCTGCTGGCATGGCTCGACCGGCACGAGCCGGGCCAACTGGAACGTGCCCGCTGGCTGCTGTCCTGCAAGGACTGGCTGCGCTGGCATCTGACGGGCGTGGTCGCCACCGATCCGACGGACGCCAGCGCCTCGTTCACCGACATGCGCCGGGGTGAGTACTCGCAGGAACTGCTCGATCTGTTCGGGCTCGGACGGCTGGCCGACAAGCTCCCCCCTGTGCGGGCCTGCGACGCGGTGTGCGGAACGGTGACCCGGGAGGCCGCGGCCCTCACGGGGCTCGCCGCCGACACGCCCGTCATCACCGGCGCGCACGACGTCGACGCGGCGGCGCTGGGTATCGGGGCCACGGAGGTGGGTGAGCTCTGCCTGATCGCGGGGACGTTCAGCATCAACCAGGTGGTCTGGGACCGCCCCGTCACGGACCTCCGTTGGCAGTGCCGCAGCTTCCTCCACCCAGGGCAGTGGATGATCATGTCCACCTCGCCCGCCTCGGTGGCGAACCTCGGGTGGTTCCTGCGGGCCATGGGTGCACCGGCCGGGCACGGCGAGGACATCTACGGCGCCATCGGACGGGAGGTCGGGGAACACCTGCAGGGCCCGTCGGAGGTGCTGTTCCATCCGTTCGTCTACGGTTCCCCCCACCAACGGCCGGCCTCCGCCGGCTTCCTCGGCCTGCGCGGCTGGCACGGTCGCGGGCACCTGCTGCGTGCCCTGCTGGAAGGCGTCGTCCTGAACCACCGGTGGCACGTCGACGTGCTCCGGTCCCGCCTGCACCTCACCGGGCCGGTCATGCTGACCGGCGGTGCCGCGCGCAGCGCCGTCTGGAGCCAGATGTTCGCCGACGCACTGCAGCGGCCGGTCCTGGTGACGGGCGTCGAGGAGAGCGCCGCCCGCGGGGCCGCGTTGCTCGCCGCAAGGGCCGTCGGACCGGTCGGCGACGGGACGGCCCCGTTTGCCGTCGCCCCGGTCATCAGGCGCCACGACCCGGCCCCTGACCGGGTCGCGGTACTGGAGGAGGCCTACCACGCCTATCGAGAGGCCCAGGAAGCGCTCTGGCCGGTCTGGGCCCGCCTGGACTCGACGAGCGCGGCGGAGTGACCAGCCGGGCAGGACACATCGGTGGCACCGCTACGGCTCCGGGCAGGGTGCAGTCAGTCCTTTATCACATTTTCTGTGACATTCTTCGAGTTTCTATTGCATATGACCAAGAGGCGGCGTAGACAGACATAAGGAGAAACTTCGGCCCGGCTCTCTGCGGCCCGGTCACCGGCCACTCGACGTGGCACCGACTCCCCGACCCAGTCCGAAAGCTCCGGCCATGCCTTCCGAGACCGCCCCGCCGATCGATCACGGCACCCCGGTTGTCCCTCCGTGGAGCGGCATCCACTGCCCCGGGCCCCGCTCCTCGAGCCCGCACCACCCGGTGAGGGCCCGGTTCACACTTCCGGCGCACGAGTCACTCGTCGGCTGCCTGCGACATGCCGCCCGAACAGTGCTCGGACGCTGGCAACTGTCCGACGACGCGCAGGACTCGGCTCTCCTGATAGTGGGGGAGTTGGCTGCGAACGCGGCCGCCCACGGGCGCAGCGAGATGTCGGTCCATCTGGTCCTCACCCCGGGCACTCTTGGCATCATCGTGGGTGACCACGGTGATCCCGCTCCCCCGCACCGGCGTCCCTCGGACGACGATCCGGACGAGCACGGCCGCGGTCTCGACATCGTCCACACCCTGTCCACGCGGGTCGACCTGCACCACGACGACCACGGGACCTGGATTCTGGCCTGCCTCGCCGTCACGGCCTCCCTCATCGGAGCGGACTGAGTCCGGCGATGCCCGATGAACGGGAAGCAGCCAGAGCCCGACGTGCCGACCGGCGCGCCAAGGCTGCCGCGAAGGAATCGGCACGCCGCGGTGACGGGACGGCGGCTGCGCACGCGCCCGAGTGAAGGTGTCAGCCGCAACCGCGACGACGTAGGCGAGCAGCCCGGCGAGCCCCCTCGCGCACAGGGCGGCCACACTCTCCCTGTCGAGACGGCCGGTCCGGTACAGAAGGGCGGTCGCCCCCGCAGTGAGCGCATCCCCTGCCCCCACGGTGTCCACAATGTCCGCCGCCGGCGCGGGCATGCGCCTGCGAGCACCGCACCCCACGGAGCAGGCCGCCCGGACACCCGGTGCGACGAGGACCGCCGCGGCATCGAGACAGGCACCCCCCGGCCGTGGCTGGTGGGCGATGTGCCGGTGACCGTCCGGACAGGTGTGAGATCCACCAGGGCACCTCCGGCGACGACGACCGCGGGGTCGCCTGGAGGAGTCGGGCCTGGCGCGCATCCGGGTCTCCTCGGGGACGGGGGCAGGGCGGGCGCGGAACGCCAACAGATGAATGCCCGCAAGACGGCTGACGATAGATCTCAGAAACTTTTCTCGCAAGATGTGTTAACAAAGCGCCTCTGTGGTGCTAATAATTCCGGCATCGATGCCGCACCCCACACCCAGGGAGGCATCCCCTTCCTCAGGCGAGCCTCGGGCGACATCACGGACGAGAGCCCTCGCTGAGCGGTTGCACCCACGAGCCGTGCCGCCATGAGTGCCTCACCGGCCATTTCCCGACCCACCCGCACGAGAGGTCCCCGTCATGCGTCCGACGCGCTTCACCCGATCGACGAGATATGCCCTGACGGCATGCGCCGCCACCACCGCCCTGCTCGCCACCGCCTGCTCCGGCGCCGGGGCAGGCGGCTCCTCGTCGGACAGCAAGAGCATCAACGTGCTGATGGTCGGCAACCCCCAGATGGAGGACATCGCGAAGCTGACGCAGAGCACCTTCACCAAGGAAACCGGCATCAAGGTGAACTTCACCGTGCTGCCCGAGAACGAGTTGCGCGACAAGGTCACCCAGGACGTCGCCACCAAGGCCGGGCAGTACGACGTCGCCACCATCGGCGCCTACGAGGTGCCCATCTGGCAGAAGAACGGCTGGCTGCACGAACTCAGCTCGTACGCCGACAAGGACAAGAGCTTCGACGAGGGCGACCTGCTCAAGCCGATGGTCCAATCGGTGTCCGGCTCGGACGGCAAGCTCTACGCCCTGCCGTTCTACGGCGAATCGTCCTTCCTCATGTACCGCAAGGACGTGTTCGCCCGGAAGGGCCTGAGGATGCCGGAGCACCCCACCTGGCAGCAGGTGGCCGACCTGGCGGCGAAGGTGGACGGCGCGCAGCCGGGAATGAGGGGCATCTGCCTGCGCGGCCTTGCGGGATGGGGTGAGCTGGGGGCGCCGCTGACCAGCGTGGTCAACACCTTCGGCGGCACGTGGTTCACCAAAGACTGGAAGGCCGAGGTCAACGGAGAAGGCTTCAGGAACGCCACCGACTTCTACGTGAATCTGGTCCGCAAGCACGGTGAGGCGGGCGCCGCACAGGCCGGGTTCACCGAGTGCCTGAACGCGATGAGCCAGGGCAAGGTCGCCATGTGGTACGACGCCACCAGCGCGGCCGGCTCACTGGAGGACCCGAGCACCAGCAAGGCTGCCGGAAAGATCGGTTACGTGTACGCCCCCGTGGAGAAGACCAGGAGCAGCGGCTGGCTGTGGGCCTGGGCGTGGGCGATGCCGAAGACCACCAAGAAGGCCGACGCCGCCTCGAAGTTCATGCTCTGGGCCTCCAGCAAGAAGTACGAGAAGCTCGTCGGCGAGAAGCTCGGCTGGGCGCGGGTGCCCGCGGGGAAGCGTGCCAGCACCTACCAGATCCCGCAGTACAAGAAGGCCGCCGCCTCCTTCGGCGACATCACTTTGAAGTCCATCCAGCAGGCCGATCCCGCGAACCCGGGTGTGCAGCCGCGGCCCACGGTCGGCATCCAGTTCGTCGCCATCCCCGAGTTCCAGGACCTCGGGACCAAGACGACGCAGGAGATCTCCGCCGCCATCGCCGGCAAGACCAGCGTGGACACAGCACTCAACGACGGCCAGAAGCAGGCCGAAGAGGTAGCCAAGAACTACAAGTGAGCCACCCGCTCCGGCCGACGCCCGAGCCGGCCGGAGCGGCCGTCCCAGCCCCCACCGCTCCGCGGCGGAAGAAAGTCACTTCATGATCACGCTAGACCGTCCCCTTACGCGGCATCGACGACCGGCCGGGCGTCCGCTCAAGTCCATGGGTGAACGCACGTGGCGGCTTCGCCTTCCGCTGCTGCCCGCACTGATCTTCACCATCGCCGTCACTCAGCTGCCGTTCGTGGCCACGCTCGTCATCTCCACGTTCCAGTGGAACATCCTGCGTCCGGGTGACCGCCACTTCACCGGCCTGTCCAACTACGCCTTCGTGTTCACCGACGAGCGGTTGCGCAACGCGGTCATCAACACCGTCGTCCTCACCGCATCCGTCGTGGTCCTCAGCGCGGTACTGGGTCTGGGCCTTGCACTGCTGCTCGACCGCCACTTCTTCGGCCGGGGCCTGGCGCGCACCCTGCTCATCGCGCCGTTCCTGGTCATGCCGGTCGCCGCCGCCCTGGTGTGGAAGCACGCCATCTACAACCCGGACTACGGGCTCCTCAACGGCACTCTGAACGCCGTCTACCGGCTGTTCGGGGTGGCGAACGGCCCCACCGTCGACTGGGTGTCGTCCTTCCCCATGCCCTCTGTGGTGGTCGCGCTCGTGTGGCAGTGGACACCGTTCATGATGCTCATCCTGCTGGCCGGCCTGCAGGCGCAACCCGGTGACGTGCTGGAGGCCGCCAGGGTCGACGGGGCCTCGGCGCTGCAGACCTTCCGCCTCATCACCCTGCCGCATCTGCGGCAGTACATCGAGCTGGGCATCGTGCTCGGCAGCATCTTCGTGGTGCAGACCTTCGACGCCGTCTACACGATCACCCAGGGCGGCCCCGGCTCACAGACAACGAATCTGCCCTACGAGATCTACCTGACCATGTTCCGCAAGTTCGAGTACGGCCAGGCCGCGGCCGCCGGTGTCGTCGTGGTGATCGGCTCGATCGTCATCGCGACGTTCGCCCTGCGCGTGGTCGCCTCCCTGTTCCGGGAAGAGGTGTCCCGATGACCGGCACGACCGCAGCTGCCCGCACCTCGTCCGGCACCGTCCTGCGCCGGCTCCGGCGTCACCACCGCGAGGAGCCCGGACAGTCGCCGCGTCTGTCGCCCCTGTGGACCTTCCTCGCGTGGCTGGTCACCCTGACCTTCTTCGCGCCGGTGGCCTGGATGGTCCTCACGTCCTTCCACCAGGAGTCCGACGCGGCGACCAACCCGCCCAGTCCCTTCGCACCGCTGACACTGGACCAGTACAAGCTGCTGCTGGGCCGGGACATCACCCCGTTCCTGCTCAACTCGGCCATGGCCAGCGTCTTCTCCACCCTGCTGGTCCTCGCATTGGCGCTCCCCGCGGCCTACGCGCTGTCCATCAAGCCGGTCAAGAAGTGGACCGACGTGATGTTCTTCTTCCTGTCCACGAAGTTCCTGCCGCTCATCGCGGCCCTGCTGCCGATCTACATGATCGTCAAGGACATCGGCATGCTCGACAACATCTGGACCCTCGTCGTCCTCTACACCGCCATGAACCTGCCGATCGCGGTATGGATGATGCGGTCGTTCCTCGCCGAGGTGCCCAGGGAGATCCTGGAGGCGGCCGAGGTCGACGGCGCGGGACTGCCCACGGTGCTGCTGCGGATCGTCGCACCGGTCGCCATGCCGGGGATCGCCGCCACTTCGCTGATCTGCTTCATCTTCAGCTGGAACGAGTTCATGTTCGCGGTGAACCTCACCGCTACGCAGGCGTCGACCGCACCGGTGTTCCTGGTGGGCTTCATCACCAACGAGGGCCTGTTCCTCGCCAGGCTGTGCGCGGCGGCCACGCTGGTCTCGCTGCCCGTTCTGATCGCCGGTTTCGCCGCCCAGGACAAGCTGGTGCGCGGCCTGTCCCTGGGAGCCGTCAAATGAGGGCCGCCGCTCGTGCCGTCCGGCCCCGCGCAGCGGTGCGGCCCGGAGCCGCCGGCAGAGGCAGAGAACCGCTACCGGGCGCTCACCGCCGGCTCGCACGATCGCCCACCGCACACCCGGCACGGCTACCAGTCCCACACCTGACCCGGCCCTCTCGCCGCGTGAACGCCCGAACTGAACGGAACCTCATGACCCAGTTGATCCGCCGCGTCCTCGTCCGCTCCCTCGAGGACATCGTCGTCGAGAAGGTGCCCGCCCCCGTCCCCGGGGACGGCGAACTCCTCGTACGCACCGCGGTCGTCGGCGTGTGCGGATCCGACACCCACGCCGCAGCCGGACACCATCCGTTCATCGACCTCCCCTACCACCCCGGTCACGAGGCGGTGGGTGTCGTGGTGGCCACGGGCCGAGGGGCCGAGGACTTCGCCCCCGGCGACCGGGTGATCGTCGAACCGAATCTCCACTGCGGTCGGTGCGCGCAGTGCCGGTCCGGCCGCTACAACATCTGCCAGGAACTGAAGGTCTTCGGCTGCCAGACACCCGGCGCCCTGGCCGACCTGTTCACCGTCCCGGCCGACCGCGTCCACCGCGTCCCCGACGGCATGACCGACCTCCAGGCCGTCCTCGTCGAGCCCCTGGCCACCCCGGTGCACGCCGTGGCCAAGGCCGGTGACCTCACCGGCCGTACGGTCGCCGTCCTCGGTGCCGGCCCCATCGGCCTGTTCACGCTCATCGCCGCCCGCCACGCAGGTGCCGGCCGGATCGTGGTGACCGACCTGCGGCAGGGCAAACGGGACAGGGCACTGCGCCTCGGCGCCGACGCAGCACTGCCCGCCGACGCATCCGACCTGGTTCCCCTGGCCCGGGAGGCACTGGGTGGCCCGGCCGATGTCGTCTTCGACTGCGTCGCCCGGGAACAGTCCATGGCCCAGGCCACCGACGTGGTCGCCAAGGGCGGCCATGTCGTCGTCGTGGGAGTGGGTGCCGCCGGTACCACCCCGGTCCGCCTCGACCTGGTCCAGGACCGGGAGATCCGCATCGAGGGCACCCTCATGTACACGAGCGACGACTATCGCGTCGCCATGTCCCTCATCGCCTCGGGCGGCTTCGACACCGCCGAGATCGTCACCGCCACCCATCCTCTGGAGGAAGCCGCCGCCGCCTTCTCCGCCTCCCTCGATCCCGAACACGTCAAGGTCCTGGTAACCGTGGACAGCCGCTGATGCTTCGGCAGGGAGGGCACTCGCCCTGCCCCGGCTCCGCTCGTCCCAGGGCCCGGGCAGGGCCCCTGTCCGCCCGGGCCCATGTGCGAGACTGCGAGACCGGCGTCAGCGACCGCTTCACGTCGACAACGCCGCAATCGCAGCCGTGTGTGAGGCCGGCGTACGTTCCCCGCCGCCGAACAAGCACGACCGAAGGGAAGGAGGGGCGCTGTGGCCGCCCGCACGCGATCGTCGCACGCCGTTGTCGAGGAGCGGCGCAAGGCCGTTTTGCGTTACGTCGCCGAGCATGGAGAGACCCGCATCGACGACCTCGCCGAGCACTTCGCCGTGAGCCTGATGACGATGCACCGGGACCTGGACGACCTCGCCGGACGTCATCTCCTGCGCAAGGAGCGTGGACGGGCCGTCGCCTTTCCCGCACTCACCATGGAGATGGCCACCCGCTTCCGCGAGAGCAGTTCCCTCCCGGCCAAGAACGCCCTCTGCGCGGCCGTCGCCCACCGGATCAAGCCGGGCACCACGGTCCTCATGGACGACTCCACCACCCTGTTCCCGCTGGTCCCGGTACTGGCCCGGCTGGACCAGCTGCATGTCGTCACCAACTCGGTCGGCCTGGCGCAGCGCCTCGGATCCGAGTCGAAGGCGGACATCACCCTTCTGGGCGGGCGCTACCGCGGCGACTTCAACTCCTGCACCGGTCCCGCGGTGACCCGTGCCCTGTCCCAGATCCACGCCGATCTCGCGCTGATGTCCGCCACCGCCATCCTGGAGGGCCGGCTCTTCCACCCCATGACCGACTACGTCGAGGTCAAACTGGCCATGCTCGCCTCCGCCGACCAGGCCCTGCTCCTGGTGGACCATTCGAAATTCGGCAAGACGGCCACGTACGCCTACGGCACCGTGACCGACTACCAGGCGGTCATCACCGATTCCCGCACTCCCGACGCCGAGCTCGCCGCCATCCGCGACCTGGGAGTGCCCGTGGAGACGGTCGCCCCCGAAGAACAGCCCCCCTCGTGATGCAGACACTGTTCGAAACGCCCAGTGCCTATCGCCCCAGCGACGCCGAGAAGGCCGCGCCGGTACCCCGTGTGCAGGCCGTCCTCTTCGACTTCAGCAACACGCTCTTCCAGATGATCTCCCTGGAGGCATGGCTGCGCCGAGTGGGCCGCGCATCCGGCCGCCTCGCCCTGCTCGACGAACCCGGCGCCGAGGCCGAGATCTCCCGTCAGCTGCGCGCCGCCTTCCGGCTGCCATCGGTCGTCGCACTGCAGCAGGGACGCGACCTGTCTCCCGAACGGCACCGGCAGGCCATGCTCGGATGGTGGGGGCACGTGGACTTCCTGCGCGGCGCCGAAGACGCGGCCTACCTGGAACTCACCGCCCCGGACGCCTGGACCCCGTACCCCGACGCCGAACCCACCCTGCGTGCGCTCCGCTCACGCGGCCTGCGCATCGCCATCGTCAGCGACTTCGCCTGGGACCTGCGCACCCACCTCGCCCACCACGGCCTGAGCCACCTCATCGACAGCTGCGTCATCTCCTACGAACAGGGCCGCGAGAAACCCGACCCTCACCTGTTCTTCAAGGCGTGCGCCGACCTCGGCACCGAGCCCCGGGCCGCCCTCATGGTGGGCGACAACCCGGCCCGTGACGGCGGCGCGACCGCATGCGGCCTGCGGACCTACATCCTGCCCGCCGAGAACCGGACCGGCGAACGCGGTCTCGCCGACGTCCTCCGCCTGGTGACCGCTCGGCAGCCGCGCGAGATCCCTTCTCCGTGACGGCCGCGGCAGCAGCGCATGACGGGGGGTGGAGGCATGCACCGGCTGGCATGGCGGTAAGCGGTCGCTCAGGTATTTTCGGCGCACGACGACCAAGGCCGCGGTGGCATCCGTCCCCTGCCGGGTACCTCGCCCATCCAGGATCAGACGGAACAGGGGCGTCCTCGACTGCGGCACGGCATTGATGTCCCCAGCAGCTGCAAGCGGACCAAGGCGGACTGGAGGTACGCGCAACGGCTCCTGGAGTTCAGGGTGCAGGCGGATGACGTGATGCACCGACAGATTCGCACGAACCGTGTCGCCATCGAGCACGTCCGCCCCGACCCGCAGTCAGCGAAGTCCCGTTACGGGAGCGCATCGACCGGTCCAGTGCGGCCATCACTCGCCGTCATCGGCGTGGGCCATCGTCCCGCCGGCGCGCGCTCCACCGACGGCAGTACCAAGCAGGGCCTGCAGCACCCCTGATCGCGGCTCATGCCGAGGGGGGTGTTTGCGGCGCCGTTCGCCATCCCGCACTGAATCCTTCGCCCCAAGGGGCCGCGCTCGTGAACGCCGGCCCGGCCGCCCCCGGGCAACCGGATACAGTGCGCGGGACGGCAGCCTGGTCAGGGAGGGGACGCATGACCGCCACCAGCAACACCCGGTCCGCCGAGGAGGAAGCGCAAGCGCCGCGGCAGAGCCGAGTGCACCGCCTGATGCGCTGCATCCCCCTGATCGCCCCCGTCCTGCTGTGGGCCGTGCCCTGCTGGGTGCTCCTGCACAGCGGCCAGCACTGGCCGCTGCCCGTCACGCTGGTCGGCACCGCCCTGTTCGTCCTCGGCCTCATCGGTATGCCGCTCGCGATGGTGCGCGGCCACGGCCGGCGCCGGCACGACCGGGCGGCGATCGTCGGTGACACCCTGCTGGGCACCAGTTGGATCCTGTTCACCTGGTCCGTTCTGATCGGCGTCCCGTTGCGGCTCGCCCTGACCGTGGCCGGCGTCGACGGGAGCCAGGACCGGGCCAGAATCGTCACGTGGGCCGTCCTCGGCATGACCGCCGTACTACTCGCCTGGGGGTACGCCGAAGCCCTCCGCGTGCCACGCGTGCGCCGACTCGACCTTCAACTCCCACGGTTGGGGGCCGGGTTGGACGGGATGCGCGTCGTCCTCATCACCGACACCCACTACGGTCCCCTCGATCGCGCCCGCTGGTCGGCACGGGTATGCGAGACGGTGAACACTCTGCAGCCCGACCTGGTCTGCCACACCGGCGACATAGCGGACGGCACGGCCGAACGCCGCCGCGCCCAGGCCGCCCCACTCGGTACCGTGCGGGCCACCCGGGCCCGTGTCTACGTCACCGGCAACCACGAGTACTACACCGAGGCCCAGGGCTGGGTGGACCTGATGGACGAGCTGGGCTGGGAGCCACTGCGCAACCGCCATCTGCTGCTCGAACGCGGAGGCGACACCCTCGTGGTCGCCGGCGTGGACGACGTCACCGCCGAGTCCTCCGGCCTGGCAGGCCACCGCGCCCACCTCGCCGGCGCCTTGAACGGCGCCGACCCCGACCTGCCCGTCCTGCTCCTTGCACACCAGCCCAAGTTCGTCGACCGAGCGGCAGCGGCCGGCATCGACCTCCAGCTCTCCGGCCACACCCACGGCGGCCAGATCTGGCCCTTCCACCACCTGGTCCGCATCGACCAGCCCGCCCTCGCCGGCCTCAGCCGGCACGGCACCCGCACCCTCCTCTACACCAGCCGCGGCACAGGCTTCTGGGGCCCGCCGTTCCGCGTCTTCGCCCCCAGCGAGATCACCCTGCTCGTGCTCCGCTCCCCGCACCTGCCCACCTCGCCGTAGCACGGGGCGGCCCGACACGTCCCCGGGCCGACACAACGATGCGTCGGCCTGCATGACCAGCACCGTCACCAGTCACAGCCCTCTCCGGCGGGCACCGCCGCTGACCTGCCGGAGCGTCACCTCCGCGTGCCGGACGGGGCGTACGCGTCTCGCACGGACCCGGATCTCCGCAACCGAACATCGCAACAGCCCGGCGCAGCAACCTCACCAGGTGCGGCGCCCGCTCGGCCCGGTGCGGCCGCGGCGCACGCCCGACCGGCGAGGGACCCCAGTGCTGCCCGTCTCCATGGCCCTGCCTCCCGCCAGGCCCCCGTCACCGTCGCGATGTCCTGAAGCAGCAGAACGCGGCGCCCCTGCCCCACGGCCTGATCGATGCGCGTGCGGGGGCCCGGGCTGTGGTCGCGTAACCGCCGGTCGCGACTACACAGGGCTTTCAGGTTCCACGGACGGAAGCGCGGGGGCGAGGCCGGCCAGCGAGAGGGCGCAGGTGATCACGTTCTCGATGTCGCGCCGGGACTGTTCGTCCTCGTGGTGAACCTCGTACTGGATGATCAGTCCGTCGATCGCCGCGACGAGGAACCGCGTCAGCGCCGCCAGGTCGATCGGCGGTGGTGAGGTCTCGTGGGCGAGCGCGGAGCGGAAGACGTCTTCGACGCAGACACAGTAGCGGGTGTACTGCCAGGCGGCGAGCCACTCGAAGCCGGGGTTGCGGCGACAGTAGATCATCAGCTCGTACTGCATCAGCTGGAGCCCGTCGTCGCCCACCACGAAGGCCCAGAAGGCGCGTGCCGCGTCGCCGATCGCCGTGGCCAGTCCGTTCTCGGGCGTCACCGCGTCGCGCAGGATCTGCTCGACCTGCTCGGTCACCGTACCGATGACGGCGGTCAGCAGTTCGTCCTTGCCTCGGAACGCGTAGTGGATCGCGGCCTGGGCCGTTCCGGCCTGTTCGGCGATGCGGCGCGTCGTGGCGCGGTCCAGACCTTCGCGGGCCATGACCTCGATGGCGGCCTTCACGAACTGCTCGCGGCGCTCTTCGACCTTCATCCGAGGCAGGTCCGTCACCTTCTTCCCAGGTCCGCGACCGGGTCTTCCGGTCACCCCTTGACACCCTCAGCGAAGCATACTTCACTCTGGCCACCCGACTTGGTCAGCTGCCCAAGTCGACCGACCTGTTCATCTGACCAAATCTGGATGGTGGCCTCGTGCCCGAGAACTACGACACCGATGTCGTCATCGTCGGCGCTGGACTGGCCGGGCTGACCGCCGGCCGCACCCTGCACGCCCAAGGCGTGGACGTGCTCGTTCTGGAGGCGCGTGACCGGGTGGGCGGGCGCACCTGCTCCGTTGTCGAGGACGAGGGGCGGTTGGTGGAGTACGGCGGGCAGTGGATCGGCCCGACCCAGGACCGGATCAACGCGCTCGTCGAGGAGTTCGGTCTGGCGACGTTCACGCAGTACAGCGACGGGGACAACCTGCAACGCACCGAGGACGGCAGACTGCTGCGCTACCACGGGGCGATCCCCACCGGGGACCCGGTGGTGGCCGCGGACCTCATGGAGGCCATGGTCGAGCTGACCGCACTGGCCGCCGAGGTCGGCGCCGAGGCCCCGTGGGCCCACCCGCAGGCCGCCGTGCTGGACTCCACCACCGTCGAGAGCTGGATCGGCGCGCAGCCGTACTGCGCGGGCGCGAAGGAGTGGCTGCGCGCGTTCACCCGCGCCCTGTTCCCCGCCGAGCCCGGGGAGGTGTCGCTGCTGCACGCGCTGTTCTACATCGCCTCCGGCGGCGGCGTGGAGCGAATGATCGGAGTGATCAACAGCGCGCAGGAGACCCGCCTGAGCGCCGGAGCGATGGGCGTCTCGCTGGCCCTGGCCGGGGTGCTCGGCGACCGGGTCCGTCTGTCCTGCCCGGTCCACCGGATCGACCAGGACGAGTGCGGTGTCGTCGTGCACCACGAGCAGGGCCGGGTCCGTGCACGCTACGCCGTCGTCGCCGTCCCGCCGCCGCTGGCCGGCCGGCTGCGCTACAGCCCGGCGCTGCCCGGCCTGCGCGACCAGCTGACCCAGCGGGTGTTCATGGGCTCGGCCATCAAGACGACCGTGGTCTACCCCGAGCCGTTCTGGCGCGCCGACGGCCTGACCGGGCACAGCACGGGACACAACACCTTGACCTTCGACCAGAGCCACCCGGACCGTGCGGAGGGCGTGCTGGTCAGCTTCACCGACTGCGACGCCGCGCGGCGCGCGCTGCGGATGAGCCCCGAGGAACGGCAGCAGCAGGTCGTGGCCGAACTGGTCTCGGTCTTCGGCCCCGAGGCAGCGCACCCGATCGCGACCTACGAGAAGGTGTGGCTCGAGGAGGAGTGGTCGCGCGGCTGCTACACCGGGATCCTGAGCCCGGGTTCCTGGTCCACGCTGGGCCCGGCGCTGCGCGAGCCGGTCGGGCGGATCCACTGGGCCGGCACCGAGTACGCCACCGTGTGGAGCGGCTACATGGACGGCGCGGTGCGCTCGGGCGAGCAGGCTGCCGCCGCGGTGGCAGCCGAGCTGGACATGGGCGCCGAACTGAGCGGGCCGGTGGAGGCCGCCCGATGAGCGAGGCGATGCGTGAGAGCGTCGGGGCGGACGAGCTGTTGGACGCGCTGAGCGAGTACGCGGCCAAGGCCGGGGCCAGTCCCCGGGTCGGCAAGACCCTCGGCGGCTGGAACTGCCGCATCCACATCCTGGCCACCGACCACGACGCGGCCTTCACCCTGGTGATCTCCGGCGGAAGGCCCGCAACGCCGACGGCCGGCATGTCCGGCGCGGCCGATCTGGTGGTGCGCGGCCACAGCTTCGACCTGGCCGAGATCTTCTGGGGCGACGCGAACCCGGTGTCCAACTACATGCAAGGAGCGATCCGCACCCAGGGCCGGGCCGAGGACGTCATGCGCCTGGACGCGATGGCGATGTTCGTCTTCCTGGGCCAGTAACCGGCACCGCGCGGAACGGCTCGTGCCGGGGCGTGGCCCCACGCCCCGGCACGCTCGCCCGCCTTCCCTCCGCCCGTCGACGGCTCGGCCGAGGGCATCCGGCGCGGCCGGCCGGAAAGCCCGCGCCACGGCACCTCACGAAGCCCGTGATCTTGCAACTGAGCATCCGAAAGGGAAACACCATGGCCGAACCGTTGGCGCAGCCGGTGCTGCGCCGGGCGCTGTCATTCGGCGGCGCCTCCGCGATCTCCACCGGACTGGCGTTCGCCGCGATCAATTTCCTGGGTCTCGCGCAGCTGCTGACCTATGTCAGCGGGCCGATGTCCTGGCTGGCCGTCGCGGCCGGCGGGCTGGTCATCCTGGCAGTGCGGTCGGTGTTCGCCGAGCTGAACGGTATGCACCCGACGGCTGCCGGCATCCGGCTGTGGCTGGCCCGCGCCATGCCGGACAAGGCGGCGCTGACCATCACGTTGACCTACATGGTCGCGATCGTGCTGGTGATCGCCGCCGACGCCTACATCATCGGCGAAGCCCTGGCGTACGCCTTCGGCAACGGCCGGCTGATCGCGATCGGCTACGTCGCCCTGCTGCTCGTCCTGGCCACCTGGCTGAATCTGCGAGGGATCAAGCTCGCCGGAGCAGCCGAGCGGATCGTCACCACGATCGTGGTGCTGGCCACCGTCGCGATCGGGGTCGCGGCGATCGCGCACCCGGGCCACCACGCCGCGCTCGGCGCGGGCTCGTCGAGCTCGCCGGTCCAGGCTCTGGTCCTCGGCATCTTCGTCTACACGGGCTTCGAGTGGGTGACCACGAACGCCGAGGAGGTCACCGAGCCGCGGATCATCCCGCGGGCGATGCTCGTGGCCGTGCTGGTCCTGGCCGGCTGCCAGGCGGTGTTCGCGGTGGCGATGGGCGCCACTCTCGACGCCACCGCGCTCGGCACAGCCTACCCGCAACTGCTGGTCGCCCAGCAGGCGCTGGGCCGGGCCGGCATGCTGGTGATGCTCGCCGTCACGGCGCTGACCGCGGTCAACACCTTCAACGGCGGGTTCGTCACCCTCTCCCGGTTCATGTACGCGGTCGCCCGCGAGGGCAAGCTGCCGCGCCCGCTGACCCGGCTCAACGAGCAGGCGGTGCCGGTGCTCCCGGTGTGGATCCTGGGCGGCGCTTCCCTGGTTCTGGCCGCGGTCGTGGCCGCCACCGGCTCCTTCGCCGTCATCGTCTCCCTGTGCGCGGCTTTGGAGATGGGGGTGTACAGCGCCGCCGGGTACTGCGTGTGGAAGCTGCGGCGCCGCGAGCCCGGCACGCACCGCCCCCACCGGCTGCGCGGCGGCGTGCCCGTGGCGGCCGTACTCATGGTGGTCTTCGCCCTGATGGGGTTGCTGGCCTCGGTCAGCGTCGGCCCTCAGTTCACCGTGGCCCCGCTGGTGCTGCTGCTGGCCTGTGCAGGGCTGGTGGCGGTGTACGTGTGGACCTACGTACCGCGGCTGGAGCGGCGCGAAGCCGAGGAACTCGCAGCCCGCCGCGCGGCCCGGGCCGCGGCCCGGGCCGCAGCCCGCGGCGCCGCCCGCACCGCCTCGGCCGTGCGAGCAGAGATACCGGAAGCCGACCAGGAGCCGCGGCAGTGAGCACGCCACCGGACTTCGGCACCGCCGCGATCGGCCGGGCGCTCGGCGTGGCCGCGGTCGACCGCCCGAACGGATCGCGCTGCTGGAACGGCTGACGCTGCGGATCACGCGGCCGGCCAAGGACACGCCGGCCGCGGCCACGAAGGCCTACGATCCGGCCGGCCCGTCGCCGCCGAGGAGCGGTCCGACCCCTGGGCGACGGCGTAGAACGCCGGCGCCCTGCTGCTGACCCCGCGCCGGAGCACCACCGGGAAGGAGCCGGTCCCGCACGGAGCCGTGCATGACAAACCGGACGCCGCAGGAGCAGTGTCCTCACGACGCTGCCGGCACGAACCGGCTTCTCCGGAGCGTCCTCGCACTTCTGTGAGACGACCGGGCCCCCGAGCGGCCCGTGCCGCACGCGGACGCTTCACCACTTCGGCGCTCCGGTGCTGCCGCACAACCTGCGGGACAGGCGAGCGGCGCTGCCGTCCGTGCGCTGCACAAGTCACCTCTCCGAACCGCGCGGTCCGGCCCGTGGTCGCGGAGCAGACTCATCCAGGAAAGGAACCGCAGGCACTGTGTCCACCGCTTGGCACTTGGAACTGCGTCGGGAACGCACTCGGTTCATGGAGACCATGAGCGAGCTGACCGACGACGAGTTCAACAACGCGAAAACCCTGTGTGCGGATTGGGCCCCACGGGACGTCCTGGCACATGTGGTCGGTCTGGACCGAATGGCATCCCATTATGTGCGGCCGTCGACACTGACGGTGAACCGGGGCAACGCACGGATGGTTGCGCACGGCAGGACGCTGAGCCGTGCGGAGCTGACCGACCTCGGGTGGAAGTCCGCCACGAAGCCCTCCGGCCAGGCACAGGCCATGGCATGGCTGCTCACCGGAGACATGGCGATGCATCACCAGGACGTTCTGCGGGGCCTCGGGCGCAACCGTGAGATTCCCGAGCCGGTGGCCCGCGCCCTGTACCGTGAAGGAGTCATCTGGAGCTGGCCGTTCGGCCGCAAGCTCACCCGCTACCGGGTCGTCCCCCTCACACCGGGCGGAAAGCCGCGCGGTCGCGGCCAGGTGGTCCGCGGCACCACCGAAGCGCTGAGCATGTGGCTCGCGGGGCGCGAGAGCGTCGCCAGCGAGCTCACGTTCCAGTAGGTCGGCGACAACTGTCCGGCCAGCGGCTGCGCCACCGTATGAGCATCCCTACGGTGCGTGAAGCGGTGAAGCCGCCGAGGGCTCCGACGCCACGCCGGCCACGGCAGCCCTCAACCACGGCATCGGCGGCGCCCCTGCCAGCAGCAGGACGGCGAGCGCGAAGGAGCCGCCCGCCTGGACCAGGAACAGGAGACCCACGACGCGGATGAAGCGGTACTCGTCGCGCCCATCCACAAACCCTGTCCCGTGGACGGCTGTTGCGGTCCGGCCGCGCGGACACCCCGCCGGCGGAGAGTCCGGGGAATCCCGCTGCTCGCGACCCCGCGCACGGGGCGACTCCCTGTCGACGTTGCGGCGCGCACCCGCCGCCCGCCGTCCAGGCTCCACGCGGCCGGGACCGCGATGACGACGTCTCCTTCGCGCAGGAGGCGTACGCCGACGCTCCCGGCCTGCGCCACGAGACACACAGCTGCTCGCCCTCTCCGAACGCGACGGCCGCCGGCCACGAGACGCCACCGAGCCGCTCATGGACGCGGCCACGACGGAACGCGCCTGACCACGGCGTCGAGCCGCTCTCATGGACCGCATGACCCTCGAGGACCCCAGCCCCGGCCCGGCCCGGGGCAGCGCCCAAGCCGCCGAACAGCTGGTACTGCACGCCCGCCGACACCCCACCTCGCCGCAGGCCCTCATCGTCTCGAGGCCGGGCCCTGGTGCTCTGCCTGTCGGCTGCCGGCCGCAGCGACCAGGTTTCGTCGGCGCATCCCGGGCAATCGTCCTACCGGCGCAGGACCGCTACACATGCAGCCACCACAGCTCCGATCAGGCCATCACACAATGTTACGGACCCTGACTTCTCGTCCTCCGATTCGATGCCGAACGGCTTGTTTCGGCACTCCCCCTTACACCTCAGAGACAAAGCGACATTCATCACAGACCGGAATTATTAAGCAAGGCGGCAGGCCCCCCTTAGTGTGGTCGGACATCAGGAATAAACCGGATGTACCAGCCATCTCCATCGGCAGCGGGGATCCGGGGCCGGGCGACGAAGCCCGCCGCCGGACCGGCCCCGCAGCACTTGGAGCGACCGGCAACCCCTGGGCACCGGCGCACAGGGACGTAGATCACCAGCGGATCCCGACCATGGATGCCGCCGTGCCGTCGACCGGCAGCGGGCCTGCGCTCGGCCCTGCCTCGACACGACCAGTACCAGCACCGATTTGAGCACCGAGTGGTGCCGACGGAGGTAGATCTGTGGCGTTGGCCAGAATCAAAGTGGCGACGGCAACCGTCCTCACGGCGGCGATCGCAGGAGCCGTGATCACGGCGTGCGGGCACCACGCAGGCGGGCACACACCCAAGAGCTCGCCCGACAGCGTGATTCCCTCGACGACGCCGTCCTCTTCCAGGCCGCACTCGCCCTCCCAGGCGCCCTCACCCTCCTACGCTTCCCCGTCCGCGTCGACATCCGGCCGCACCGCAGGAGGAACGCAGTCCGGCCGCAGTGGAGCCTCCCCCGCGGTGCCGTCCGGGCCCCCTTCGCAATCGGGCTCGGCGAACGCCTTCGGGCAGCTGCCGAGCGCCCCGACGGGCTCCGACGCGCTGATCAGCCACGGAGTGGAGGGCAGCGGCAAATCCGTAGCGCTCACCTTCGACGACGGCCCAGACCCGCGATGGACCCCGCAGGTACTCTCACTCCTCGCCCAGCACCACGCGAAGGCCACCTTCTGCGAGATCGGGCCGCTCGCCCAGCGCTACCCATACCTGACCAAGGCGATCGTCGCGGACGGGGACCGGCTGTGCGACCACTCGGTCCATCATGACGAGCAGCAGAACCGCAAGTCGGTCGAGTACAACATCCACGAGATCACCGACGCCAAGCGGGAGATCACCAACGCCGCGGGAAACGCCGTGAAGCTGATGTACTACCGGGCACCCGGCGGCGACTGGAGCCCGACGATCCGCGGGATAGCCGGCACCAACCACCTGCAGTCGCTCGGCTGGAGCGACGACGCCAACGACTGGCGGCGCCCGGGTGTGGACGGCATCCTGCGCAACATCAACCAGGACTTGCGACCCGGCGTGATCATCTTGATGCACGACGGCGGCGGTGACCGTTCGCAGACGGTGCAGGCGCTCGCCCGCCTCCTCGACGAGCTGGACTCTCAAGGCTACGGCTACGGCTTCCCGGCCTGAGCTCGACGCCGTCGGGATCGTGCAGTCGTCGAGCTCATCCGCTGACGGCTCGACAGGTTCCCGGCCGAGGGACTTCGTGGCCGTCCAGGTAGTCCTGGAATCCGGTCGGGGCCGGGGCGGCAGTCACAGGACCCGCGGGCATCCCGCCCGGCGCAGCCTCTCCAACCGCCGCTGCCGCCAAGTCAAGGGGAACCTGGTTCCGTCATGGTGGCGAGGAGGTGGACCAGCTCGATGCCGCCGCGGAACGGGATCCCTGGCAGGGGGAGTCGACCAGGACGTGCCGTCCCGAGGGAACCCGTTGCCCGGGCGGCCCGACACTTCCACATTGCCACGCGCAGTCCCCGTCGCCGCCGGTCAGTTCGCCCCAGGCCGTCCGGGTGGGTCGACTCGTTGCCCCTTCCTGCCACACGCGCTTGCACGATGCCCGCGGCGCCGTTCTGAATCCCGCTGCCGCAGGTCCATAATCGCGGGTTCTGGAGTACTCAACCCTTCCTTATGGGTCGGCAGCCTTGTGTGACGGATGGCTCCGTCACGGAACGGAACCGAGCACGCCCGGATTCCGTCCGACCGCAGCGGCCTGAAGTCCGGTGGACACTCTGCGAGTTGACGCAAGAGTGTTTCGAATGGTGAGATGACGTCACACTTCGAGGCACCGCGAATTGCCGGGTGCCCGGCTGAACCATCTCATGAGTGACAGGTTCTCCATTGTTTCGGAGTGAACCACTTCCGCAGGCTTCGAGCAGGAATTGATGCCCGTTCAACCACTCGCGGAGCTCATACGCTTCGCGCGTCACAACTCCCCCTTCTACCAGGACCTTTATGCTCACCTCCCTGACCACGTGGCGCATCTCACGGACCTTCCGGTGGTGCCGCAGACGGGTTTCTGGCAGGCGAACTCGCCCCGTGACAACAGGCTGCTGACCGCACCGCTGAATGAAGCGGTCGTCTTCCGCAGCGGCGGCACCACGGGATCCCCGAAATTCTCGTACTACACCCGCACGGAGTGGCGCGAATTCACTGCGGCGTTCGGCGCCGGACTCGTCACCGCGGGATTGCGGCCGGGTCACCGAGTGGCCGACCTGTTCTACGCGGGTGACCTTTACGCCAGTTTCAGCTTCGTTCTCGATTCATTGCACCGTTCTCCCGTGGAAAATGTGCGGCTGCCCATCGGCGGGGCGGCGCCCTGGCAATCCACCGCGGCCACCCTGGAGGAGTTCCGGGCACAGGTCCTCGCCGGCACGCCGACGACGCTGTGCTCGCTGGCCGAGCGGCTCGCCTCTGCCGACCGGACCCTGCCGGACGTGGAACTGCTCTTCTTCGGCGGCGAGTGCCTGTTCGGGGACCAACTCCCACTCCTGAAGGCCGCCTTCCCCCACGCCGAGGCGCGTTCCCTGGGCTATGCGAGTGTGGACGCCGGACTGCTCGGGGAGGCGGTACCCGGCGGTGACCCGAGAGCGCATCGCGCGTTCACGCGATGCACGGTGGTGGAGATCCTCGACGACGAGGCCGGCCTGCCGGTCGAGGCCGACGGCGTGCCGGGACGGCTGGTCGTGACCGACCTGCGCAGACGGCTGATGCCCGTACTGCGCTACCCCGTCGGCGACCGGGCCGAATGGGTGGACCGGGAGGCGGGCGTGTTCCGCATCCTCGGCCGGGCCGAGGAAGGCGTGCGGGTCGGCCCCGTCTCGCTGTACACGCAGGACGTGCACGACATCGTGACGGCTGCCGACGTGGCCGGCCGGGTGAGCGGACTGCAACTCGTGGTGCGCCGTCAGGACGGTCGGGACGGCCTGCTGCTGCGGCTGGCGACGGCAGAGCCGGCGGAACGCGGGACGGCGCTGGGCGAGTCCATCGTCACGGCGGTGCTGGAGCAGCGTCCGCTCTATGCGAGCGCGACCGCGGCCGGGCACATCAATCCCCTCGGCGTCGAGTGGGTGAACCACCGCGACCTGGCCGTCAACGCCCGCTCCGGAAAGCTGATCCGCGTGGTCGACGAACGGCCGCACTCATGAGCGCCGCCGCTCCGCGCGCACGGCGTCTGCCCGTGGTGCTGCGCAACCCGTCCTTCGGCAGAGTCTGGGCCGGTCAGGTCCTCAGCCAGGCGGCGTGCAGGATGTTCCAGGTCGGCGCAGTCTGGTGGCTCGTCGGCGGCGCCGGCAGCGATCACCGGGGCCTGGATTCCGGTCTCTTCCTGATGGTGAGCAGCCTGCCGGCGGTCGTGCTGGCCCCCGTCGTCGCGCGCGTCGTCGCGCGCCACGCCCACCGCACGGTGCTGGTCATGACCACGGCAGCTGCGGGCGTCGGCGGCGCGGCCTCTGCTGTGTGGGCGTACACGGCCACGCTGCCGACGGTCGCGCTCTACGCCGCCGGGCTGGCACTGGCGACCTGCCAGGCGGTCTTCGACCCCTGTCTGACGACCTCGGTGCCCGCGCTGGTCGAGGACACCGACATCGAGGCGGCCACCGCGTTCGAACTGTCCACCCAGTCGCTGGCCGGGCTCGTCGGGGGACTGCTGGGCCCGCTGGTGGTGGACGCGGACGACCTGGCGGGCGTGGTGGCCGGGTGCGCCGGCGCCTACCTGTCGGCGGCCCTGCTGATCGCCTCGGCCCGTTTCCCCCGTGCCACGGCGGGCAGCGGTCGGGCCAGCGAGGACGCGCCCCGGCCGCGGACGCTGCGCCGGGTCCTGACCGGCCTGCCCTTCGTCCGCCGTGTGCTGGTCTGCTTCGCCGCAGCCAATGTCTTCACCACCGCCGTCTACGTCGTCATGCCCCTGTACACCCGGGGCGCCCTGCACTCGACCGGCTCGACCGCCGCGCTGCTGGAAGCGGCGCTGGGCGCCGGCACGCTCGTCGGATCGTTCACCGGCGGGCGCGTTCCGGGCAGTCCGATCGCCGTGGGCAGCGCGTGCCTGGCCGCCATGGCGGCCGCGCTCGCTGTACCGGGCCTGTTCACCGGTCACGTCGTGGCGGTCGGCTCGCTGCTGGTCGTCGGCTGGTGCGTCGGTGTGATCGGCGTCCGGTTCGTCGCGTTGTTCCAGCGTCGGGTACCCGCCGAGGAAAAACCGGGCTTCTTCGCGGTGATGCAGGCGCTGCTCGGCGCGACGTTCCCCGTCTCCTCGCTCGTCTTCGGCGCACTCGGCGACCATCTGACCGCCCGCACGCTGTGTCTGGTGCAGGGAGCCGGTCTGCTTCCGGTCGCGGCGGCACTGTGGTGGCTGCGCGGCTGTGCGGACGACGCCGGACCGCAGCGGCGCGACCGGCGCGCTCACCCAGCGGCCCTGACGGGAGACGCGTCGTGACCGACGTCCTCACGCCCGCCGCGGTCCACGACATCGCAGAACTGCGGCAGTTGTACTTCGACGTGTACGGGCACGGCTATCCGGTGCCGCTCGGCAGCGATCCCGCCGTCATGCGCCGGCTGATCAGTGACGGCACCGCCCACTGGCTCACCGCCCGCACGGACCACGGCGAGCTGGTCGGCTCCGCCGTCGTGCAGACCGATCCCGGCAGCCGCGTCGGCAAGCTCGTCGGACTCGCCGTTCACCCCGCGCACCGCGGCGGAGGACTCGCCTCCCGGCTGACCGGCACGGTGTGCGAGGAGGCGTTCGGTACCGGGCGCCTCGACTCGGTGTTCGCCACCGTGCGTGTCGTCACCGAGGGCCCGCAGAGCGTCGTCGTACGCAACGGCTTCCGGCCGCTCGGCCTGCTGCCCAACGCGGTCGAGGTCGAGGGTTGCGAGAGTCTGGCACTGTTCGCCCGCTACGCGGACGGCGTGCTGGAGCGCCGAGCCCCCCTCGGGCACGTACCGGAACGCCTTGCGCCACTGCTGTACGCGGCGGCCTCGGGCATCGGCATCGACTGCGCAGGGACCGGACGGGTCCCCACCCCTCCCGCGACTCGAGCAGTCACGGAAGCCGAGCCGATCGAACTGATCGCGGCCCCGGCCTTCGTCCGCCGCCGCTTCCTGGAGCGGTTCCCGGACGCGGACGACCGTTTCTTCCCCCTGCACACTCCGAACGCGCTGCTGGTCGCGGCCGACGGCGGCTTCGAGGCGTACGCCGACCTCGATCCGGTGGCGGGCAGTTGCGCCCTGGTCGCCGTCCACCCGCGTCCGGCGGCCGTGGCCGGCGCGCTCGAGGCGTTGATGACAGCGGTCACCCGGGCCGGCGCGGACTACGCCGAGACGCTGCTGCCGCTGACCGACACCGAGGCCCTGGAGGTCTTCCTGATGTCGGGTTTCGTGCCGAGCGCGGTGTACCCGGCGATGCGCCGCATCGACGACCGTTTCCATGACTACGTGGTGCTGTCCCGTACCAGCCGTCAGATCGACTTCAGGACGACGGCCGTCAGCCCGCTGCTCCAGCCCTACCTGAGGGCCTACCTGACCGTCTGGACCGCCACCTACCTGCCCCTTCACGAGGTGTCCCGATGAACCCCCATCTCGCTCCCGTCGAGGTCCCCGACCCGGCGGCGCTCGGCCACATCCAGCGGCTGTGCGACCTTCGGTCGCCGTACGCGACGGGGACCGAGGCCGACGAACTGTTCGCCGCCGCGATGGCGGAAGCCAATGCCTGGCACGCGCGACGCTCGCCGTTCTTCGCCTCGCTCCTGAAGGATCCGCCGGAGAAGGCGTCGCCCACGGTCGGCGAACGGGTGCGCGCTCCGCTGGTGCCCGCCGCGTTCTTCAAGCGCCACGAGGTGCTGTCCATCCCCCGCGACGACGTCTTCCTGCATCTGACGTCCTCGGGCACCACCGGCCAGAAGTCGCAGATGTTCTTCGACGAGTGGACCATCCGCTCGGCACAGCGCATGGTGGCCCGCATCTTCGACCACTACGGCTGGATCACCCCCGATCAGCCGGTCAACTATCTGCTCTACAGCTACGAGCCGGCGCCGTCCCTGAACCTGGGCACCTCGTTCACCGACAACTACCTGTGCGACTTCGCTCCCGCCCGGCACACCACGCACGCGCTGCGGCACACCGGTGCGGGCCACGAGTTCGATGTGCACGGCTGCATCGCGGCGCTCCGGCGGTACGCCGAGGACGACATACCGGTGCGCATCCTCGGCTTCCCCGCGTTCCTGCACTTCACGCTGGAGCGGATGAGCGCCATGGGCATGCCGCCGCTGCGGCTGCCGGAGGGGTCGCTGGTGGTGCTGGGCGGCGGCTGGAAGGGCCACGCCGACCGGCGGATCGGCAAGGAGGCCTTCTACGCGGAGGTCACCGAACTCCTCGGAATCCCCGGTGCACGCATCCGCGACACCTTCGGTTCCGTCGAACACTGCGTGCCGTACGTCGAGTGCGCACATCACCGTCTCCATGTTCCGGTGTGGTCGCGCGCCGCCGTCCGCGACACTGCGACGCTGCACCCGCTGCCCTACGGGGAGCGTGGCTTCCTGCACCTGGTGAGCCCCTACATCACCTCCGTACCGGCGCACAGCGTCGTGATGGGCGACCTCGCGTCACTGCACCCGGGTGAGGAGTGCGGCTGCCCGCTGTCCACCGACTGGTTCACCGTGCACGGCCGGGCCGGGGTGAGCCGAAACCGCAGTTGTGCGGTCGCCGCCGCCGAACTCCTGAAGGGAACGCCGTGACCACCTCCGTACTCCATCCCGAACCTCACCTGTGGCAGGGCGAGTTCGTCGACGACGCCGAGGCCGGCCGGCGGCTCGCCGGGCTGGCCGAGCTGGCCGGGCGCGTCGTCGTCCGACCGCTGCCCACCGACGTGGTGATCGGCGCCTGTGCCGCGGTGAGCACCGAACTGACCGATCCGGGCTCGGCGCTGCACGCCCGGCTGACGGCGCACCTGCCTGCGGACGAGGCCGACGCCGTCCTCGTCGAACTGGCCGCGGGCCTCACCCGGCAGGCCCTGGAGCGAAAGCTGCGGCGGGAGCTGGGGGGCCTGCGCCCGGAGCGGCTGACGCGGCCGGACGCCCGCAGGACGGTGTACGAGGCCTGGGCGCCGGTGGGTCTGCTGGTGCACATCGCCCCGGGCAACGCCGCCACCGTCGCGCCGTTGAGCGTCGTCGAGGGGCTGCTGGCGGGCAACCTCAACGTGCTCAAGACCAGCAGCTCCGGCGCCTCGCCGGCCGTCGAGCTGCTCGCCGCGCTGTGCGCCGCCGATCCCACCGGGATGATCGGCGAGCGGGTGGTGGCCCTGCGGTTCCCCTCGTCGCGTCGGGAGTGGCTGCAGACGCTGTGCGGGCAGGCCGACGCCATCGCCGTGTGGGGTGGCGAGGACGCCGTGCGGTCCGTGAGCGACCTGGCGCCGCCCGGCTGCCGGGTCGTCGAGTGGGGACACCGGATCTCCTTCGCCTACCTGACCCGCGACGCGGCGGCCGACGTCGCCGTCCTCGACGCGCTCGCCGAGGACGTCTGCCGCTTCGAGCAGCAGGCGTGCTCCAGTCCGCAGGCGGTCTACCTCGACACCGAGGACAAGGAGGCGCTCTTCGCGTTCGCCGGAAGGTTCGCCGAGCGGCTCGCGAAGGTCTCCGACACCCGGCGGGCGTCGCTGCCGGGCCCGGCCGAGCAGGCCGAGATCACGACCGTGGAACAGCTCACCCGACTCGAACAGCACCTGGGTCTGACCCGGGTGATCACGGCCGGCGACGGCACCTGGCGGGTGCTGGCCGACGCCCGCAGCGCGCTGACCGCCTCCCCGCTGCACCGCAGCGTCTGGGTGAAACCGCTGCCCCGGCGCGCGGTCGCCGCGACCCTGCGGCCGATGCGGCGGTACCTGCAGACCGCGGCGATCAGCGGCGGACCGGCGGATGTGGCCGAGCTCTCGCGAGCCGTGCTGGCCGCGGGCGTCACCCGGGTCACTCCGGTCGGCTCCATGCTGGACGGCTACGAGGGCGAACCGCACGACGGGGTCTACGCGTTGCAGCGTTACAGTCGGCGGGTGAGCGTCCGCGCGGCCGAGGTGGCGTTCCGCACGGTGCCCTGTCTGGACGACCTGGTGGCGCCGCCCGTGCTGCCCCCGCCGCCGGACGGCCGGCCGCTGGGCAAGGAGGACGTGCAGCGGGCGCTCACTTCGCTGCCCGACGAGTACGCGCACCTGTACTTCCGCAGCGGGGGCTCCACGGGCGCCCCGGCCCTGTCGGTGTTCACCTGCGACGACTACGACAACCAGATGCGGGCCGCCGCCGACGGGCTGCTCGCCGCGGGATTCGACCCGGCCCACAACCGGGCGGCCAACCTGTTCTACTGCGGCGGAATGTACGGAAGCTTCATCAGCTTCTTCTCCATCCTGGAACGGCTGAACGCCACTCAGGTCCCGATGGCCGCCGGGCCGGACCACGCCATGGTCGCCGAAGCGCTGGTCGGACACCGGGTGGATACCGTGTTCGGGATGCCCTCCTATCTGTGGCAGCTGTTCCACGCCGAGGCGGACCGGCTGCGTGCCTACGGCGGCATCCGCACCGTGTTCTACGGCGGTGAGCACTTCACGTCGGAGCAACGCCGAGTGCTGACCGACGAGTTCGGCGTGGAGTCGATCCGTTCGGCCGCGTACGGCAGCACCGACCTCGGTCCGCTGGGCTATCAGTGCGCCGCGTCGCGGGGGTCGGTCCACCATGTGCTGACCGACCTGCACACACTGGAGATCCTCGACCCGGGCGAGGACGTGCCCGTGGCGCCGGGTGAGATCGGCCGGCTGGTCTTCACCTCGCGGGCGCGTACCGGACAGCGGCTGGAGCGCTACGAGATCGGTGACCTGGGCCGTGCCGTGGCGGGCCCGTGCCCGTGCGGCAGCCACGTACCGCGTCTGGAACTTCTGGGCCGCTACGGCGATGTGGTGCGCGCCGGCACGTACTTCTTCAACTACCGGCGCTTCCTGCAGGCGGCGCAGGAGCGGCTGGGGTACCGCGGTGAGGTCCAGCTGCTGGTCTCCCCCGGCTCCGGCCGTGAGCGGCTGACGGTGCGTCTGGACGAGCAGTACGTGTCCGACGCCGCGGCCGCGCGGGAGACCCTTGCCACCGAGGTGGCGGAGGTGGCTACGGCCGAGGCGGAGGAACTGCTGTCGTTCACCGTGGAGATCGTGCCGCGGGCCGCCTTCGAGCGCACCGCCACCAGCGGCAAGCTGCGCACGGTGGTCGACCTGCGCCGGTAGCCCGCCGGAGGCCCGGGGAGGGACCGCCGCGTGGAGTCGTCACCGGTGGTCTCGGCCGGCGGTCCGGCGCAGGGTCGGCGGCAGCGAAGAGAGCGGGGCCGAGGACCACGCGCGAGACGTCGGTGAGGCCGGCCTCATCGAGTCGGTGCGGCACCACCTCCGGCCAACTGGCCCAGTACGTACAGCAGTACCTCGGCATCGACGTGGTGGCCCCTGAGCCGCTGCACCAGCGGGGGCCTACCTCGGCGCGTTCGGCGGCGCGTTCCCGGAACCCCCGTTGTCGGTGTCCGGCATGCCTTGCACGTGGCGGAGGAACCCGCGTATCGCGTGGCGGGCCGTCGCCGCGATCTCCACGTCCCGCATCTCTCCGGGCAGGAGATCGAAGCCGGGCACCTCGGACCGCTGACGTTCCACGATGGCCGTGGCCGGCTGGTTGACCCGCGGTTCGAGGCGTGCGGCCGGCCGGATCGCACACCTCCGGTACGGCATCTGGTTGTGACACGTCACAACACTGGGCGGCTGTCAGTGGCTTCGCGGCCGATTGCCTCTTGCCCGCGCTCGCGGTGGCATGAGCACCATGGGCTTCTCCCTCACCGACTACGCGGACCGGGCCTGGCACGGCGCCGTCGACGACAGCGTCGTCCCCCTGGGGGGCGGAGATCATGCTGCCCTCGCACGGAGCGCCGGTCTTCGGCGCCGGCCGGATCCGCCGGGCGCTCACCGAGACCGCGGAACGGCTGGAGAGCCTGGTCCGGCAGACGCTCGACGGACTCGACTCCGGTGCCCGGCTGGACGACCTGATCCACTCCGTGCGACCACCCGCCCATCCGGCCGACCGCCTCCACCTGCAAGCCAGGTACGACGAAACCGAGTTCATGGTGCGCGACCTCTGGCGGCGCCGTGCCAAGTGGTACGACGGCGACCCCGCGCACCTCGAACCGGCTCCCGCAAGCCGGCTCGCCACCGCGTCGGCGTGACCGGCAAGGTCGCACCGACGGCGACGACCCCCGGCGCGGTCAGCGTCACACCACCGCCGTACCGGCCGGCACCCCGGTGACGGACGTGTCCGGCTGCGCGGGCGCTGGGCGGCCGCCGCCGGGGAGTCCCACAGCGCGTGGTCGGGCGGGGACCTCGCGAGCGGTGCGAAAGCTCTGGCGGGCGCGGCCCGACAGCACGCCGGCGCGGGCGGGTTGAGGATCGCCGGCCACCTCGCGGAGTTCGCCGTACCGGCCGCCCCCGACGACCCCACCTCGCCCGCCGTACGCGCGGACATCAACCAGGTACGCGCCGAGCCTGACGGCCCAGGGCACGGCCGACGGCGAAGCGATCCACCTTCGTTGCCGGCTCGCGACGCGCACGACTCCCCCAGACGTAAGGAGTTCCGATGCCCTCCCCACGAACGCAAGCCCGTCCTTGGCGCCGCAGGACCTGTGTTCTGGCCGCTGTCATGCTGCTCGGCCTGGCTTCGTCACGGGCCTCCGCGACGCCCGGTCACACCGCCACGGTCGAGACGGCGGCAGACACATCGGCCTTCGACAATGTTCCGTTGGACCAGGTCTCCGCGTCCGGACTGCACAACGCCTACGACAAGGGCAAGTCCAAGTCGATCACCGCTGGCCTCGACCTCGGAGCGCACCTGCTGGAGATCGACGCGTACAGCACCTACGGCAACCCCGGCGGATGGATCGTCAGCCATTCCGACCCCTTGGTCAACGACAACAACTGCACCTACACCACCGGGTCCGGCATCTTCAAGACCACCTGGGAGAACGGCAGCCTCAGAACCTGCCTCGACGACCTCAGGGCCTGGAGCGACGCGCACCCCCGCCACGACCCCGTCTACATCAAGATCGAACTCAAATGGGGCTTCCGGTCCGATGCCGGAATGGGGCCGACCCAACTGGACCAGTTGGTGGCCGGACACCTCGGCGCCCGGAACCTCTACACTCCCGCGGACATGCTCGGAACCACCTATGCGACCCTCGACGCCGCGGCCAAGGCCGGAGCCTGGCCCACCTGGAACCAGCTGCGAGGAAAGTTCATCGTCTTCCCGATCACCGGCACCATCGAGAACAAGCTCGCGGCCTACAAGCTGGACAACCTCTCCACCGAACAGGAATACGCCCAGCACCTGGCCGACCTGTCTGCAGCCGGCCGACTGGGAGATGGCTCCATGTGGCCTGCCATGACCAAACCGAGCCCGAACGGCGACCCCCGCCTCATCTACGACGCCGAACTGCGCCCCTGGTTCGTCGTCTTCGACACCCAGGCCACCCGCTGGCTGAACGACGGGTACACCATGTCGTGGTACTGCCGCAGCCACTACCTCACCGTCGAAGGCTCGGCCGAAAGCGTCGTCCCCACGCTCGACGACACCAACCCCGACCCCACCGCCGCGGCCCAACGCGTGCAGTACCTCGCCCGGCAAGGCCACTCCAGCGTCACCACCTTCGACTGGATGCAATCACCCGGCGCATTCACCCTCTGGCCTCGAGACTGCTGAGAGGTCACACGCGGAGGCAACGTCCTTCTTACGTGCGCGAGCCCGTCCCTGCCTCCGTCGAGGGGCCACCCAGGGCCTGTCCGACGATTCCCGTCGTTGCCCGCAGGGCGGCCGCGCGGCGTCAGGTGCAGCACGCACCGGACGCCGCTCCTCGACGGGCAAACGTTGCCCGCCGGGGCACTGGCGACGGTGCCGCCGCCGGGTCGGCGACGTCATGGGCTTGCGAGCCGTACCCGAACGGCTTGTGCTCCGCCCCTGAGCAGCTGTGGCGATCCGCGCGACGATCAGCCTCGACAACATCGGCGTGGCGCTCGGCGTCATGCCGGTGGCAGACGCCATGTTCGTCTCCTGCGGCCGCTCGTCGATCTTGCGGTGTGAGGGGCCGTGGACCTGCGGCAGAGCAGCAGGCCGGGCGTCGTTGCGTAGGCGGTCGCCAGGACCGGGAGGAGAGAGATCGATCTCGCGCGCACTCGAGCTGGCCCACAAGGCTCCGACGGCGAGCGCGGGAGGAGGCCTCGGCCGCCGAGCGGCTGCGCGGCTCACCCGCCGCACCCGGCGCCTCCTGCCCGGGTCGGCCGGGGTGGCCCGCACGGCGCCGGGGACGACGGCGCCTTGGTGACATTCTCACCCTCCCCTGAACTTCGCCTTTCATGCAGCTGAACTTCGCCTTTCATGCCGCGGTTACTTTCCCGGCAGGGCCGAGGACAGCTTGGCAGTCAGGAGACCGGTACGGTGAAGCGACGCACCATGGACGGCGGGTTCCACCCGCCGCCGGCCGGCACGCCTCTGCCCCTGTGCGTGGGCGACTGCGGCCTGAGCGGTGGCGACGCGTCCGGTCCGGCGGCCGCCTCGTCGGCGTCCGCCGCCCTCGGTGGCACGCCCGGGACCGCGTCGCACGTCACGGCTGAGCCTGCCGCCTGGCACACGTGGGGCCTGACACCCCTGCCCGCGGCTCCCGAGCCCCCGGCGGACAACGACGGACCGGAGAAGGAGCCCGAGTGCATCGAGATGATGCGGGACCTGAAGGTCCCGATCACGATGTTCCTGGTGAACGACGCCGTCAAGCCGGACTGCGGCCAGAAGACCCTCACCCGGCGCTTCGACACCGCTCCGTTGCTCTTCCGGCGCCACGCTACGGGGCGTACGACAACACCGGGATCACGGTGGGAAAGTGCGGGCCACGAACGATCGTCCAGTGGCGTGAGTCCATGCAGGTACGCACTGTGCAGCACGAGGAGCCGGGCAAGAAGCTGCGGCCCGGCGGCGACATCATCCTCGCTCATTTCCACGGCCCTGCTGAGCTCAGGCGCGCCACCATGACGCAGACGTTCGCGAATCCGCGCAAGCGTATCCGGGAACAGGGCTTCGCGGCGGCCCCCCTGGAGGGCTGCATCCAGCCGCCAACCGGACACTGAACCGGCCAGAGACCAGTGTGCTTCGCAGCCGTTGCACTCTTTCGGGCTCGCGGCACGGGCCGCGCGGTATACGTCAGGGCCGGCTGGATCGAGTCGGAACCTCGACCGACATGTGCACATCTGCCACGGGTCAAAGACCAAGGAAAAGCCCCGGACAAGCCCTCGCAACGAAACGCGTGCGGGCGCCGGGCGGAAAGCGCAGGCAGGAAACAGCCCATGGGACTCACGAGCAACAAAGTGCTGGTGCTGGCGGTCGTCCTCGCCGTCCTCCTGTTCCTCGGCACGGTCTGGCTGTGGCCTCGCTTGGCCCGGCAGAGCTGGCGAGCCGTCAGCGGACGAGTGGTTCTGCTGTTCGGCACCCAGTTGGCGCTCTTCGCCTCGGTGGGCCTGGCGGTCAACCAGGCCTTCGGTTTCTACGCCAGCTGGGCCGACCTGTTCGGCCAGGAGAATGCCCAGGGAGTGGTCGTCGACCATGTCGCGGGCGGCGCCAACAGCTCCGTCCAGGTGGTCGCCACATCCAAGGTCATCGGTGCGAGCAGCACGCTGCCGCAGGTGGCCGGCCAGGTCCAGAAGGTCGACATCATCGGCCGCACGACACACCTCGCCACGCCGGCGTTCGTGTATCTGCCGCCGGAGTACTTCCAGCCGAAGAACAGCGCGCGCAAGTTCCCGGTCTCCGTGGTCCTCACGGGTTACCCCGGCACGGCCGAGGCGCTGGTGAACAAGCTGCACTACCCCAGTACGGCGCAGCAGCTGGCCAGGCAGGGGAAGATGCAGCCGATGATCCTGGTGATGCTGCGTCCCACCGTGGCGCCGCCGCGGGACACCGAGTGCGTCGACGTTCCCGGTGGCCCGCAGACCGAGACGTTCTTCGCCAAGGATCTGCGCGATGCGGTGATGGCCCACTACCGGGTGGACAAGACGCCCGCCAGCTGGGGCATCGCCGGCGACTCGACCGGTGGTTACTGCGCGCTGAAGATCGCCATGCACCACCCGGCTTCCTACGCGGCGGCCGCCGGCCTGTCGCCGTACTACAAGGCGCCGATCGACCCCACCACCGGAGACCTCTTCCACGGCGACAAGAACCTGCGGAATCGATCCGACCTCTTCTGGATGCTCAAGCATCTGACCGCGCCCGAGACGTCGCTGCTCGTCACCAGCAGCAGGGTCGGTGAGCACAACTACAAGGACACGCTCAAGTTCATCAAGAGCGTGCAGAACACCAACGTGACCAGGATTTCGTCGATCATCCTTCCGAGCGGCGGGCACAACTTCAACACCTGGCGACGCGAGATCCCGCCGATGCTGCAGTGGCTGAGCGAGCGACTGGTCGCACACTGAGCCATTGACGCTGACGCCCCGTGGAGCGCGGGACCGGAGGCGGTTCTCGATCGACGCGCGGGCCGTGGATCGCCCGACCGCGTGGTCGCCACGACGCCGGGCCTCCGTAGACCGTACGGACTTCGGCACGGGGCCGGCCGGACCGCGCTGTCCACCTCGGCCCTGCGACTACCGCTTCGCGGCCTTCTCCGAAATCCGATCACCTCTCTGTCCGACGGACTGGGCCCGCAAAAGCACGTCCACGTCACATTGGCTCCAGCAGAAAGACAGCGGCACATGAAGCACGCTGCACGTCCCAGATGGATGGCATTCGTCCGGTGTGCACTGCGGTGTGCGGATCACCCAGACGGACATCGGCGTCACCGGACCCCACCACATCTACCGCCCCGATGTGGACCTCGCCTACGCCACCTCCACGACTCCCGGCGGTGTCGCAGCCGTCAACGGCGACAGCGGCGGCCCGTCTTCGCCGGCGTCCGCAACCACACCGCCGATGAAGCACGCGGAATCATCACCGCCCTCGACCGGACCATCACCTGCCCGCCCGCGTACAACCGCGACAGCGTCCTCGACGGTCGTCGCAGGACACCCTGGTGCCTGGCCGGCGTTTACTACGTTCCGATCGGACAGACCCTGCACGACATGCATTGGACCCTCGTCACCGGATGACCGGTCAGCCGGCGCGGTGGAGTCGGGAACCGGCCCGGTGGCTCACGCTTCGTTTTCGGTTCCCACCTGTATGCACACTTCGCCGGACCTCGTCACAGTCGGGTGGCCCCGGACGAAGGCGGTCCTCAGGGCGGCGTCCGGGGAGGTAAGTGCCGCGAGGGAACCGGGAAGAGGCCGCCCATCGCCCGAAAAGAGGTGAGGCGGTGCTCTTACCAGGGCACCTTATGGTGCGTCGGCATGACGCGCACACGGCTCTACCGCAACGGCTCCCTGATCCTCGAGGACTTTCCGACCGCCGACATCTCGGAATACGTGAACGATCCGGACGTGGCGGTCTGGCTCGACCTGTGTGACCCGTGCTCCGCTGACTTCGCGATGATCAGCGAGGAGTTCGGACTGCACGAGCTGGCGGTGGAAGACGCACGGCACGAGCATCAGCGGCCGAAACTGGATCGCTACCGCACCCACGCCTTTCTGAGCGCCTACGCCGTCAGCGCGGACGAGACCAGTGGGCAGCTCACCGCCAGTGAGTTGTCCGTCTTCATCACACCCACCGCGTTGATCACCATCCGCCCCGACCACCGGTTCGACATGGACAAAGTCGTCGAACGCTGGGACAACAACAGCGATCTTGCCAAGTACGGAGTGGGATTCCTCCTGCACGGGCTGCTGGACTACATAGTCGACGGGCATTTCGCCGCGGTGCAGGACCTCGACGACCGCATCGAAGCAGTGGAGGATCTGCTCTTCGACGACGGGCGCGAGCAGATGGACTCCGTCCAGCGGGAGTCCTACGCGCTGCGCAAGAGCCTCACCAGACTGCGCCGCGTGGTGTTGCCGATGCGGGAGGTCGTCAACAGCCTTCTCCGGCGCGACCTGCACATCGTCGGCGAACCCTTGCTTCCCTATTTCCAGGACGTGTACGACCACGTCCTGAGGGCCACCGAGTGGACAGAGTCACTGCGGGACTTGATCACGTCCATCATGGAGACCAACCTCACCGTTCAGGGCAACCGCATGAACCTCATCATGAAGAAGGTCACCAGCTGGGCATCGATCGTGGCTGTACCCACGGCGGTCACCGGCTTCTACGGACAGAACGTTCCCTACCCGGGGGTCAACACCCAGGCGGGCTTCGTCACTTCCACCGGTGTCATGGTCGTCGCATCCGTGTTGCTCTACTGGGCCTTCAAGCGCAAGGACTGGATCTGACCGACGGCCACAACCAAGCCCGCCCGCCCCGGGCGACGGCCGGCCGACGCCCTGTGAACCACGATCGCCCACGGGCCGACCACGGCCGCCGTCGGCAGGCCGGGTGAGCCGCCGTCAGCAGTGCGGGTACGTACGCGACGACGGCGAAGGGGGCGGCTGCGGCGTGCGGCCGACGAGGCGGCCGATGAGCAGGCTGCCGGGGACACCTGCTACGCCCCAGTCCCCCATCAGGGTCCGGTGGACGGCGTCGGCGGGGAAGGACGCCAGGTCGGTGTACGGCTTGAGGTCGACCACACCGCCGAGCAGAGAGATGGCGGCGATCGAGGCGTCCCGGCCGTCGGCGGGAGTTGGCGGCTGACGATACGGTCTTGGTGGCGCAAGAGAAGTTCTACCTTCGATGAGGTGCGCCAGCGGAGAGGATGACCCGCAGGATGGCGTGACGTGGCACCTCACTGCCGGGCGGGGGCGTCTGCTCACATACTCGGCCGACGGGCGTGCCGGGGTGAGGGCACACTCGGTGTCGGACGGGCTGGAGGCGTAAGCCGGCTGCCTGGGCGCTCGATCGGGCTTCGTTCATCGTCTCGCCGATCAGCGAGGGTGCCGCGACCCGGGACCGAGCAGGCGTGTGGGATCCGTTGATCACGTAGGCGCACACGGCGGCTGCCAGCAGCACTGCCATCGCCTGGACCGGCCGGCGGATGTACTGTCGGCGCGCGGGGCGTACTTTCCGGGGATCCTGGGTGTGCCGAACCGTCGCAGGCGGTTCCGGCAGCGGCGAGGTGACCGCCGTGGCACGGCCTGCCAGCACCTTCCCGATGGCGTCGCGCATCTCTTCGGCGGTCTGGTAGCGGGCCGCACGATCCTTGGCCAGCGCGCGCAGCACCAGGGTGTCGTAGACGGCAGGCAGCTCCGGAACGTGGACAGAGGGAGGCACCGGTGGTTCCGACAGGTGCTTCATGGCCACGACCAGCGGTGTGTCACCGGTGAACGGGGGGCGGCGGGTGAGCAGCTCGTAGAGCAGGCAGCCGGTCGAGTACAGGTCGGTGCGGACGTCCACCTGCTCGCCCCGGGCCTGTTCCGGTGAGAGGTACTCGGCCGTCCCCACCACTACCGAGGTGCGGGTGAGGGTCGTACCCGTGCGACCCACCGACCGGGCGATTCCGAAATCCGTCACCTTCACGATGCCCTCGTGGGAGAGCATGACATTGGCCGGTTTGATGTCCCGGTGGACGATACCGTGGCGGTGGGCGTGCTCGAGCGCCTCCAGCACGCCGGCGGTGAGTTCCAGGGCATGTTCCGGTTCCGTGTTCCGTGCCTCGCGCACGAACTGGAGCAGCGTGGTGCCCTTGACGTACTCCATCACGAGGTACGGGACGAGGTGGCCGTCGATCGCGTCCTCCCCCGCGTCGTAGACGGCGACGACGGACGGGTGGCCCAACAGGGCCGCCGAGACGACCTCACGACGGAAACGCGCCCAGTGTTCGGCATCGGCCGCCAGTTCCGGCCGGAGCGCCTTCACGGCCACCGGGCGGAACAGCAGCAGATCGTACGCCAGCCACACTTCGGCCATCCCGCCCCGGCCCAGAACGTGTTCCAGACGGTAGCGCCCGCCCAGACAACGTGAACGATCCACGGTGCTCCCCCTGATTGCCGACTCCCGAGGAGGAACCGTAGGGGCGGATCTTGTGGGATCTCTGTGATCGGGTCCGACCCCGGGGCGCGCCCCGGCAGCGGTCGCAGACACGTACCATCCCTGCCATGAAAGCGGCGTGGAAGGCCCACCCCGCCGCTCTCTGCAGCCGGCGTCGGTCCTGTTAAGGCGGTCCGGGTCGGTCATGAGCCGGCCGACGACGCAACGCGGTTTCGAGACGGACCGTACTTCGGGAGCGGACTCGGGCGGTCCTCGACTTGCGGCTCGCGGCCGCGTGCGGGCAGTTCCCCGTGCAGCCGGGATGTCGTGCCAACCCCGGCGCGCATACCGGCCGTGCGCAAGCAGCAGCACCACTCCGCGCCCCGGGCACCGTGCCGACGCGCCTCGGAGTGCCGTAGAACGCGACCGTGCCCGCCGCACGCGCGCTCAACCACACCACCTGCATATGACAGTAGCCGCCTCGAACATCCTGAACCGCACACCCAGTAGACATCCGGTTCAGGTGGGTACATCACAAAATCCCCGACAGAGCAGTGAGGCGCCCTGTCGTCCACCGGCACCTACAAGGACGTGACATGACCGACTGCTCTGTCCGGCCGCCGGGCAGAGCAGTGCCCCCTGCCCCTGCCCCTGCCCCTGCCCCTGCCCCTGGAGAGCCCAGCGCATCGGCGCACCTCGCGAGCGCCCGACACTGACGATGATCTCCATCCGGCCCCGGGGCGGTCGCGACGGGTGCGGACAGACCTCCGGGAGCCGGTCGGCCAAGACCGACCACTGCTTCGCCCTGGCCCCCACAGCGCGCTTCCGCAGCCCGGACGCGACCCTGACCGGGTGCAGTTCGTGCCACAACGGCCTCGACCTCGACCACGCGTTCCGCGATCACATCGGCCGACAGGCCGGTGATGCTGTCGCTGACGACCACCGCACGAGAGGCGTCCCCACCGTACGACACGGATCGACGATCGAGAGCCCGAAGCCTCACCGCCGACCGTGCACGAGCTCGTCAATCCGAGAAGTCCTGGGTCATCCAGACCGTGCCTCCGCTGTCACGCAGCACGGTGATTCCTATGTGGTGGAAATCCGGGTTGAGGATGTTGCGGCGGTGTCCGTCGTTGGGGGGCTGTTCCGCGAGCATCTGCTCGGTGATGCCGACGACCATGCGCGTGATGTCCGGCTGCGTGTCGGCCACCGGACCGCCCTCACCGATGTTTTCGCCGGCAGTCCCCCAATGGACGCCGGCCGCGGTCTCGCGGTCGGTGAAGGGTGGTTCGCCCGGGCACTGGTGCTGCATGCCACAGCCCGATGCCATGGTGTGAGTGTGTCGCTCGGAACTCGTGCCGAGGCCGGAGCTCAGCTGCAGAGGTGCGAGGTGTGCCTCGGCGCGTGCCTGGTTGATGAGGTTGAGGACCGCCATGGCGGCGGCTTGCTCGGCGTTCGTGCCAAAGGGGTGCACGGAGGGTTGCGACGGTGTGGGCTGCGCGGGGGTGGGGGTGGGGGTGTGCGCGGGGGCGGTGTGGCTGGGGCCGCTCGGGCGCGCGGTGTGCCTGGCCCTGGGCTTCCTGCTCGGCGTCGCTCTGGGCGTCGGCGTGATCTGGCCACCGCCCCCGGCCTTCTCGGGAGTCGACGCCGAGGCCGGCGTGTTGTCGTCGGCGACGCTGAGACCGCCGGGTTGGTGTCCCGCCGATTTCCCGGTGTCCGGGCTCGCGAACGCCCCCGCGCCGAGGGCCGCCGTGACGGTGGCCGCGAGCGCCGCGGCAGCCAACAGCGGCTTGCCGCCGAGGGATGCCAGCGAGCGTCCGCCTTCGTCGCCCGAGACGCGGGTGCGTGACATACGGTGCCTGCCGGCCTGCTTGCCCTCCCGAGCTCGCGGTGCGCTCGTCGAGGCCGACGTGACCTGGAATGCGGGGCTTGTGGTGTGCGCGAGGACGTACGCCGCGAGGCCGACCGGCAGCGGGACCAGGGCCAGGTTGACCAGGAGCCGCTCGGCCGGTACCAGATCGGTGCCCAGACCTCCGCAGTGGGCGCACTCGCGCACGTGTCGGGCCAGCCGTTTGCGCCACAGGGCGCTCGGCTTTCCGTCCCAGGGACTGATGACCCAGGACAGCTCGGCGCAGCGGGGAACCGCTGTCAGTGCTCGGACCACCAGTCGCGCGGTGTCCAGCTGTGCCTTCATCCGGCTCACCCGTACGGTGACGTGATGGCTGTCCAGGCCGATCGCGTCGATCATTTCCGTGCGGGTCAGATGGCCCGTGGTGACGAGCCACCACAGCGACAGCAACTCTCGGTCGTCCTCGTCCAGCCAACGGGTGGCCTCGACGGTCTCCCGCCGCTGTCCGGACAGCCCGAGTTCCGTGAGGGTGAGGTCGGCGAAGTCGGCGCCGGGGTCTGCCACGACCGCGAGTTCGTCCAGGGGACGCGCTTGCTCGGTGCGGCTCCGGTAGTGCCTGCGTACCTGATTCATCGTCACCGCGACCAGCCAGGACCGGAAGGCCTGCTCCTCTTGAAGTCCGGGCAGGCCCCGCACGACGTTCAGCATCGTCTCCTGGACGACATCGTCCACATCTGCTTGCCCGCTCAGCGCGCGACCGACGATGTTGTAGACGAGTGGCAGGTGCCGGGCCACCAGTTCTTCCAGTGCCCCCTGGCTGCCCTCGCGTGCTGCGACGACGAGTTCTGCGTCCGCGGCTATGTGGTTCATCTCCGTATACCCTCCGGTGACTCCGGCTCGGCCGTACACAAGAGGAGATCCTCCGTGGGCGTGTCGGTCACAGAAACGGGAAAATCTGTGGGCTCCGTCACTCGTCGGCCCGGCCGGTCGGTGTCCGGACGTACGTGCCTGGCGTCATGAGGGCCACGGTGGTCGAATGGGACGTCCCGGCGCCGCTCGACGTCCGACCTCGCCGTCCGTTCGGTGTCGGTCAGCAGCACGGGTCCGGTAGCCCTACGGCGTAGCGCTGGTGAGCCCGGGTGTGCGCCCGGCGAGCTCGTGCAGAGTGGGCAGGGAGCCATCGGGCTCCTGATCGTCGATCCCGAACCCGCCCCCTCCTGCGGGCGGCTGCCCCTGGTGGGTCACCCCCGACGCCTTCCGGCTCGCCACGCACACGCCATGACCCCGGCCCCGGTCTGCGTGCTGTTCTCCCGAGCCAGGGTCGAACCGGGCCTGTACGGGGCAGCCCGGGTGTACCGGGTCGTCTTCGACGGGCCCCTCCCCCACCACGACATCCGGCGCACCTTCCTCGTCCTGCGCACGGTGGCCCTCGTCCTGGGCACGGTGGCGCCCGTGGTGGGCGCCCTGAGGCGCTTCGCCCAGCACCGCCTCAAGCGCCTGCTCGTCCACTCGACCACGGCGCACGTCAGCCTCTTCACCCTGGCTCTTCACCCTGGCTTCGCCACGACGGATGCGGACGGTACGACCGGCGCCGCGCTGCACATGGCCGGACACGACGGGTCAAGGCGGCCCTGTTCCTCCTTGTCGGCACCCTGCTGGCCCGACACGACGACGTCGACGAGCTCACCCTGTACGGCCGCGGCAGACGGGACCGCTGAACGCCCGGCCCTGCAGTGCTGCGGCCCTCGGACTCGCCGGCCTGCCCCCGTTCGGTACCGGGCTGGGCAAGGCGAGGGTCAGCCAGCCGGAACCGGGAACTCGCCCAGGCAGCAGACACCGGCTCCTCCGGGAGAGGCACGGCACTGATGTCGTATTCGCAGCAAGCAGCGGGAACGGGCATGGGCGGCACCACTGCACACCAGGCCGGCGGTGAGGGAACCGGGACCTCCCTCGCTCCCGGATTCGTACGTCTTCTGCGCGCCGGTGACGGTTCCCCGGGCGGCGGAGATCAACACGCTGTGCCGTGCGGGTGGGCGTCGCGGCACCCTGCCCTGCGTCCGGGGCCTGGTGCGCTCATCGGTTGGCTCGTCGGTTCCATCCAGGCGGTATCGTGCTTAGCCCCGTGCTGGCCGTGCTGGCGGCCGCTGCCAACGCCCTGTCTTCCGTCCTGCAGCGCAAGGCTGCCCGGGACCAGCCGGCGGAAGAGAACTTGAGCCTGCGCCTGATATGGCACCTGTTGCATCGCCGAGTGTGGCTGGGCGGGATTCTCTCGATCATGGCGGCCTTCCCCCTGCAGGCCGCGGCTCTGGATGCCGGCCAGATCTCCCTCGTGCAGCCGTTGCTGTCCCTGGAACTGCCGACGGCGCTGATCCTCTCGAACTTCCTCCTGGGAGGCCGGCTGGGCCGACGTGAGTGGGTCGCATCGGCGGTCATGGCAGCGGGCGTGGCGGGCCTGCTCATCGCGTTGTCGCCCCAAGGCGGGAACGCGTCGTCGGTGTCGTGGCTCGGGTGGCTGATCGGCTGTGGCATCAACGTCGCAGTGATCGTGGCCGGTGTGCTCTGGGCGCGCGGGGTGTCGGGTTCGCGCCGGGCAGCCATCCTGGGCGCCGCCACCGGGTGCGCCTTTGCCCTGACCGCCGCACTGATGAAGGCGATGACCATCGCCTTTTCCCATGGCCTGGTCGCTCTGTTCGCAGGCTGGCAGTTGTGGGCCATGATCGCGGCTGGTGCGGGAGCGATGTTCCTGCTGCAGTCGGCGATGCACGCGGGCCGACTGCTGGCCACCCAGCCCGGGCTGACCATGGCCGATCCGGTGGTCGCCATCCTGTGGGGCACGCTCGTATTCGGCGAGACCGTGCGCGGCGGACTGTTCATCCTGCTGGCGGTCGCTGCCGCCGCAGCGGCAGCGGCAGCGGTGATGGTCCTGTCACGTTCCCCGCTTCTGGGCGGCGAAGCCGGCCACCGTGAGGACGCCGACGTGGACGAGGACGCCCGAACAGCACGCGAGAAGAACGAATAAGGTGATCGGTGCCCGTCCCGCCGCCGGGCAGCGCCGCCCCCGGACCAGCAGACCACCAGCAGGCCAATGGGGGGGCCTTTCGTCCACAAGGCCGGTCGGGTGATCGTCCGTACCCTGCGGTTGCGACCCCGTGCAGCCCACCGGCGTCCCCTCTTCGAGGCCTTTGCCTGCCGAGCACGCCCCTGTGCGGTTCAGGTCTCCGTCGCCCTGCTGGGAGCCGCGCGGCCGGGTCGGCCGGGTTCCGGTGGAGGCCCGACCGACCCGGCCGGCCATACCTCGGCGCGCCCCCGGGCGTGCCTCCGAGCTGGCGCAACCGGGACACGGGCAACGGCCCGGCGGTGGCACAGGCCGGCCCTGCCTGTTCTCCCGCCGACCACCAGAGCAGGAAACGAGGACGTCGTCGCGCTACGCACTGCCCGCGTTCGAGCTGGTGCCTGGTCGGGGCCCGGCGCGAGTGCGCAAACCCCCATGGCCGGGCGATTCGGCCTACCACGGTTACTCATGATGCAGGTGTGTTTCCTCCCGTTCTGTCCGGGCTACTCGGGGCGGTATGACCGGTACGAACGTGGGGTCGGGCGGCCTTGCCTCCCGGTGGGCGCAGACCCTGCCACTTGCCCGGGATCTGCGTCGCGCGGTCGCGGCGGAGGTGAGGTTCACTCCCGGTGACGGCGCCCTGTACGCCCATGACGCGTCGGTGTTCCGCCAGGTACCCCTTGGGGTCGTCATCCCACGGCATGTGAAGGACGTGCTTGCGGGGCTGGATGTGTGCCGCCGTCACGGTGTGCCGGTGCTGGCGCGTGGCTGTGGCACCTCGCTGGCCGGGCAAGGGGTCAACGCGGCCGTAGTCTTCGACTTCTCCATGAACCAGCTGGTCGACCTGAGTCCGCAGGCACGGCTGGCCCGGGTGCAGCCGGGGCTGATCTGTGATCATCTGCGGGACGCGGCCGAGCGGCACCGGCTGACGTTCGGTCCGGACCCGGCCACGCACGACCACGCCACGTTCGGCGGGATGATCGGCAACAACTCCTGCGGCACGCACTCGGTCATGGCCGGCAAGACCGTGGACACATCGTCGAGCTGGAGATCGCCACGTACGACGGTCGCCGGATGCGGGTCGGCCCGACCAGTGACGAGCAGTTGCAGCGCCTCATCGACGGCGGTGGCCGCCGTGGAGCGATCTACGCCGGGCTGAAGCACATCCGGGACACGTATGTGGACGACATCCGCTCCGGTTTCCCGGACATTCCTCGTCGGGTGTCCGGCTACGACCTGGAGCAGCTTCTGCCCGAGAACGGCTTCGACGTCGGTCGGGCACCGGTGGGAAGTGAGGGCACCTGCGCGCTCGTGCTGGAGGCGACGTGCCGTCTCGTGCACTCCCCGCCGGAGCGGACCCTCGTCGTCCTCGGCTATCCGGATATCCCCACGTCCGGCCGGGACGTGGCGTGGCTGATGGGGTTCGAGCCCATCGGGCTGGAGTTCACCAGTCGGCACGTGGTGGACAACCTCCACGCCAAGGGCATGCGGTTCGGCGGCGCGGAGCGCCTTCCCCCGGGTGACGCGTGGTTGTTGGTGGAGTTCGGGGGAGACACCAAGAAGGAGGCGGATGCCCGGGCAGACGACCTGGTGCGTGGCCTGCGGGCGCTGGCGGACGCGCCGAGTCACCGGCTGTACGACCGGCCGGAGGACGAGACCGCCGTATGGGAGATCCGCAGGCACTCGGCCGGCACCTCGCGGATGCCGGTCGGCCTCGGCGGCCACACCGGCTGGCCGAACTGGGAGGACGCCGCGGTGGCCCCGGAGCGGCTGGAGGAATATCTGCGGGACTTCACCGGACTGCTGGACCGCTTCGGCTACGACGGGGTGCTCTTCGGCCATTGGGGGCAGGGTTGTGTGCACTGCCGGATCGATTTCGACCTGCGCACCGCCGAAGGTGTCGGCACTTACCGCAGATTCATGGAGGAGGCCGCCGACCTGGTGGTGCCGTACGGCGGTTCGCTCTCGGGGGAGCACGGCGATGGACACGGCCGGGCCGAGTTGTGGCCGAAGATGTTCAGCCCCCGGCTGATGCGGGCGTTCGCCGAGTTCAAGCAGGTGTGGGACCCCGACGGCCGGATGAACCCTCACAAGCTGATCGATCCCTACCCGCTCGACAGCCACCTGCGGGAAGGCCCCGGCAATCGTCCCGCCCACTTGGAAACCGTCTTCGGGTACCCGCAGGACGGCGGCAGCTTCCACGAGGCCGCCGCTGCTTCGGCGTGGGCAAGTGCCGCCACACCGACGGCGGCGTCATGTGCCCGTCGTTCACGGTGACGCGCGAGGAAAAGCACTCCACTCGCGGGCGCGCCCGGCTGCTGCAGAACATGGCCGAGGCGTCCGGGCCGCTCACCGACCGGTGGCGCGACGACGAGGTGAAGGACGCCCTCGATCTCTGCCTGGCCTGCAAGGGCTGCCGGGGGGACTGCCCCGTCCAGGTCGACATGGCCACGTACAAGGCCGAGTTCTACCACCACTACTACGAAGGCAGACTGCGCCCCCGGGAGGCGTACGCGCTCGGCCTGATCCCGGTGTGGGCACGCCTGGCCGCCCATGCGCCGGGACTCGTCAACGCGCTCACGCATGCCCCGCTGCTCGGCCGGATGCTGAAACTGACCGGCGGGGTGGACCAGCGCCGTGACGTCCCCCGCCTCGCCGCTCGCCCCTTCAGCGACTGGTTCGCCTCCCACACGCCGCGGCATCCGGACGCTCCACCGGTTGTGTTGTGGACGGACACTTTCACCGCCTTCTTCGAACCGCAGATCGCCGTCGCCGCGGTCGAGGTGCTGGAGTCGGCCGGATTCCGGCCTGTCGTCGCGGACCAGCGTCTGTGCTGCGGCCGGCCCTTCTACGACTACGGCATGCTCGTCCCGGCGCGCCGCTACCTGCGCCGGATCCTCACGGACCTGCGGCCGCAGATCGAGGCCGGCATCCCCGTCATCGGGTTGGAGCCCAGCTGCCTGACCGTCTTCCGCGACGAACTGGTCAACCTCTTCCCCGACGACGCGGATGCCCAGCGGCTGAAGGCCCAGAGCTACCTGCTTTCGGAGTTCCTCGTCCGGCACGCACCGGACTGGCCGGTTCCCCAGCTGCACCGCAAGGCGCTGGTACAGCCGCACTGTCACCACCGCACGGTAGCGGGATTCGACGACGAGACCGAGTTGCTGCACCGGATGGGCTTGGACGTCGACATACCCGACGCCGGGTGCTGCGGCATGGCGGGGAGCTTCGGCTACGGGGCGGGCGAGCACTACGACGTCTCGACCGCCGCCGCGGAGCGGGTCCTGTTGCCCACCGTCCGCGACACCGCACCGGACACGCTGATCGTCGCTGACGGCTTCAGCTGCCGCGGCCAGATCCGCAGCGGCAGCGACCGGGAACCCCCGCACCTCGCTCAGCTCCTCCAGCTCGCCATCCGGCACGGCCCGACCGGTCCGCCGCATCCCGCATCCGGCCAAGGAGGCGCGGAAGCCACCGCACGTGGCGCCGCCCGGCGCGCCCTGGTCGGCAGCGGTTTTGCCGCCGACGCCGTCGGCCTGGCGGCGGCAGTCCGCCGTCTCGCCCGGACCGGGCACGGGCTACCGCGACCTGGCGGGCCACTGCAGTGAGGACAGCCGGTCGCATTCCGCGCTCCCTCGACCCGGCCGACACATCGGCATGCACGCGACAATTCACCCACCGACCGTCCTCCGCCCACGGAGGGAGCAGCTCATGGCCAGCGAACGCACCGCCTCCGACGCGCTCGTCGAACGTCTCCTGGAATGGGGCGTCGACACCGTCTTCGGGGGGCCCGGTGGCCGACACGCGTCCCGGGAGTGACGCTGGACACCATGAGCACGCATCCGCCGTTGCCCTCGCCTGGTGCACTGCCGCCGCTGTCACCGATGCTCGCGGTCGTCGGCCCGCCGCCCACGCCGCAGACCGAAGCCGAGTACGCCTACGAGACGCTGTGGAACGGTGCCCGGGTTCTCGCCCACCTGCCCGGCGACGGCACCATGTCTCTGATCTCGGCAACGGGGCTGCACGTCACCGACCAGTACCCGGAGTTGCAGTCACTGGCTTGCGCTCTGCCCGCTCCCCAGGCGGTGTTCGACGGCGAGATCGTCGCCCTGGACACGGAAGGGCGCCCTTCGGTGGAGCGGCTGCAGCAGCGCATGAACCTGCACCACCCGGAAGCGGTCTCGCGCGCAAGGGAAGACCTGCCCGTCCAGCTGATGATCTTCGACGTCCTCTATCTGGGTGAGCCGGCAGTCCACCTTCCCTACACCTCGCGCCGGGACCTGCTGGACGACCTCGCTCTGACACGTCCCGGCATCGCTGTCCCCGCAGCCTGGCCTTCGAGCGCCTCCCAGGCGCTCGAACACTCCCTCCAGGAGGGCTTCGACGGTGTGGTTGCCAAGCGGCTCACCAGCCCCTACCTACCCGGGCGCCGCTCCCGCGACTGGATCAAGATCAAGCACCAGGACACGGACGCATAGGGCCGTTCCGGCACGCACCGTGCAGCGGGCGGTGCGGACCGGCCCATGGCCCGGCAAGTGGTGTCACCGGGCCGGGCGGTCCTTGTCGCGGGCGCCGTCTTGGCTGTGGCTCTCGTCTTCCCTCCCCGCATTCTTCCTCGTCACCACGGCAGTGATCTCCACCTTCCTGCCCGGCCTGCGCACCGTCCCGATGGACGGGGTGCAGCAGCTGATCACCACCGCTCCCAGCCTGGAGGGTGCGTTGCTGGTATGTCTGCTGCCACTGACCGCGGCCGGGCTGCTGACGCTCCTGCCACCGGGCACCTACCCCGGGGACGTGGCGACGGCCCTGGCCTCGACCCGGGAATGCGGTGCGACGGACCGGTCCGAGGATCACCGGGTGGAGCACTGATGCCCTCGGCCAGACGTCAAGCCCGACCCTCGTCGGCCGGGCGACGCGCAGGTTTACGCGGAGTTCCTCGGGGCTAACCCCTCTTGCGTTCGTCACGGATGCCGACTCATCGGTACATCGCACGGAGAGCGCTCATGTCGAAGACGTCCCAGGAGCCGGGACAGGAACAAGACACCAGCTCCAGCCCGCGCGTGCAGACGGGCGACCGGATCAGGGACTACCTGACCACCACCGACCACAAGAAGATCGGGAATCTCTATCTCGTCACGTCGTTCGGGTTCTTCCTGGCCGCCGGGTTGATGGCGATGATGATGCGCGCCGAACTGGCACGTCCCGGGCTTCAGATCATCGACCAGGAGCAGTACAACCAGCTGTTCACGATTCATGGCACGATCATGATGCTGCTCTTCGCGACGCCGACTTTCACCGGTTTCGCAAACGCGGTGATGCCCCTGCAGATCGGTGCCCCGGACGTGGCCTTCCCCCGGCTCAACGCCCTCACCTACTGGCTGTTCCTCTTCGGCGGGCTCACGGTCCTGTCCAGCTTCCTCGTCACCAACGGTCCCGCCGACTTCGGCTGGTTCGCGTACTCCCCGCTGAACGACGCCGTCCACACCCCGGGCCACGGAGGTGATCTGTGGGCGATGGGCCTGGTGCTGTCAGGTGTGAGCACCACGCTGGGCGGCGTCAACTTCATCGCCACGATCGTCTGCCTGCGCTGCCCGGGCATGACGATGTTCCGGATGCCGATCTTCACCTGGAACGTGCTGTTCACCTCCATCCTCGTGCTGCTGGCCTTCCCGGTCTTCACCGCCCTCCTGCTGGCGCTGGTCGCCGACCGCCGGTACGGCGCACACATCTTCGACTCGACCACCGGAGGAGCCCTGCTGTGGCAGCACCTGTTCTGGTGGTTCGGCCATCCGGAGGTGTACATCGTGGCGCTGCCGTTCTTCGGCGTCGTCACCGAGATCATCCCGGTGTTCAGCCGCAAGCCGGTGTTCGGCTACGTCGGCATGATCGGCGCGACCATCGCGATCACCATGCTGTCGGCGACCGTCTGGGCGCATCACATGTTCGCCACGGGCGCGGTCCTGCTGCCGTTCTTCTCCCTGATGTCCTTTCTGATCGCCGTACCCACGGGCGTGAAGTTCTTCAACTGGATCGGCACCATGTGGCAGGGCAGCCTCTCCTTCGAGACACCCATGCTCTGGTCGCTCGGCTTCCTCGTCACCTTTCTGCTCGGCGGGCTCAGCGGCGTCCTCATCGCCTCGCCCCCGCTGGACTTCCACGTCACCGACACCTACTTCATCGTCGCCCACCTGCACTACGTCCTGTTCGGAACGATCGTCTTCGCCATGTTCGGCGGTTTCTACTTCTGGTGGCCGAAGCTGACGGGCCGGATGCTCGACGAACGCCTGGGCAAGATCCAGTTCTGGACGCTGTTCGTCGGATTCCAGACCACGTTCCTGGTGGATCACTGGCTGGGTGAGATGGGGATGCCACGGCGCTACGCCGACTACCTGGCCGCCGACGGCTTCACCACCCTCAACACCGTGTCGTCGATCGGTGCGTTCCTGCTGGGGCTGTCCACCCTGCCGTTCCTCTACAACGTCTGGAAGACCGCCCGGTACGCGCCGAAAGTGGACATGGACGATCCCTGGGGATACGGCCGCTCGCTGGAATGGGCCACCTCCTGTCCTCCGCCCCGGCACAACTTCACGGCGTTGCCCCGGGTCCGGTCCGACTCCCCGGCCTTCGACCTGCACCACCCCGAGCTCATCGAAGAGCTGCCCGAGTCGGCTCGCGGAACCGTGGAACCGACCCCCGACACCCTAGGGACGCAGAGCGAATGAAATCCGAGGCATACCTCTTCGGCGGCGTGGCCGTCTTCTTCCTTCTCACCGATGCCGCCTACATCTACTACGCGCGGGAGCCCGCGGGTATCGCGGCGCTCACCGTCTCGTTTCTCATGGCGTCGGTGATCGCCTTCTTCTCGATGATCAATTATCGGCGCAAGGGCTCGCGTCCCGAGGACCGCGGGGACGCGGAGATCCAGGAGCGCAGTGGCCGCGTCGACTTCTTCCCCCCACACAGCCGGCATCCGGTGGTGACGGCCGTCGGCGCCGCGCTGGTCGCCAACGGCATGGTCTACGGCGATTGGCTCATCCTCATCGGCCTGGGCGTCCTCGGCCTCGGGGTCTTCGGCATGGCGTTCCAGTACAACGGACGCGAGAGCGACTGACGCAGCCGCGTCGGCTCACTCCTCCTCGCTTGCGACGCCGCCCGAGACGGGGTCGGCGGTTCGGCCTCCGATCTGGAGGCGTTCCTCCGCCGTCGCCGGCATCTCGACGCGCTCGCCGTAGTACCAGGAGCTCAGCGACGCCCGGAGCCTGCTCCGCAGCGGCGCCTGGCGTCCTGGGTGCCTCAGCGGGCGGGGGATGTCCCGCACGAGCACTTTGTAGCGCTCCTCACGCCCGATGGGCTCGTGCAGCTCGCTCATCCCCCCTGCCAGGTCCTGGTGGACCTCGCCGGTTTCCTCACCCTCTTCGAGCAGCTGACGATCATGCTTCTGCAGGGCGAGACACACCCGTTTGGTCACGAGGTAAGCGAGGACCGGGAGGACGAACACGGCGATCCGGAAGATCCAGGTCAGCTCGTTCAGGGATACGTCGAACCAGACGGTCATCACGTCGTTGCCTCCCGCCATGAGCAGCACCGCATAGAAGGCGATGGCCCCCACACCGAGCCCGGTACGCGTGGGCTTGTTCCGGGGGCGGTCGCACAGATGGTGCTCCACCATGTCGCCCGTCACCCAACGCTCGAAGCTGGGATACAGGTAGAGCACCGCGAACAGCACAAGCGGCAGCACCACCGCGGGCAGCAGGACGTTCCACATGAAGGTGTGGCCGGCGAAGTTCGTTTCGACGCCGGGCATCAACCGCAGCGCGCCCTCGAGGAATCCCACGTACCAGTCCGGCTGGGCATCGGTGGAGGCCTGGTCGGCCTTGAACGGGCCGAAATCCCAGATGGGGTTGATCTGCGCGAGGGCCCCCATCAGCGCGGTGACACCGGCGACCATCAGCGCCAGCCCGCTGGACTTCACCATGAAGACGGGGAACATCGGCTGACCGATGACGTTGCGGTTGGTCTTCCCCGGTGACGCCCACTGGGTGTGCTTCAAGTACATCACCATGATCAGGTGCACGGTGATCAGGGCGAGGAGCGCGCCGGGGACGAAGAGGACGTGCACGATGTACAAACGCCGGTCGATCGCGGTTCCCGGGTACGGTCCGCCCCAGAGGAAGAAGCTCAGATACGTGCCGACGACCGGGATGGACAGGACGATGGAATTGGCGGTGCGCAGGCCCGTACCGGACAGCAGGTCGTCGGGCAGCGAATAGCCGCAGAAACCCTCCAGCAGGGACAGCAGGAACAGGGTCACTCCGATGATCCAGTTGAACTCCCGCGGCCGGCGGAACGCTCCGGTGAAGAAGATCCGCAGCATATGAACGCCGATGGCCGCCACGAAGAGGAGCGCCGACCAGTGGTGCATCTGCCGCATCAGCAGACCCCCGCGCACGTCGAAGCTCAGGTGGAGCGTCGACTCGTACGCGTGCGACACCAGCAGCCCCCGCAAGGGCCCGTAGGAGCCGGTGTAGGGCACCTCGGCAAGACTCGGATCGAAAAAGAACGTCAGGAAGGAGCCGGTCAGCACCAGGACGATGAAACTGTAGAGCGCGATCTCGCCCAGGAAGAACGACCAGTGATCAGGAAATGCCTTGCGCATCAGCTGATTGGCCAGTTCCGACGCAGGCGATCGCCGGTCGATCGCGATGTACGTGCGGAAGCTCGTCTGTCGCGCCCGTGCCCTCAGCCTCTGCCTGCGTCGCCCCAGCAGCACGCCCACACCCGCTCCTCTGTTCGATACCTCATGCGCGCCGCACCGCCGGCAGGTCGCGCGACGGGCGCAGGAGTACCCGAAGCCCTCGACCGTCAACCAACGGGACAGGCATACGGGCGAGCATGAAACGCCGACATCACGGGAAACCCGCAGTACGGCAGCTACCGGTGACACCGCGGGAGCCGCTCGGAGCCAGGGTCGTGCCACGCCGACCCGCCGAACCGCACGCAGCCTTCAAGGAGAAGCAGTTGGGGAGCGACAGCGGCATCATCGCGGAGCTTGCGGCGGACCACCACAGGATCCAGAGCCTCATCGACCAGGTGCGGGCCGCACCGCCCGGCAGCGACGAACGCAGCGCTGTGGTGGAACAGGTCAGCATCTGCCTGGTGCGCCATCTGACCGCAGAGAAGGAGCGCCTGCACCCCCTGCTCCACCGCTACGTCGTGGACGGCGGCGACTGGACGGACAGCCTCCGCATGGGGGACAGGGACATTGAGCAGACGCTGAAGTCCTTGGGGACCACCCCACCGCGCAGTGAAGAGTATGTGCGTCTGCTGCTGTCCCTCGTCGAGGACGTCACCCGGCACGTGGTCGAGCTCGAACAGCAGGTTTTCCCACGCCTGCAGGCCGTAGGCCCCGATGACGTCCTGCGTGACGCCGGTGCCGCGGCACGCCGCACCGAAGCCGAGGCCCCGACTCGACCGCGCCCCGCAGCGCCCGACTCACCGGTCCTGACAAAATTGACGACCTCCCTCTGGGGGCCCTGGGACCGTTTGCGGGACCGGGTGACGCGCCGCGGCCGCCCCTGACCGCACACCCGGCGTGTGCGTCAGCCGATCGCGGTCGCCGGCCGACGTCCGGCATGTGCTGCCTCGTCGGTTCGGGTCTTGGGCAGAGCGTCCTGTGCCAGTGCGAGCAGAGCGTCACCGGCCAGTACGGCCGGGGTGCGCCGAGCGGGGGATGGCGCACGCCGTTGCACATGCGGCGGCCCTGACCACGGCGTGAATCGGCGCCCGGAACGTTGGCGAGCCCGAGGCGATGACACCAGTGGTGGAGCCTGCCCCGACAAGGTTCGTCCGCACGCGGATCAGCGGTCGCGGTCGGGATCCTTCGCAGGAGCGCCGTTCCACCTCGGCAGCGATGGCGTCGCCGTGCTCGGGCCGGATGAAGGCGACGTCGTCGACGACGAAAAATTCGGCTCCCGGACGCTTGCGAGCTCCTCGGCGACCGCTTCAGGTGATGCCTTGCGGTATCTGCGGCCGTAGAGGGTCCAAGCGGAGCAGGAGGAGCAGGCCCAGGGGCAGCCCCGGGGGGACTCGATCGAAGCGCACGGGTCAACCCGCCGATGACATAGTGGCTGCGGTGGGACATGAGGTCCCGCGCCGGACGCGGACTGTCGATCGAGTGCAGCATGCTCGGGGCAGGCCCCCGCCCGGCGGAGGTGGCGATACCGGGCACGCCGTCCACACCACCGTCACGAACGGCCTGCAAAAGCGGGGCGACGGCCGGCTCGCCCGCACCACGGACCACCGCATCCATGGCACCCTCGGCCTGCTCCAGGACGTCCTCGGCAAGGACACGCCTGCCCGCCGAAGAAGAGGCAACAGCCCGGCACCGTCGCCCTTGATGGCGCGTGCAAGGCCGATGGCCTCGGGGATGCTCGCCAGATAGTCGAGCGAGAAGGCAACCGCCCCGGGCCGGAAAGAAGCCACAGTCCTGTGCAGGGCGTCATGATGGCGCACCTGCAGGGCCACAGCCCGCACCTCGTGCCCCGCATCACGGGCGGCCCCGGCGACACGTTCCGGTCCGAGCGGTTCCGGCCTCAGGAAGATCTCCGACGACATCAGGGCACTGGGATGGACGAGGAGCAGACGCATGAGCACCTCGGACGCGCGCCGGGACGTCTGTGAACCGCCTCGTCCGAGCACCGCGAAACACCGGTCAGCCGTCCGGCCCGCCGTCCGGAGGCAATTCACGACCGTCCAGGTGATCTTTGCATAGGCCAACCGAAGGTGGGGACCCATGCTCCGATGCCCTAGGGCGTGTTTCGAAAGTAGCGTCGCGGACCAGACGGGACTTTCGAAACACGCCCTAGGAAGGCCAGCCCGACTGCGGAGGCTCACATGCCCCTCACCACCCTCCGCCCATCAGCGAAGCCCGAGGCCGGCGGCGCGCTTACATCCGCACGGATCGACGAGCTCGTATCACGCGTCGGTCGGCAGACTTCCGTTCCTCAGCGCAGGGCCGTCCGCGACGAGACCATCCGCACCCTGATGCCCCTCGCCCGCCGGATGGCCTCGAAGTACCGCAACGTCAGCGGCGAGGAGCACGACGACCTCTTCCAAGTGGCCTGCCTTGGCCTGATCAAGGCCGTCGACGGCTACGACCCCGATCAAGGTCACGCCTTCCTCTCCTACGCGGTCCCGACGATCAGCGGCGAGCTGAAACGCCACCTCAGAGACCGAACCGGCCTCGTGCGGCTGCCGCGAGCGCTGCAGGAGGCCAGACGGCAGGTGCGGCGGGCACAGCTGGAACTCGAACAGCAGCACGCCGGGTGTCCGTCCACGCTGGCGGAGGTCGCACGGGCCTGTTCGCTGCCCGAGGACACCGTGGCCCAGGCGATCCGCTCCCAGGGCACCGTGCGATCTCGATCGTTCGACGCGCCCGCGGGAGAATCGGAAGGCTTCCTGCCCGCGCTCGGCGAGGCGCTGGGAGAGCACGATCCCGGAATCGAAGCCGCCGCCGAGCGAGTAGAGCTCATCAAAGCCTTGAAGCAGTTCCCGGAGCGAGAGCGCCGCATCCTGGCGCTCCGCTTCTTCCACGACCAGACGCAGCAGCAGATCGCGTCGACGGTGGGCGTCTCCCAGATGCACGTCTCCCGGCTGCTCACCCGGTGTCTGAACCAGCTGCGAGAGGTGCTCCGGCATCTGGACCCTGCGAGGTCCGCCCAGGAGCACGGCCGGCCCGAGACCGCTTCGGGAACCGCCGCAGACACGCCTGCGGACATCGCTCCCGCCGGCCGGCCGATCGACGCCTGTACGCCGGACATGGCCGTCACCCTCACCAACCCGCCGGCGGTGCGCGAACCGGTGGACGACGACGCCACACACCAACTCGCCGGGGGCGGCCGCGCCGGCCGGGGACGCACCGAACACCTGCACTTCCCAGGCCCCGACAGCAGGGCAGCATCGCTGACCACATCGAGGGCCTGCCTGTGCGAACAGCCGCCCGGGCCGATCGAGCGGACTCCGCGGACCGGGAGTTCGCCGCAGTTCACCCGAGGCCCCACTCCCTGCGCGCCAGAGCCACCTGGACGAACACTTCGCCGACCGGGCAGAGGAGAACCACCGGCTGTTCATCCGGCACCACGGGAGGTCATCCCACTGCGACGGCAAAGGTGCGCGTTCGAGGGAGCGCGACACGACGCTGGTGGCCGACCATGTGCTGCAACGCTTGCGGGAACGGGGGATCGAGAGGGTCCACGGCTGTCCCGGCGACGGGATCAACGGGCCGCTCAGCGCCTTCGACCGGGCGCAGGGCGACCCGGAATCGATCCAGACGCGCCACGAGGAGATGGCCGCGTTCATGGCGTGCGCGCACGCCAAGTCCACCGGCGAGGTGGCCTGCTGCACCGTGACCTCCGGGCCGGGCGCCGTCCACCTGCTCAACGGGCTGTACGACGCGAAGCCGGACCACCAGCCGGTCGTCGCCGCGGTCGGGCAGCAAGAGCGGCAATCCCCCGGCGGGCATCACCAGCAGGAGATCCCCCCTCTCACAGCTGTTCGCAGACGTGTCAGAGACCATCGGCCGACTGCGCGAGATGCCGGGGCCCAGCGCGCGCACAGCAGCGGCCTCGCGACCGGCGCCACCGGATCCGACACCGCCGGCCTGGCCACATCGGGCGGTGAAAGTCGGTAGTCCGGGCGAGGGAAATCTCGTACTTCTCCAGGTACCACCTCAGACGGCACTCCCCATCCCTGCGCATGGGCCGCACACGACCGTCCATCAGAGGCCCCGGCACCGCCCTCGCTTGCGCGACGGACAGGATCAATTCAGCCCATCGGCGCATTCTTGCCAGGATAGCGAAATGGATACAGTGACGTTTTTAACAGATAACGCTTTCATAACGAGCCGCCCGATGCAGCGCGGTACAGTCTGGCGCCATGGCTCTGGACACCGCACTGGTCACACGCAGCTTCGCCGCCGTCGAGCCCTACGGGCCCGATGTCGCCACCTACTTCTACGACCACCTTTTCTCGCACAATCCTGAAGTGCGAGGCCTTTTCGCCGCGCATCTCGACGAGCAGCGCGACCGGCTGTGGACCGCGCTGCGCACCTTGGTTGCCAACCTCGGGAAACCGCAGAATCTGCAGAGCATCCTGGAAGGGCTCGGGCGCCGTCACGCCGCATACGGTGCCTTGCCGGAGCACTATCCCGCCGTCGGCGCCAGCCTCCTCGCCACGCTTGAGCACTTCGCCGGAGACATTTGGGACTCCGCCACCGCGCAGGCGTGGAGCACCCTGTTCGGCATCGTGAGCACCACCATGACCGGCGCCGCGGCGGACACCGCAGCGGGCGGGTCCGCAGACGCCGCCACCGCTGTCTGAGGTCGGCCCATGGCTTTGGACCCCGCACTGCTGCGTGCCAGCCTCTCCGTCGTCGAGCGCCGCGCCGATCACGCCTCCGCCTACTTCTACGCGCACCTGTTCGCCAACAACCCGGACGTGCGGTCCCTCTTCCCGGACGAGATGGCAGAACAGCAGGACCGGCTGTTCGCGGCCCTCACCCAGCTCGTCGTGCTGTTGGATGCCCCTGAGCGCCTCGGCGCCTACCTCGCCGCCCTCGGCCGGGACCACCGGAAGTTCGAGGTCGGGCCCGAGCACTACCCGGCAGTGGGCGCCAGCCTGATCGCCACGCTCCGCGAGTTCTGCGGGCACGCCTGGACGCCGGCGGTCGAGAAGGCGTGGGCCGAGGCGTACTCGGTCATCTCCCAGGCAATGGTCGATGCTGCCGCAGCGGTGCCTCCCACCACGCCGGCATGGTGGGACGCCCGGATCGTCGCGCGGCGGCAACCGCTGCCCGACCTCGTCATTCTCACTCTCGCACCGGACCGGCCCTATCCCTTCGTGCCCGGCCAGTACCTCACTCTCTGCAGTCCACACGCCCCCCGGGTGTGGCGGCCCTTCTCCATCGCCAACGCGCCCCGCCCCGACGGCACTGTGGAGCTGCACGTGCGCAAGGTCCCCAAGGGCACGGTGAGCACCGCCCTGGTCGACCGGACCCACGTCGGTGAGGCACTGCGGCTGGGGCCACCGCTCGGAGACGCCGTCCTGCCTCCCGGCTCACAGCGGCCTCTGCTGGCGGTGGCCGGCGGCTCCGGCTGGGGGCAGACCAAGGCGGTGCTGGAGCAGGTGGCGTACGCCCCGCGCCGCACCGCCGTGTTCCTCGGCGGACGCTGCGGAGGGGACCACTACGACGCGGTCGGCGTACGGCTGTTGATGGAACGTCACACCTGGCTGGAGGTGGTGTCCGTCATCCCCGGCAGACACGCACCCGGATCCGCGGGCGTGCAGATGATGCAGACCGCCATCACGGACCGTGGCAGCTGGGCAGGACACGATGTCCATTTGAGCGGGCCGCCCGACATGGTGCGGCAGGTGGCCGGCCTGCTGCGGTCGCGATGCGGCGTGGCCGGTGAGCTCATCCGCCACGACCCGTTGCCCACGACGTTCTGCCGCAGCAGGCCGACCAGCAGCGCCGAACGGTTCCTGACGGAGCGGGACGTGTGCTGGATCAACCGCACCGAACTCGGCGCCTGACCCAGCCACGACATCAAGGCACGTGCGACGGGCGCCCCTTCGCGCACTGGCCGCAGTGACGTCGACGAGTGCTTCCCGTGCGACGTTGCCCGCAGCGCGGGGCGGCGAGCACGCGGGTCCCGGGAGAAGTCGGATCGCTGCGGCCCGAAGCTGTTGAGCCGCAGGAGACACGGTGCGTTGCCCGTGCGCGAGCGCCTCGGACGGGCGGGTGGGCACCGGGCGGCCTGTCTGCGGGCGTGACCCGCCGAGGGCCCGCCGTTCCTCGGTCGAGGCCTCCGGCGCTGCCACCTCCGCCCTGCCGTGGCCTTGGACGGCGGCAGGCAAGCGCTTCGCCTGCTCGTACGCGTCCGGCACCGCACGGCAGTCGGTCGGCAGAGCCTCGTGCCGTGGCTCGTGCACGAAGTCGTACGCGGCGAGCGCCTCGCCGAAGACGGTGGTCTCCGCTACCGCGCCCGAGGCGCTGTAAACGCAGGGGCAACTTTGTCCCACAGCCCGTCCTGAGCAATCCAGCTCCACGACCCCGGTCCATGCCCAGGCCAACCGACCGCCCACCACACAGGACACGGTCGTGACCCGGCCCGCCTCTTCCGGCCAAGCATCCGGGTGGAGCGCCGTCGGACGGCTTGCACACCGCGGTATCCCGGCCGCCGCCGAGCAGCGCTGACCTGACCGAGGCGGCGCGCGCCGTCCGACCACCGCTGAAATGGTTGAAGGCTCATCATGGTCCACCGGCGCCTCCGGGCCGCGTTCGCGCCGGTGATGGACTCCCCGGGTGGAAAACGCCGGGGTGCCCGAAATCGGGCCGCACTGTTTGCACTCGCTCCCGCCCCTTGAAATCGTCAACTCCCGAAGGCAAAGAACCTTTTTGGGGCGATCTCCTTCACCTGTGCGTACACCCTTCGTTCAGAATGATGAGGACTCCGACAGTGCATAACCGGATGAAATGGGCTATGGTGCCCGCCACAGCCTTCACGATGATGACTCTCCCGCTCGGTCTGACTCAGCCCGCGGAAGCCGAGGACCAGCCACCCGTGTCGGTCCCGGCCTGTGTGACGATGTACGAGAGCTGGCGCTACGTCGATGCCGCCAACAACTGCACGGACACCGTGAGCGTGAGGGTCGTCTACCGGGACGGCGCGACCGGCCTGTGCTCCACGCTCCCGCCGGGCGCGTGGAGCACAGTCGGAGAGGGATACGTCGGCCGGCACGGCCACGCCGACCACCTAGCGGTCTGTGCGCCTTCCTGACACCGATACGGCCGGCGTCCGCCACGACCGGGGTGGCGGCACCGACGAGCGCGTTCATGTGTCACGCCCCGGCATCGCCCCTGTCGCACCGGCAACCGCCGAACGGCCGGAAATCGCTTCTGTCTGCGGCAGGCAGCCAGACGGCAGCTCATCCGCCCGTGGCTCGGTGTACGCGTCCCCGAGCAGCCGGACCAGGTCGGTGCGGACGCCGGAGTACAGGCCGTACAGCCCGCCGCCATCCGTAGCCGCGTCTACTACCGCTGCGAGTTCAAAGAGGAAGAAGCCGCCCTCTGTCCTGACCTGACGCACCGGCGCACCGTCTACCCACGCGAAGACATCGGTGTGCCAGGCCCCGGCCGGTGGATCGCCCGGGCCTTCGCCCCGGGCCGGTTCTCCGCCACCATCGAAGCACTCACCCACGCGAGCGCCGCAGCGACCGCCGCAGAGCCCCAGGCCCCGAGCGCTGACGCGGCGGAGACCAGGATCGCTGATACCACCGCGGTGGCTTTGTGTATTCGAGGGAACACCAGGATGCCTTCTGTTTCGTGAACGGCAAAGGTGTCCGCCCCAGCAACGGGGGCGGTGCCGTGACGGAGTTGTGAACAGCGCGGTTATTGGGTGGGGACGGTTCGACCTCGGTACAGCCCACCGGTCACGCCGATGAACTGGAGATCCAGGCCCGTTCCGTCGCGTTCGGCATGAATGTGAAGATGCGGTTCTGTGCTGCGCCCCGAGTTTCCGACCTCACCGAGGAGTTGGCCGACGCGTACCACATCACCCGCGGTGACGCTGACGGTCCCCGGCCGCAGGTGCGCCAGCACCACGTGCTCATGGCCGGTGTCGATCACCACGTGGTTGCCGTAGAGCGGCCCGTAATGGATGCGGCCGGGGGGTTGGTCGGCTACGCCATCGACAGCAGTGACGACGCCCCCGCTGCACGGGGCCAGGACCGGCTGCCCGTAGGAAAGGTAGGAGTTCGGGTCACGGGAGGGGACGAGGAACCGAAACATGCCGGTATTCGTCCCGTTAGGTCCTGTCTTGACGAGATCTATCGCGCCTCGCTGGGCGGCAGCGGTCCGGTGGTGGTTCAGGAACCTGCCGCCGCCCTGCGCGATGTACCAACCGGGTCCCGTCAGGGGAAAGTGCAAGGGTGTGGACACCGGCTGCCCCCACCGATGGACGCGACCCCGTGCAAGGAAGACCAAGGCGGCGGCGAGCAGGACGATGTGGCTGTAGCCAACCTGATCGAGTCCGCCGTGCCCCACGGGGACGCCCCGGAACACCAGTAGCCACACGAATGTCGCCGCAACTATGCCCAAGACGACGTACGGGAACAAGCGGACCCACCGCGGGAAACATTTCGGAGCGGAGAAGCCGATCAGCAGCAGGCAGCCCAGCAGTGCGCTCACGGCGTAGGACAACCAGGTGAGCATTGTCGGCGCCGTAGCAACACCGATGGACAGGTCCAGCATCGAGTACACCCACATGCCGAACGCGGCGGTGGCCCACACCAGGCGGATCGGAATCCCGCTCGGCCACCGTCGCGGAACACTTGAAGTGTCGATGAGGAGACCAGCCAACCGCCCCTCGCGGTCCAGGCTGCCCCAGGCCGCGACACGGCCCTTGGGTCCGTTGATCGTCATCCCTCTCCGGTAGGCGTACGTCACCTCGGCCTGTTCGGTTCCGATCCTCGTGCGGGTTGCGGCGATGATCCTCTCAAGGCGTGCGGCGCCCACTTCACTGATCAGGTGAGGTGCCTGGCGAGCCCGTTGATCGGCCGGCGCATTGAGGAGTTCCTCCACCGCCCGTGCAACCGCGCGAGTGCGGTGGTATGCGTTCAGATCGTGCACGCGTGCTACCATGGGCCCGGGATGCGGTGTCGATTGCGGGCCACCAACCAGTAGGCGGCCTGAGCCAGGTGCCGGGCAGCAGGAAGGCCCAGGAAACGGCCGACGAGGCGGGCTGTCCGGTTGCCCGTGGCGAACCAGGCCGCGAAGGCCACCGGACCGCTTTCACGGCGGCCGGACAGTGAGCGAACGTCGGCGACATCTGAAACCCGGTCAGTCGCGTGATGTAGTACATCGCAACACCGTCCTGCCACACCTTGCCGGTGATCTTCCAGTACCCGGCGGTGAAGTATAAGTACAGCCGTCTGAAACACGATCAAGTAAGCGGCCGGATTGTGCAGACTCGCCGTACTGTACCCTGTTCGCCGCCCTGAACGCGGCCACCGGCGAGGTCATCAGCCCGCTCCACCGCCGGCACCGCGCGGTGGAGTTCAAGAAGTTCCCGGCCAAGCCCTGCTGACGGCCAAACAGGTACGGCGTGGTGTCCACAAGAACGTCCAGGCGGCACGCTTCGCGGCTACGGCCCTTCGCCGTGAGCGGGTGCGGACGGGCTGGGCTCAGTCCTCGTCCTGGGCACGCCGGTAGAGCTTGGCGATGTCGTCGTCGAAGTACGCGGCGTAGGAGACATCGTCCTGGTCGCCGCCGCCCTCATGGCCGCCCAGGACGCCGATGACGGTGCCGGTGTGGCTCTTGGGGTCGTAGCCGGCGAGCCAGGGACTGCCGCTGGTCCCGTCCGCGAGGCCGGTGCACTGGATGCGCAGCTGGGTGTCGCTGAACTTCGTGGTCCGGTTCCGGCACGAGACGGGGGTGTCACGGCTGGTGGGATACCCGGTGATCTCGACCTTGTTGTGGAAGCCGCGGTCCATACCGAGGGTGTTGCCGCCCAGGACGTCCTGGATGTCCTTGCCGTCCTTCTGGTCGACGACGAGGAAGGCGACGTCGAGGTCCTCGTCCTGCGACTTGGCCCAGCGGTCGTCGACGACCACCTTGCTGACCTTCCACAGGCCGGTGGGTTCGTCGCCGTCGCGGTAGCCGGGGGCGAAGACCAGGTCTTTCAGAGGCTGTCCGGAGTCGGCGTCGAAGGCGCAGTGGGCCGCGGTGATCAGCATGTTCCGGCCCGGACTCCGCACCACGCTCGCCGTGCAGAAGTGGGCGCCCCGGTCGTCCTTCTCGAAGACCGCGCCGATCCGGGCGTTCTCCTCGGTCCTGAGGGGGGTGTACGCGGTGCCGTCCTTGGCCGGGGCCGTCGCGGGGAGGTCCTGGTCCTGGTCCCGCGGGGACCGGCCGGGCTCGCCGGACTTGCCGAAACCGCTGCGCCCGCCGCTTCTGACCGCGTGGGTTTCCCCCGCGGCGTCCCCCACCACTGCGGCTGCCCCGACGATGACCAGCGTCAGGGGCAGGATGAATTTCCTGACTAGCGAGCGCACAAGGTCATTATCGACGCGGGCCGGGAAATCGGGAGGTGCTTCAACAGGAGGCTCCCGTCACAAGCCACCGTCCGGATCGGCACCGGAGGCACCTGGTCGAGCCTGCCACCTGCTACCGCATGCTCCTGCATCCGCCCGGCGACCGCGGCGCCGAAAACGTCCCGGGGCGCGCTGGTCCCCACTCCGACTGTCCCTGACCTGGGCCCAGGGAAGCGAGATGGACGCCCACGGCGCGTTCACCATAGCCACCGGTATCCCGGTCTACTTCTGCCGCCCGGCCACGGGCCGGTTCTGCCGGTCAGTGAGGCGTGGCGGCGCCGGCCGTCGGCGCCGCCTCTGCCGGCGACGGTGGGTCTTTTGCGTTCCCGGAGCAGATCCTCGGTGTCGCTGTACGACCGCCCGTCCCGAACTCGCCGGTTCGGGGTACTCGCGCGCTCGTCGCCGCGGTGTTCGCCCTCGTCACCGCCGCCCTCACCGCCTCGCCGCCGCTGCGCGAACGCACCGACGAGCAGGTGCACGAGGGGAAGACCCCGAACAAGACCCCGAACACGGACGAACCCTACGACGAGTCCCTGGACGGCCCGGGCCCAGGGGCGCCGGCCGAGCGCATCCCGCCGGCCCGGGGCCTTCCGGACACAGACCTGCCGACGGCGCCGCCTCACCGGCCGAGGGCCCTCGGTCACACCTTCTGGCCCGGCCGGAAAGCCCGGCTGCCCGCCTCTGGCCGCGATGCGAGCACCCCGTGCCCCGCAGGCCGCCGTCGCCCGTGGACACCACCCCCTGACGATCACTCGCCCTGTCCTGACCCGTCGGACGGAACCGGTGATCGTCGGGTCCCCTCTAGCCAAGTAGCCGGCATGCGTGGTCGTTGCGGGCGCTACAGCCGGTGGCGCCCGTTTCGCTCTCGCTCAGTGGTCCAGAAAGGTGGTCGTGTGTCTCTCACCGGAACGCCGTTCTTCGTCGCCCTCGTCGTCGCGACGGTCGTGGCGATGGTCGGCACGATCGCCCTGTGGGCCAGGATCCGCGGGCCCAGGCCGGTGCGTTGGCTGGCGCACGCCGTGATGATCGGCCTGTGCCAGCTCACCGCGATCAGCGTCGTGGCCACCTGGATCAACAACAGCTACGGACTGTACGCGTCCTGGGACGATCTCATGGGCAACACGGACAACACCAACGCGGTCGCGATGCCGGGGCCGCCGGTGCAACGCGCGAAGTTCAACCACAGCACCAAGGGCGGTGTCCTGGACACGTACTTCCACGGCCAGAAGTCCGCGCTGTCCGGGCAGGTGCTGGTGTGGAAGCCGCCGCAGTACGACGAGCCGGCCTACAAGAACAAGCGGTTCCCGGTCATCATGCTGCTGCACGGCGTGCCCGGATCCCCGGAGTCCTGGCTGGAGCACGGAGGCATGCCGGGTGCTTTCTCGGACCTGCTGAAGCAGAAGAAGGCGCACCCCTTCATCCTGGTGATGCCCGTGGTCAATCCGGGCAGTGTGGACACCGACTGCACCGACCTACCCAACCGCAAGGTCGCGACCTGGATGTCGGTGGACGTTCCGGACCTGATCAGGCACAAGTTCCGCACACTGCGGGGTGCCGATGGCTGGGGCGTGACGGGCTTCTCGACCGGCGGCTTCTGCGCCGCGAAACTGCCCCTGCAGTACCCGAAGGTCTTCGGTGCGGGCGCCGCTCTCGACCCCGACCCGCTGACCGGCGACGAGTCCGTCCTCCCGGATCCGACCGTGCGCCGGCTCAACAGCCCGACCTACCTGGTGCGGCACACGAAGTCCCACGTCAGTCTGTTCCTCGCCACCTCACGCGAGGACCGTCTCAGCACGCCCTCCTACATCACGCAGTTCCAGGCGGCCGCGGCGTCCTCGCCGGTCACGGTGCGCACGCTGTTCCTGCCGAGCGGCGGCCACAACTACAACACCTGGTCCGCGGAGTACCCGCCGGCGTTTGCCTGGCTCAGCCAGTGGCTCTCCGCCCCGCGCTGACCCCGGCTGCGGGGCATCCCCTGCCCCTCCACCGACGACGTCACCCGCAATCCGCACCGCAAGAAGACCGCATGGCAGCAGGGCGCCGTGCGCGCCATTCTCCTCAACTCCCGCTACACCAGCCACGGGGTCTGGAACAAGCGGCGCAAGGAAGAACGCCTCCTCCGTCGACGACGTCACCCTCGGCCACCGCACCCACATGACCCACAACCCCGTCGAGGAGTGGATCCACTCCGACGAGCCCCGACGAACCCGCCCACGAAGCGGTCGTCAGCCCCGATCTCTTCGATGCCGCCCGCACCGTGCGCCCACAGCGCGCCCGCAACCAGGGGCGGCAGGAGCGCGCCGGGAAGCAGGGCGCGCGCTCCTACGCTCTGCACGGCCGGGTCCGGTGCAGCCTGTGCGGGCGCAAGATGCAGCCCGCCACCATCCGCAGCCGCGTCTACTACCGCTGCGAGTTCGAAGAGGAAGAAACCGCCCTCCATTCCGACCTGACGCACCCGCGCACCGTCGACCTGCGCGAAGACATCGTGTGCCAGGCCCTGGACCGGTGGATCGCCCGTGGGGACACCGCAGAGTGCCGGCATGCGCTCTTCTCCGAGGCGGGCCGACGGATACACGAAGTTAACTTCCCAGACTCGGGTGTGAGACCGGTCCGGCCGACGATCGCAATACCTATCAAGCGACAGGTATCTGTCGACCGATCGGAGGTGCGGCGATGAACCGGCCCGAACTCCCCCTTGCGCAGGATCCTGGCGGCGGTGGCGCGACCGGCCACGCCGTCTTCGGCTACCAGCAGGAACTCCACCGCGGTGTGGGCAGCTTCGCGTCGTTCGCCGCGGGCTTCTCCTTCGTGTCGATCCTCACCACCGTCTTCCAGCTGTTCGGGTTGGGCTTCGGTCTCGGCGGCGCGGCGTTCTTCTGGACCTGGCCGCTGGTCTTCGCGGGCCAGCTGCTCGTCGCGCTGTGTTTCGCCGAACTGGCCGCACGCTGGCCCATATCCGGGGCGATCTACCAGTGGTCGAGCCGACTGGCCGGCACCACGACGGGCTGGTTCGTCGGCTGGATCATGATCATCGGGCAGATGCTCACGGTCGCGGCGGCCGCGATCGCGGCGCAGGCGGTGCTGCCGGGTGTCTGGTCCGGTTTCCAGGTCGTCGGCGGTCCGGGTGCCGATCCGTCGGTCGGTTCCCCGACCGGCGCGCAGAACGCGGTCCTGCTGGGATGCGCTCTGCTGGTGATCACCACGGTGGTGAACATCCTGGGAATCCGCCAGATGGCCGCCGCCACCAGCTTCGGCGTCACGGTCGAGATCGTCGGCGTGCTCGCGCTGGTGCTGATCCTCTTCTTCCTGCCCGAGCGGGGTCCGCAGGTGGTGGCCCACCCCACCGGCTGGGCTGGCCACGGCGGCTACTTCGGGGCCTTCCTCGCGTCCTCACTGATGGCGGCGTACGTGATGGTCGGCTTCGACTCGGCGGGCGAACTGGCGGAGGAGACCCACAGCCCGCGCCGAACCACACCCCGGACCATCCTGCGGGCCCTGACCACCTCGGGTGTCGGCGGCGCGTTGCTGATCCTGTCGGGGCTGACGGCGGCGCGCAGCCTGACCGACGGAAAACTGGCAGCCGGTGGTCTGTCCTGGGTGCTCACCGACCGGCTCGGCGGGGTTCTGGGCCGACTGCTGCTGTGCTGCGTGGCGGTCGCGGTGTTCGCCTGCACCCTGGCCGTGCAGACCTCCGGGGCGCGGATGATGTACTCCATGGCGCGCGAAGGCGCCCTGCCCTTCCACCGGCACCTCGGCAAGGTCTCGGCCCGCACCGGTACACCGATCACCACGTCGATGGTGGTGGGCGTCGGCGCCGCGATCGCGCTTGTGGTCAACATCCGCCAGCCGGCGATCTTCACCGCCCTGTCCAGCCTCTGCATCGCCCTGCTGTACCTGGCCTACCTGGGCGTGACGGTGCCCCTGCTGGTCACCCGGATCCGGCGAAGGGGCAGCGGCGGGCTGCCGGCGGGCGTCGACGAGACCGGCCGGCCGCTGTTCTCGCTGGGCCGGTGGGGAGTGGCGGTCAACACGCTCGCCGTGCTCTACCAGGCCGGTATGACGGTCAATCTGATCTGGCCCCGTGCGGAGATCTACGACCTCACCGGCGGCACGTGGTGGCTGCGGTGGAGTGCCCCGCTGTTCATCGGGCTCAGCCTCGCCGCCGGTGCCGGTTACTTCCTCGCCCGCCGACTGCACCGCGGGATCGAGCTGAGGCACGTACCGCACACGCACTCCGAGCCGCCCCTGGACGCGCAGGCCGTCGCCGAGCCCGCCTGAGGGCCCGTGCGACGCGAGGGCACGCATCGATGACGTACCGACGAAGGGACGACGGGACATCCATGACCACCACCGAGAGCTCGACGGCCGTACCGCAGCAGGGCCGCTACCCGACCGGGCAGGCTCCCGCCCGCGCCCGTGATCTGCACCTGACCGACAGCGTCCGAAGCGCCCGCGCCGACGCCCGCGCCCAGGGCGGGCAGGCCGGCACGTGGATGCCGTACCTTCCGGCGTCGGACAGCCCGTACTGCCCGCCGGCTGTGGACGCGGCCGCCCTGGTCTGGGCGGAGACCGTAGCGCCCGGTGGCTACACGCACAAGGTCCTTGCCCGCGGTACGCGGCTGCGCTTCGACGACCCGACCGGTGACGCCTGCGCCCACCTGCTGCTCTTCAACGCCCTGGAGCCGGTGGAGCGGCTGAACGTCGCCGATACCCAGAAGGTGCCCTGGCAGGCCTATCCGGGCCAGAACCATCCGCTGCTCTCCGGCGACGGCCGGGTCCTGGCCGTGGTCAGCGGCGACTCCTCCGGCCGGCACGACGCCTTCTGCGGCACCACCACCGACGCCTGGAACAAGCGCAAGTACGGTGACGCCCGCCCCGAGGGGCCGTCGCCGTCCGGCCGCGGGCTCTTCCTCAAGGCGGCCGCCAAGCACGGTCTGAGCCGGCGCGACCTGCCGCCCAGCCTGTCCTTCTTCCAGGGCGTGCGCGTCGAACCGGACGGCACCCTGGCCTGGCAGGGCAGCGCAGGGGCGGGCACGCATGTCGAACTCGTCGCGGAGATGCCCCTGCTGGTGCTGGTCGCCAACGTCGCCCACCCGCTGGATCCTCGTCCCGGCTATGTGGTCGGCCCACTGCGGGTGCATGCCTGGCGCGGCGCCCCGACCGGCCGCGACGAGCCGCGGTTCACGGCGACTCCGGAACTGCACCGGGCGTACCTCAACACCGTCGACTACTGCGAAGCCCGGGGGTTGTGACATGGCGACCACACGGACCGACTCCACGCCCGTCAGCGGCCCGACCGCCGCCGGCGGCACGGTCGCCTCCACCGTCCCGGTCGGCGCCGTCCACGCGGAGGGCTCCCCCCTGGACTGGGGTGCGAGCCTGGTCGAGGGCGAAGTCGTCCTGGACGAGACGGTGGCCCCCAACGCGCCCTGGTCGGCGGTGGTGCGGACGGGGCACGTCCTGACGATCGTCGACGTCGGCGGCAACCAGTCGGCCGACTGTCTGCTCTACAACGCCGACGATCCCGAGGAGCGCTACAGCGTCCCCGACACCCTGGCCTGGCAGGGCAACGCCTATGTGCGCACCGGCACCGTGCTGCGCAGCAGCGAGGGCCGTCCGTTGATGACCGTCGTCGCCAACGAGGTAGACCGCCAGGACACCATCGGCGGCGCGTGCGGCAAGGAGTCCAACACCCTGCGCTACGGCCATCATGTGATGTTCCAGCACGGCTGCCGTGAGAACTTCCTCGCCGAGGCCGGGCGGCGTGGCCTCGGGGTGCGGGACATCGTCTCCAACCTCAACTGGTTCATGAACGTGCCCGTCGAGGCGGACGGCGCGCTGGGCATCGTGGACGGCATCTCGGCGCCGGGCCGTCGGGTTGCGGTGCGCGCCGAGACGGACGTGCTGGTGATGGTGTCCAACTGCCCGCAGATGAACAACCCGTGCAACGACTTCAACCCCACTCCGCTGCGGATGATCGTCGTGGAGCCGGCACCGGTCGACGTCGACGCACGGTCCGCGGAAGCCGCTCGCACCGCGAAGGAGGGCGCGTGAGCCGCCCCACCGCCGTTCTCGTCGCCAACCGCGGTGAGATAGCCCGCCGTGTGATCCGCACCGCCAGGAGGATGGGCCTGGGTACCGTCGCCGTCTTCTCCGACGCCGACCGGGCCGCCCCGCACGTCCGCGAGGCCGATCACGCGGTCCGCCTCGGCCCGGCGCCCGCCCGAGCGTCGTATCTGCGCGGAGAGGCGATCATCGGGGCCGCGCTCGCCCATGGCGCGGGCATCATCCACCCCGGCTACGGCTTCCTCTCCGAGAACACCGCCTTCGCCCGTGCCGTGGAGGAGGCCGGTCTGCGTTTCGCGGGACCGACCGCCGACCAGATCACCGCCTTCGGTGAGAAGCACACCGCGCGCGCCCTGGCCAAGGCCGCCGGAGTGCCGCTACTGGCCGGGACGGAACTGCTGGCAAGCGCCGAGGAGGCCGTCACCGCGGCATCCTCGATCGGGCTGCCCGTGATGGTCAAGGCCACCGGCGGTGGCGGCGGCATCGGCATGCAGGCCTGCGCCACCGCCGATGAGGTACGCGGGGCCTTCACCCGCGTCGCGGCGCTCGCGGAGTCCAACTTCGGATCCGCCGGGGTGTTCCTGGAGCGCCTCGTGCGCCCCGCCCGCCATGTCGAGGTGCAGGTCTTCGGCGACGGCACCGGTCGGATCGCCGTCTTCGGCGACCGGGACTGCTCGTTGCAGCGCCGCAACCAGAAGGTGATCGAGGAGGCACCGGCCCCGGCCCTGCCTGCTCATGTGCGGGCACTGCTGCACGACTCCTCGCGCCGGCTGCTCGCCTCGGTCGGCTATCGGGGCGCGGGGACCGTGGAGTTCGTCTACGACCCCGTGCGCGAGGAGGCCGCCTTCCTGGAGGTCAACACCCGCCTCCAGGTCGAGCACCCGGTGACCGAGGAGGCGTACGGTGTCGACCTCGTCGAACTGATGCTCGCCCTGGCCCGCGACGGCGGGGTCGAGGATGCGGTGTTCGAGCGGGAGTGGACGCCGGCCGGCCATGCCGTGGAGGCCCGCGTCTACGCCGAGGACCCCGGCAAGGACTCGCTGCCGTCCTCGGGCCTCGTCACCCGGGCAGCCTTCCCCGGCCAGGGCGCCGACAGCATGCCCGGCGTGCGCGTCGACGGCTTCGCCGAAACCGGTCTGGAGGTCTCGCCGTACTACGACCCCTTGCTCACCAAGGTGATCGCGAGGGGCCCCACCCGGGAGGCCGCGTTCGACACGCTCGGCCAGGCCCTGGCCGCGAGCCGGGTCGACGGCATCGTCACCAACCTGGGCCTGCTGCGCGAGCTGACCTCGCGGGGCGAGGTACGCGAGGCCGTGCACAGTACCAGCACGCTCGCCACCACGGCCGACCCCGAGCCGCGCATCGACGTCCTGGTGCCGGGCGCGATGACCACCGTCCAGGACCTTCCGGGGCGGCTCGGCTACTGGCACGTGGGCGTGCCGCCGAGCGGCCCCTTCGACGCCGTCTCCTTCGCCGAGGCCAACCTGGCCGTCGGCAACCCGGCAGGGGCCCCTGGCCTGGAGGTCACAGCGGGCGGGCTGAGCCTGCGCTTCTCGGCCGCCACCGTGGTCGCCGTCACCGGCGCCCCCGTTCCGGTCACGGTCGACGGCAGCGCCGTAGCCCTGTGGGAGCCGGTCACGGTCGCGGCCGGCGCCACCCTGGTGCTCGGCGACTGCCGGGGGCCGGGCCTGCGCAGCTATGTGGCCGTCCGCGGAGGCATCGACGTACCCGAATACCTGGGCAGCGCCTCCACCTTCACCCTCGGAGGCTTCGGCGGGCACGCCGGTCGGACGCTGCGCGCCGGAGACGTACTGCGGCCCGGAGCTTCGTCGACCGCCGACGGCGGCCCCACCCCGCCCGAGCGCCGGCCGGCGATCACCTCGCACTGGCAGATCGGTGTCACCGAAGGGCCGCACGCGGCGCCCGAGTTCTTCACCCGCGACGACATCGACACCCTCTACGCCACCGACTACAAGGTCCACCACAACTCGGCCCGCACCGGCGTCCGCCTGATCGGTCCCAAGCCGCGGTGGGCCCGCCAGGACGGCGGTGAGGCCGGGCTGCACCCCTCCAACATCCACGACACGCCGTACGCGGTGGGTGCCCTTGACTTCACCGGCGACACACCGATCGTCCTGGGCCCCGACGGGCCGTCCCTCGGCGGGTTCGTCTGCCCCGCGGTGGTCGCCAGCGGCGAACTGTGGAAAGTCGGCCAGCTCCGCCCCGGCGACACCGTCCGCTTCGTACCGGTCAGGGAAGCCGAGGCGGCCGCCCTCGATGCCCGCCGCGCCTCCCCCACGCTGATCAGTACGGGCGGAGACGGCGACGACGGCGTTCTCGGCCGCCTGGAGGCCACCGATGCCCGCCCCACCGTCACCTACCGCCGGGACGGCGACGACAACGTCCTGGTCGAGTACGGCCCCATGGTCCTCGACCTCGGCCTGAGGATGCGGGTCCACGCCCTGCAGGAGACCCTCGCCGCGCACGCGCCCGACGGCATCCTCGACGTCACCCCGGGCATCCGCTCCCTCCAGATCCACACCGACGCCCGCCGGCTGAAGGCCCGTGACCTCACCGCCCTGCTGCACGAGCTGGAGGACGAAGTCCCGCCCAGCGACGAACTGGTGGTCCCCTCCCGCACGGTGCGGCTGCCGCTCAGCTGGGACGACCCGGCGACCCGGCTCGCCATCGAGCGGTACATGGCCGGGGTGCGCGACGACGCCCCGTGGTGCCCGTGGAACATCGAGTTCATCCGCCGGGTCAACGGCCTTCGGACCGCCGACGACGTCTACCGCACCGTCTTCGACGCCTCCTACCTGGTGCTCGGCCTCGGCGACGTCTACCTCGGCGCCCCCGTCGCCACCCCGCTCGACCCACGGCACCGCCTGGTGACCACCAAGTACAACCCGGCCCGCACCTGGACCGCGGAGAACTCCGTCGGCATCGGCGGCGCCTACCTGTGCATCTACGGCATGGAAGGCCCCGGAGGCTACCAGTTCGTCGGCCGCACCGTGCAGATCTGGAACCGGTTCCGCAAGGGCGGCCTGTTCCAGGACTCGCCGTGGGCGCTGCGCTTCTTCGACCGCATCGAGTGGTATCCCGTCACCGCGGAGGAACTGCTCGAACTGCGGGCCGAGGCCGACGCCGGGCGCGGTGACTTCCCGACCGAGGAAGGCACCTTCTCGATCACCGAGTACAACGCGTTCCTGGCCGCGGAGGCCGACTCGATCGCCGCGTTCCGCCGGCGGCAGAGCACCGCCTTCGAGTCCGAGAGGCAACGCTGGCGAGCCGCCGGAGAGTTCGACCGTGACCACGATCCCGAACCCGTGACCGCCACTGCCGCCGTCACCCTGCCGGACGGGGCGGTCCCGGTCACCGCACCGTACACCGCCACCGTCTGGCAGATCGCCGCCGAGCCGGGCGCCACCATCGCGAGCGGCGATGCGATCCTCTCCCTGGAGGCGATGAAAATGGAGTCCACCGTGAACGCCCCCGCCGCCGGGACACTGCTGGAGATCTACGTCAAGCCCGGCGAGCAGGTCGCCCCCGGCCAGATCCTCGCGGCGGTGCGGGCATGAACGCCATGGCATCGACCGCCCGCGTCCAGGCCGCCTACGACCGCATCGACAGCGTCGGCCGGCCCGAGATCTGGATCAGCCTCAGGCCACTCGAAGAGGTGCTCGCCGAGGTGGCCGGTATCGACCCGGCACTGCCGCTGGCCGGCCTGGTGGTGGCCGTCAAGGACAACATCGACGTGGCCGGCCTCCCCACCACCGCAGGCGCCCCGTCGTACGCCTACGAACCGCGGTCCGACGCGCCCGCGGTGGCGCGGCTGCGCGCGGCCGGCGCGGTGGTGCTCGGCAAGACCAACCTGGACCAGTTCGCCACCGGCCTGGTCGGCACCCGCAGCCCCTACGGCGCGGTGCGCAACGCCTGGGACGCGGCCCGCATCTCCGGCGGGTCGTCCTCCGGATCCGCCGTCGCGGTGGCGCTGGGCATCGCCGACATCGCGCTCGGCACCGACACGGCAGGCTCCGGGCGGGTGCCCGCCGCCCTCAACGGCATCATCGGCGTCAAGCCCACCAAGGGCCTGGTCCCCGTGACCGGTGTGGTCCCCGCCTGCTACACCCTCGACTGCGTCACCGTCTTCGCCCGCGACCTGCAACTCGCCCGCACCGCAGCCGAGTTCGCCGAAGGCCCCGATCCGGCCGATCCGCTCTCCCGTACCGGCACCCAGCTCCCGCCGCCCCCCGCCCGCCCGCGGATCGCCGTACCTGCCGGGGAGCATCTGAACGGCATGGCCGACGGCTGGCGCGAAGCCTTCGACGCCGCCGTCGCCCGCATGGCGAGCACCGGGGCGGAGATCGTCGAAACCGACATCACCCCGCTGCTTCAGGCCGCGGAACTGCTGTACGGCGGCGCGTTCGTCGCCGAGCGGTACGCCGCCGTGGGCGCGCATCTGGAGAAGCACCGCGACCTGATCGGGGCGGGCCTCGATCCGACCGTCGCCGCCATCGTGCTGGCAGGCCGGGAGAAGACCGCCGCCGACTGGGCCGCCGACGCCGCCAGGCTCGCCGCGCTCGGCGCCGCCGGACGCGCGGTGCTCGACGGCTGTACAGCTCTCCTGACGCCGACCACCACCGGGCATCCCACCCTTGATGAGGTGGCGGCCGACCCGGTCGGCGCCAACGCCCGGTTGGGACGGTTCACCAACTTCGCCAACCTGCTGGACTGCGCCTCGCTCGCCGTTCCCGCCGGGTTCGTGGACGGCCTGCCGTTCGGCGTGATGTTCACCGGACCGGCCTTCTCCGACCGCGCCCTGGCCGCGCTGGCCGAGCGGTTCGCCGGCCCCGGGCTCGACCTGTTCGTGGTCGGCGCCCACCTCACCGGTCAGCCCCTCAATGCCCAGTTGGTGCAGGCCGGTGGCACCCTGACCGGCCTGGCCCGCACCGCGGGCGGCTACCGGCTGTACGCCCTGGCCACCGAGCCGCCCAAGCCCGGCCTGCTCCGGGTCACCGAGGGCGGCCGGGGCGCCGGCGCCGGGACGGGTCACGCCTCGGCGTCAGGCGGCGACGCACGAACGGGCGTCGAGGGTGAGATCTGGCGGCTGCCCGCTGCCGGGTTCGGGGCGTTCACCGCCGCCGTGCCCGCGCCGATGACCATCGGCACCGTCGAACTGTCCGACGGGCGGCAGGTCTGCGGCTTCCTCGTCGAGCCGTACGCCGTCGCGGGCGCGCCCGACATCACCCGCTTCGGTGGCTGGCGGGCGTACACGGCGTCCGCGTGACCGGAGGCCGCCTGGCGGACACCTGGTGGCAGGATGGAGCCATGACGACGACGCGTCCCCGTCAAGGCAGGCCCCGGCACACGCCGCCGTCCGACCCCGGCGCCTCCGCCCGGGAACAGATCCTCGACGCCGCCGGGGCGCTCTTCGTCGCCCATGGGATCACCAGCACCAGCACCCGCATGATCGCCGAGCGTGTCGGCATCAGGCAGGCCTCGCTCTACTACCACTTCGCCACCAAGGAGGAGATCCTCGCCGAGCTGCTGGCGACGTCCGTGCGGCCCAGTCTGCAGATGGTGGACCGGATCCGGGCCCTGGTGCCCGAGCAGGCGGATGCGGCCGCCGCACTCTACGCCGTGGCCGCCATGGACGTACGCACCCTCTCCCGCACTCCGTTCAACATCGGCACTCTCTATCTGCTGCCGGAGGTGCGGGCCGAGCGGTTCGACGCCTTCCGGGCCGAGCGGGGCCGTCTGCAGTCGAGCTACGGCACGCTGGGCGCCCTCGCGGCGACCGAGGACGTCGCGCGCGGCCTGCCCGCCGAGCGGCTCGGTGAACTGCTGATCCAGCTGGTGGAGGTCGTCATCCAGATACGGCGCTCCCGCGAGCCGGACGCGGCTGACACCGAGGCCATCGCGTCGTCGTGCCTGCGCCTGTGCGGGCTCGCAGAGCCGGCGGTGGCCGCCGCCCGGGAGGAGGGCCGAAGGCTGCTGAGCAGCCTGGACTGACCGCCGGCCCTGCGGCTGCCGAATATTTCGTCCGACCACTTCGGGCGACATCAGGGCGTGTTTCGAAAGTCCCGTCTGGTCCGCGACGCCTGGCACGGCACCTCGCCGCGTTGCCGGGATCGTCCACGTACGCCCGGTACGAGGACGACCCTCCGCCTTGCGATGCACCGCACCAGACGCCGCGGACCCCGCCCTCCGGGCGGACGACGCCACTTTCGAAACACGCCCTAGCCATGCGGTCTCCAGGCTTCGCGCACGGCGCCCCGCTCATGGGCGCCGATGTCGACACCGTCCTCCGCTTCCTCCTGACCCCGCCGGACGGTTCGCCGGGACCTACTTCTTCTTCCATTCCTCGACCGTCAGCCCGCCGGGGACCTTCAGCTCGAAGGCGCCGCCGATCGCGGTGTCGAGGGCAGTGGCCGGATCGTTGCCGCTACCGAAGGCGCTGACCGCGAGCAGTTCCTTGAGTTGCGCGCCGGTTCCGCGGAAGGCCTTGGCCGTCTTCATCGTCTCTCGGGCCGCGTCGGCGTCCATGGACTTGTTCATCTTCTCGAGCAGGTCCGGGGAGATCCAGCAGTCCGGGATCTCGTCGAGGTCCCACTCCGCGTACCAGTGCGTGTTGTTGAGCCAGTTGCGCTGGGGCACCTTGCCGTCCACGGCCACCAGGTAGAACGTGAACTTGATGTTGCCGAGCGAGCGCCAGTCGGCGACATTCGTGTGCTCGCTCGCCCGGCCGGCGGCCGCGTTCTCGTACGTCGACGCGATCTCCGTGAAACTCGGCGGGTTCTCCGGATCACGGCCCGTGTAGTGACGGATCGTCCACCGCTTGGCCAGCAGCTCTCCGGCCTGCCTCCTGCGGACCGGGGCAATCCGCTGCTGCGAGGCCTGCTTGATGCTGTCGAGGATGTCGAACTCGCTCTGCCCCTCACCGGGCCGGAACTGCTGGGAGGTCATGTACTGCATCAACTGCCAGGCGTCGTCGTCCGAATGGCCCGACTTCTTCAGGGCGGCGAGGATCTCGTCCGGCGTCTTGGCGTTGCGCAGGTCGTCGTCCTCGGTCCGCTGAACGGGCGAGGCCGCGTGGGTCCGGTGGCTGCCGGTGGGGTGGCCGCTCGTGTGCTCCTCGGCCGTCCGCTGCACCGGCGCGCCGCCGCTCATCACCCTGCGCGCGTTGGCGACCGCGCGGCGCTCTCCCGCGTCGGCGGGGTCCGAGACGCGCAGGCCCGAGCCGTTGTCCGTACCGGGAACCGGGCCGGCCTGCTGGTCCAGGTAGTGGGTCAGCTCGTGCGCCCAGTCCTCCTTCGTCATCCGGCCGCCGTCGACCACATGCGCCCCCGAGGTGTACGCCTTGGCCTGGATCTCCACCGCCGACCGGCGGGCGACCTCGTCCGAATGGACGCGCACACCGCTGAAGTCGGCACCTCCGAACCGGGCCTCCATCTCGTCACGCAGCCCGGCGTCCATGGGCCTGCCGGGAGAGCGCAGCACGTCGTGCGCCAGGGAGCGACGCTGCACCTGCCCCTCCCGCTCCCGTGCGACGGCCCGCGTGACCGCCTGATTGCCCACCGCTCGCTGCAGCGCTTCCAGCCCGGCGGGCGCCGGGCCGGCCGGCCGACGCGGCGCGGACCGCGTGTCGCTCTGCTCGTTCTCCTTGTCGTGCGCGCGCACGGGTGCTCCCCTCGAAGCCGGACACACTTCAACACCACAACCTGCCCGAACTCGCCGGGCCGCGGAATGAACGCGAGGGCAGCCTTGCGGGCAAGGGGATTGCCGTCGGACGGGTTCCGGCGTGGTCCCGGACCCCGTGCGGGCCGGACTCCGCGCACGCCGGATCGGCGCGCCGCCTTGACACCACTCAGGGCGCCTCGCACTTGCAAGGCGTGGCATCAGGCGCGTGAACTGGCCATCTGCGTCGCGTGGTTGAACTCACCGGAGCCGAACGGAAGCCGCCGGAGGCCCCTGCTTCCGGGCTTCCGGCACTTTTGGAAAGGTGCCGGAAACATCCCGCGCTCTGCCGTTTTTCGGACGGAGTGGGATTCTCCTCTTCCGCTCGTGCCCTACGAGGCGAACGATGTTCGAGGGAGCGATGTCACCGGGTGACGTCGCTGAGTACGCCACTGACGTTCAGGACCTCATGACACTGCTGCGCCTGCTGGCCGGTTGCCGGAGTACCGGGCTTCGCACATGTCACCTTCACGGCGACCTTGGCGTCCTCGAGGATCTTGATGGGGGTGACCCAGTGGTAGTCCTGATTGCGGAAGGTCTCCAGTGCGATCGTGGTGATCTTCCGGTCGCCGAAGGTGATGGTCATGACGCCTTCGTCGCCCTGGAAGTTGGCTACCACGATGTCCGTGATCCCGAACACCTTGCCCTTGGGCACCACATAGGTACCGGTCTTGTTCTGCCCGCCGGACGTCTGTACGTCGATCGTGGCCGAACTCTGCTGACCGGTGCCGCCACCGCCACCGTCCCCGCCGGTGCCGCCACCCCCGCCATTGCCCGACGTCGAACCCTTGCCTGCCTGGGTACCCGTACCCGCCTTGTCCCCGGACCCGGTCCCGGGAGACTGCCCGTTCCGTCCACGGGGTGTGGGCCGCGGCTGGACCACCTCGTCGGCGGCCTGCTTGGCGGCGCTGCGCACCGCCGGACGGACGAGCGCGAACCACGCGAGCAGCAGCGCCATCAAGGCCGCGAGCACCGCGAGCAGCCACTTGGGGAAGATCGGGATCTGAGCGAACTCGGCTTCCAGCGGCGGCCGAACGAGGGCGCCCGGCCGCTCGGCACGCTCAGCGGCCGCGATGTCCGTGGCACTCACGGTGAATGGCCAGACCACGGGCTTGCCGAACCAGACCGGCTTGCCGGTGCGTACCCGCAGACGGGTCTCCGCCGACTCGCCCGGCTCCAGCGTCGGTTCGGCCGGAGTGAACGCGAACCGCAGCTCCTCCCCCGGCTGTTCCGCTGTCAGGACGATCCGGGCCGGGGCGTTGCCCTCGTTGCGCACCGCCAGCCGGTAGCGGCCCCGGAGCCAGCCACGTCGGCGGCGCGGCAGGATCTCGGTGCGCAGCTCGTGGAACTCCTCCACGTGCACCGTCGTTTCGGGCACCGTGACGGCCTCGGGGTGCTCGGCCGGCAGCACGCGTACGCCCAGCGGCACATCACCCGCGCTGACCTCGGGCGCGCGGGGCGGGTCCAGCCGGATGGTCACCGTCTCGGAGGTGCCGGGATACAGCGAGACCCGCTCGGGTTCCACGGTGGCCCAGGCCGCACAATCACCGACGACCTCCAAGGTGTACGCCTCGACGATGTCACTGTCATTGCGGACGGTCAGGCGGGTCGAGGCGGTACCGCCCGGGGCCACCGTCACGTCGGGCATGTCGAGCCCGGGCAGTCCGGGGCCGGAAGAGGCTGCAGAAGGCATCACGCGACGACCGTAGAACCACCTCCGGACGGCCACGAGAGGTGCGAGGGCAACATGCGGGCAGGGTGCGTGCCCCGCACGGTCAAACTCGACTTGCGGAAGCGGCAGGCCTGTTGATGGCTCATGGAACGGCCCGCGAACCTCCGGCGGGCCCCGCCGCCGTGCCCTTCTCGGCTTCCGCGGCCTTCCGCATCCCTTCCCTACTCCCACTGGAACAGGACTCCGCATGCCCCTCTCCGCAGCAGAACATCAGGCCGGTACGGCCGACCGGCCGTACCGGGTCTCCGTCGCCGTCTACGCCCAGGACCTGGTCCTGCGCATCGGTGTCGTCCATCAGCTGCGCCAGCGTCCCGAGGTGGAGCTGCTGGACGACACCGACGCGGAACGGGCACACGCGTCCCTCGTGGTCGTCGATTCCGTGGACGACGAGGTGATGGCCCTGCTGCAGCGGTTGCAGCGCAACCCTGCGACCCGCACCGGGCTCGTGGTCGGTTCCTTCGAGTCCGCGGCGCTGCAGCGGGTCGTCGAGTGCGGTGTCGCGGCGGTGCTGCGGCGCGCCGAGGCGGACCAGGACCGGCTCCTTCATCTGGTGCTCGCCCTGGCCAACGGCGAAGGCGTGCTCCCCGGTGACCTGCTCGGCAAGTTGCTGAGCCATGTCGGCAGTCTGCAGCGCGCGGCGCTCGACCCGCACGGTCTGACCCTGTCCACGCTGACCGCGCGCGAGGCGGACATGCTGCGCCTGGTGGCGGACGGGTTCGACACCGCGGAGATAGCGCGGAAGACGTCGTACTCCGAACGGACCGTCAAGAACGTGTTGCATGAGATCACCACACGTCTGCAGTTACGCAATCGGGCCCATGCCGTCGGCTACGCACTGCGCAACGGACTGATCTGAGCGCCCGTCACCTATGTGGTGTCTCGGCGATGTTGCCCGAAAGCGCAGCCCACACTTCCCCCGGGCAGGTCCCCGGCGCCCTGCCGCGCGATGCCCGCTCGGACACAGAGTGACGGGGCGACCCATGTGTTCCGAGACTGCGAGGTGGACCGTGAACGGCACCGCTGACCCCGGCGGGCGACGTCGGCCGGGGAGATTCGGAGCCTCGTTGCTCCTGCTGGTCCCGCTGCTCGCGCTGACGGCGGCCTCGGGACCGGGCAGCGCCCAGGCCCAGCCCAAGGCCGTCGACGCCTCCGCCACCCGGATCGCCTACGCCGGCACCGGGCACCGCAGCCTCGGCAAGGTGGTCGACACCAAGGACAGCGAGCCGCTGTTCGGGGCGGGCCCGGCGCACTACGACGTCGAGCCGTCGGCCCTGGGCGACACGATGGTGTTCGCCAGCCGCCGCGACGAGAAGAATCCGCAGATCTATCTACGCGCCCCCGACGGCTCGGTACGCAAGCTGACCAGCGGCCGGGACGCGGCACACCCCCGGCTGACCCCGGACGGCAAGTCCGTGGTGTTCGACTCGGCGGAGCCCGGCGGCCCGAACGGCAAGAAGCAGCGCGACCTGTGGCTGGTGCGCACCGACGGCACCGGGCTGACCCGGCTGACCGACACGCCGGCGAACGAGGAGAGCCCCACGGTTTCGCCGGACGGGCAGCGCCTGGCGTACGCGTGTGACAGCGACGCGGTCTTCGGGGAGCAGATCTACGTGCGCCCGCTGGCCGGCGGCACCCCGACCCGGGTGACCGGCACGCTGGGTGACAAGGCGACGGAACCGGTGTGGAACCCGGTGAACGACCCGGGGCACCGCGACCTCATCGCGTACACCTCCACCCCCACCGCCTCCGGCAAATCGACGGGCCCCCGGCTCCGGGTGACCGGCGGCACGGTCGGCGACCAGCCGCTGCTCACCGGCACACCGACCGGCTGGCGGACCCATGGGGCGGCGTGGACGCCCGATGGGGAGGGCGTACTGTTCCTCAGTCCGGACCGCACCTGTGGCTGCGAGGGCGACTGGGACCACGTGTACCAGGTACGGAACCGCGCGTCGGGCCCGAGCCTGGTGCTCATGGAGGACCGCGCCGTCGGCACGCCGACCTGGGTCGGCCCGCAGAACGGTGGCTATGTCGTGGTGGACCGCACCTCGGCGAAGGGCAGCAACACGGCGAACGGCGTGCACGGTCCGCATGTGGTGACCCTCCAGGACGTCCGGGCGGACGGCGCCGACCCGCGTGACCTCGGGCTGACCATCCTGAACGAGGACCCGGCGGCCGACAGCAACACCGATCCGACCAAGGACCCCCTGTTCAACCCGGCGGCCGGATACGACCCGTGGACGGAGCGGCAGAACTACACACCCGACGGCCGGCGCATCGTGGTGACACGGTTCGAGGGGGACACGGACAACCGGATCGAGCGGATCTGGACGGTCGACGCCGACGGCTCCAACGCCGCGCCCATGCCGCTCGCCGGGCGCGGACCGAAGGACTGGGACACCGACCCCGCGTTGTCGCCGGATGGCAGGTTCGTCGCGTTCACCCGGACGTCGCCGGGCGGGGTCGGCTCCGCCTCCGGTCCCGGGCACATCCTGATCGCCAACGCCACCACCGGTGCGATCGTGCACGAGATCGTGCCGCCGGCCGGCCGGCAGACGGGCGGCGACGCCCAGCCCACCTGGTCCTCCGACGGCACCACGCTCGCCTTCACCCGCAACATGACCATCGACGGGAACGGCGGCAACAAGCACATCTGGACCGTGCCGGTGGACCATCCGGACCAGCAGCGCGATCTGAGCGCGACGATCTGCCCCGCCACCTGCGCGGTCATCGACGACAGTCCCGCGTTCTCGCCGGACGGCCGGCAGATCGCCTTCAACCGCAAGAACGGCGGCGGCCGGGTCGACGAGCACAACGGCATGGTGCTCACCTCCGTGTCCGGCGACACCTGCCAGGTGCTGCTGCCCGAGTCGGCCCGCGGCGACGCCGACGCCTGCCGCCGGGAGCTGCCGGACAGCTCGGTCACCGGACCCCACCAGCCGCGTGACGCGGCCTGGACCGCGGACGGCACCGGAATTGTCTTCAGCGCACGCACCGACACGCCGGTCAACTGCCCCGAGAAGCTGCATCGGTTGAATGTGGCCACCGGCCATCTGAGCGCGCTCACCCTGGAACTGCCGGGGCGGCAGAAGGAGCCGAGCGTCCAGCAGTCGGTGGACCTGGCCGTGCACGCCCCGGGCACGGTGCCCGCGGTCACCGTCGGCCACTCCACGGACGTCCGCGTCGACATCGTCAACACCGGCCCGGCCGCCTCGCCCGGCACCCGGCTGACCATCGCGCCGCCGGCCGGGGTGAGTGTGAGCAGGATCCGTCGGCCGGGCGGCACCTGTGACGCCGCCTCCCTGCAGTGCGACATCGGTGTGGTGCCGCCCGGCACGACCGTGCCGGTGACCGTGACGCTGACCGGGCTCGCCGTCGGCGACCACCCGGTGGGCTGGTCGGTCACCGGGAGCGTGATCGACCCGCAGCCCGACGACAACACCGCCCGGACCGTGGTGCCGGTGCACAAGGCCGAGCCTCCCACTCCGCCTCCGACGCCGCCGACACCGCCCACCCCGCCGCCCCCGCCCGCCCCGGAGGCCGGCCCCGGCGTCCGGGTCACCGCCCAGCCCGACCCGGGCTATGTCGGCGGCCGGGTCGTGGTGACGTACACCGTGCGCAACGGCCGTAACGCCCTGGCGACCGGGCTGCGGCTGCGGCTGCGGATGGGCCTGCCCTCCGGGATCCCGAACGGGGGGCCGCCGGCCGGCTGCGACACCCGGTGGGTGTGTGCGCTGCCGGACCTGGCACCGGGCGACTCCGCCGTCGTACGGGTGGTGCTCTCCCCCGACCACGCGCTGACCGGTCGGGTCACCGGCACCCTCACCACCACCGGCACGGACGCCGACCCGCGGGACAACCGGACGCACACCACGCTGCGGATCCTGCAGCCGAAGATCGTCGCCGTCCCGCCGATCGGCAAGCCCGGCTTCGTCACCTCGGTGCGCGGCAAGGACTTCCCGCCGGGCGTCCCGGTGCGCTTCACCTGGAAGCCGGGGATCACCGCCGCCGCGGCACCGACCGTGCCGGGGCCGGACGGCACGTTCATCGGCCAGCTGCTCATCCTCACCAAGGACCAGACGGGCCCGCGGACGATCAGCGCGAGCGGGCCCGGATTCTCCCCGGTGAAGACCGACTTCCTGGTGGTGAACGGCAGTGTGCAGCCGCCGGACGAGGTGACCCGCCGGTGATCCACGAGGTCGACGAGGCACTGCGCGGTCTGCTCGCGGAGTCGGGGCTGGAGGCGTCCGGGGTCGAGATCGTCCTCGACGCGCCGACCCGGGACTGGGCCGCGCGCCGCAACGCCCCCACCGTCTGTGCGTTCCTGTACGACATCCGGGAGGACGCGAGTCGGCGTGGCAGCGGCGCCGGGGAGGTGTACGACGCGGACGGACGTGTGGTGGCCCGCCGCACCCCGCCCCGCTGGTTCGAGCTGACGTACCTGGTCACGGCGTGGGCGAGCCGCCCGCAGGACGAGCATCGGCTGCTGGCCCAGGTGCTGGCCACGCTGGTGGCCGTCGACGCGCTGCCGGAGCGGCTGCTCACGGGCTCGCTGGCCGAACTGGGCCTGACCGTCTCGCTGGAGGCCGCCGGAGCGGGGCCCGACGGCCCGTCCGCCTCCGATGTGTGGTCGGCACTCGGCGGCGAGCTGAAGGCATCGCTCGGTGTGCGGGTGCGCGCGCCACTCGCCGGGGCGAGCAGGACGACAGCGCCGCCGGTGACCGAGGGCCTCGTGGTGCGGGCCACGGATCACCGGCAGGACGGGGCACACCGGCAGGACACGGATCAGCGGCAGGACGGGGATCCGGTGCCGGGGCGTCGGCTGCGCTACGAGGGCGTGAGCGACCCGGGGCCGGACGGTTTCGCCGGTCCGCGCGAGCGGCACCCGGCGTCCGCCCGCCGCCGCAGAGGGGGCCGCCAGCCGTGACGTATCCCGCCGATGTCGTCACCGCGGCCGGCACGGATCCCCTGTGGGAGCGGCTGCGGCTGGTCGAGGAGCGGGTCCGGCACGCGGTGGCCGCCCGCCGTGCCGTCGATCCCGACCCCGACGACCCCTACCGCGGCCAGTACCTCTCCCCCGAGGCAGTGGAGCGGATCCTGAACGATCCCGGCGGACTCGACGTGCCCGGATATGAGCCGCTGTCCCCGCCACCCGATTCCGTGCTCGGCACGCTCGCCGCACGGTTCGGGCTGTCGCCGCTCGACACCGACCTGCTGCTGATCGCGCTGGCACCGGACCTGGACGCCCGCTTCGAGCGGCTCTACGGCTATCTCAACGACGATCTGACCCGCCGTAGGCCCACGGTCGCCCTGTCGCTGGAGCTGTGCGGGCTCGCGTCTGCGTCGGCCGCCCGCTTCCGCCTCGCACCGGGAGCGCCGCTGGTCGCGGGCGGACTGCTGGAGGTCACCGAGCCGGAGCGGCCACCGCTGTCGCGGGTGCTCGCGGTACCGGACCGGGTGACCGGCCATCTGCTGGGCGGGACGGACCCGGACGCCCGGCTCGCCGGAGTGCTCGGCGAGCCTGCGGACGACCCGACGGCCGACGTGGACGAGGTGCGCCGGGCGACGCGTGCCGCCCGCACCGGAACGGGGTCGGTGCATCTGCTCGACCGGGGTGGTGACGCGCCGGGACTCGCCGGCGCGGCCCTGCGCGCGGTGGGGCTGGGCGCGCTGGTCCTCGACGCGGCGGCACTCGCCCGACGCTCCGGCGAGGTGCCCGCGCTCGCCCGGGTCGCGGCGCTGGAGGCCCGCCTCACCGGTGCCGGAGTCGTCCTGGGCCCGCTGGAGGCACTGCCCGGGGCACCGGCCGAACGGGCCTGTGCCGTCAGCGCGTTGTGCACGGCGCTGCGCGGCGTCCCGCTGTTCACCCACGGCAGGGAGGGCTGGGACCCGGCATGGGGGCCGGACACGCCGGTCGTCCTGCCGGTGGCTCCGCCCTCCCTCGAGCGACAGGCCGCGCGCTGGCGGCACGCTCTGGCCCTGGCCGACGCCGAGGGTGCCGTAGCGGGCGACACCGATGCCCTCGCCCGGGCCGTCGCCGCGCACCGTCTGGACGGCGGACAGCTGCGGCGCGCGGCGGACGCGGCGCTGCGCTCCGCCGCGCTGGCGGGCCACCCGGTCCGCCCCGACGACCTCAGGTCCGCCGTACGCGCGCAGAACGGCGCGGGACTGGCCCGGCTGGCCCGCCGGGTGGAGCCGGCGGTCGGCTGGGACGACCTGGTGCTGCCGGAGGCGACCCACCGCCGGCTGCGTGAACTCGCCGTCCGCGCCCGCCATCGCGAGCAGGTGCTCGGACAGTGGCGGATGCGGCCCGGCGGCGGCCGGGGACGCGGCGTGATCGCGCTGTTCGCGGGCGAGTCGGGCACCGGCAAGACGATGTCGGCCGAGGTGGTCGCCGCGGACCTCGGCATGGATCTGTACGTGGTCGATCTGTCCACGGTCGTCGACAAGTACGTCGGCGAGACCGAGAAGAACCTGGAGCGGATCTTCACCGAGGCCTCCGCGGTCAATGCGGTCCTGCTCTTCGACGAGGCCGACGCGATCTTCGGCAAGCGCTCGGAGGTCAAGGACGCGCACGACCGGCACGCCAACATCGAGTCGGCGTATCTGCTGCAGCGCATGGAGTCCTTCGACGGGATCGCGGTGCTGACCACCAATCTCCGGGCCAACCTGGACGAGGCGTTCACCCGCCGGCTCGACGTGGTGGCGGAGTTCCCCGTGCCCGACGCGGCCCAGCGGCTGGCCCTGTGGGACAGGTGTCTGGGCGCCCGGCTGCCCCGCGCGGACGACCTGGACCTCGGCTTCTGCGCGGACCGGTTCGAACTGGCCGGCGGCTCCATCCGGGCCTGCGCGGTCACCGCCGCCTATCTGGCCGCGGAGTACGGGGGCCCGCTGACCATGCGGCAGTTGGTGACGGCGGTGGTGCAGGAGTACCGCAAGCTCGGTCGGCTGGTCCTGGAGAGCGAGTTCGGGCCGTATCTGGCGGACGTCCTGGGCGCGTGAGGAGCCTCACCGGCCGGTCCCGTGCCGAACTCGGGCGGCCCGGGACGCCGTTCCTTCCCCAGCGGTCCGCGCGGGCGTCCGGAAAGGCAGTGCGGTTGCCCCCGGCAAGGTACCGGCGCCCCTGCCGCCGGGCCTGATCCGCCCCGGAGACTCGGCATCGACGCAGGTGATCCGATGGAACGTGAAGGAGCGAGCATGCCGACGTACCTCACCCCGGGCGTGTACGTGGAGGAGGTGCAGTCCGGTGCCCGCCCGATCGAGGGGGTCGGCACCGCCGTCGCCGCGTTCGTCGGGTTCACCCAGAGCGGGCCCTTCCACGAACCGACCCTGGTCACCAACTGGGACCAGTACACCCAGCTGTTCGGTGGGTTCACCGAGGGCACGTACCTCGCGCACGCCGTGTACGGCTACTTCTCCAACGGCGGCGGCGCGGCCTACGTGGTGCGCATCGGCGGCTCCGCCGACGGCGCCGCCACGTCCGGAGGTGGCCAGGGGCCCCGGGACGTCCGGGCGGCCCAGCCGCTGTCGCTCGGCGGATTCCAGATCACGGCCAGGCCCGGTACCTCCGGAGTGTCGGTGGAGATCGCCGACGCCGACGGCGAGAACCCGCCCGAGGACCGCTTCAAACTGCTGGTCCGCCAGGGCGAGCAGGTGGTCGAGACGTACGACGTCTCCACCCGCAAGAACGTCAAGGGCTATGTGGTCACCCAGCTGCGCGCGTCGAAGCTGGTCGAGGTCACCGAGCAGCGTGACGCGACGCAGACGCGGCCGGCCAGCCAGACGGTGGCCGTGCCCGACGCCCCGGCCGCGCCCGCGGCGCCCGTCGCCGAGGCGGTGTCCCGGATCGACCCGGCCGAGTACGTCGGTGACGCCTCCGCCCGGACCGGCTTCGCCGGCCTCGAGAGCATCGACGAGATCACCATGGTCGCGGTCCCGGACCTGATGGGCGCCTACCAGCGCGGTGACATCGACGCCGAGGGCGTGCGCACCGTGCAGCTCGCGGTCATCTCGCACTGCGAGCAGATGGGCGACCGGGTCGCCGTCCTGGACTCTCCCCCCGGGCTCACCGCGCAGCAGGTGCGGCAGTGGCGCAACGAGGAAGCGGGCTACGACTCCCGGTACGCCACCCTCTACTACCCGTGGGTGCGGGTCTTCGACCCGGCGGCCGGCCGTAACACCACCGTCCCGCCCAGCGGTCACATCGCGGGGGTGTGGGCGCGCAGCGACGCCGAGCGCGGGGTGCACAAGGCGCCCGCCAACGAGGTGATCCGGGGCGCGGTGGACCTGGAGGTCCGGCTCAGCAAGGGCGAGCAGGACCTGCTGAACCCGATCGGCGTGAACTGCGTGCGTGCCTTCCCCGGCCGTGGCATCCGGATCTGGGGCGCCCGCACCCTGTCCTCCGACCCGGCCTGGCGCTATCTGAACGTGCGCCGTCTGTTCAACTACCTCGAAGAGTCCATCCTGTTGGGCACCCAGTGGGTGGTCTTCGAGCCGAACGACGACCGGCTGTGGTCGAGCATCCGGCGCAACGTCACCGCGTTCCTCACCGAGGAATGGCGCCGGGGCGCGCTCTTCGGCCGCACCGCCGAAGAGGCGTTCTACGTCAAGTGCGACCGCGACAACAACCCGCAGACCTCCATCGACCAGGGACGCGTCGTCTGTGAGATCGGCGTCTGTCCGGTCAAGCCCGCCGAGTTCGTGGTGTTCCGGCTGGCCCAGTTCTCCGACAGCACCAGCCTCATCGACGAGTGACCCGCGGGTCCGCGAAGGAAAGGTGACAGACAGTCATGGCAGAAGGCGACGCTCTCTCCACTCACGTCTTCGGCGTGCAGCTCGGCGGGTACATGGTCGAGTCGATCCAGGAGATCAGCGGCTTCTCCGTCGAGGAGGAGGTCGTCGAGGTCAAGCAGGTCACGTCGACGGGCAAGCAGATCATCCGCAAGCAGCCCGGGGCACGACAGGCCGGCGAGATCACGATCACCCGGGGACTCGACAAGAGCAGCGAGTTCACCAAGTGGATCAAGGAGACGCTGAACAACGGTGCCGTCGACACCGCCCGGCAGAACCTGACCATCGAGATCAAGGACACCAAGGGCGAGACGGTCCGCCGTATCCAGCTGATGAACGGCTGGGCCTCGAAGTGGGAGGGTCCCTCCCTCAAGGCCGGCGAGTCCTCCGCGGCCACCGAGACCGTCACGATCGTGTTCGAGGAGATCGTCGTCGAATGAGGCGCCGTACCGTCACGGCCGGCAACCTGGAGGAGTTCCTGGAGGCGACGGCGCCCGCTCAGGCGGCCGACCAGCCCCAGGCCCCGCCGAAGACTCCGGCCGCCCGACCCGCGCCCTCTCAGGACCACGGGCTGCGCACCGAGTTCGAGTTCGAGCTGCCGCGCGGTTACGTGGACGAGGCGGGCACGCTCCACCGGCACGGCGCCATGCGTCTGGCCACCGCCCGGGACGAGCTGCGGCCGCAGATCGATCTGCGGGTCAAGGAGAACCCGGCATATCTGAGTGTGGTGCTGCTGAGCCAGGTGATCACCCGGCTCGGCACCCTCACCGATGTGCACGCGGGGATCGTGGAGCGGATGTACGCCACCGACGTCGCGTTCCTCCAGGACTTCTACCGCCGTGTCAACAGCGAGGGCCACACCCGCGCGGCGGTGGTCTGCCCGCACTGCGAGGGCGGCTTCGAGGTCGACCTCTCGGGTGGGCGCCTGGGGGAATCGTGACGTACGCACTCCCCCGGCTGCGGGAGGAGATCGCGTACATCGCCTACCACTTCCACTGGCAGCGCGAGGAGATCCTCGACCTCACCCACGCCGAGCGGCGGCAGTGGGTGGCCGAGATCGCCCGTATCAACACCCGTGTGAACGAAGGTGGCTGAGCTCATGGCATGGCGGGACAGACGGCGCCGCCGGGCCACGGCGCCAGGTGCCGGCGGCACCCCGGCAGGTCCCGGCTCCACGCAGCAGGCCGCGCCGCGTGCCGTGGGCGCGCCCGCGTCGGTGGCAGCCGGCCCGACCGTGCCCCACGACTGGGACGGCGGGTGGCGCCGTACGCCGCCGCCGACGCTGACGGTGGCCCGCGTCCCGCTCGGTGTGAGCGACGGCCTCGCCTTCCGCTCGGGTCTCGCGTCCTGGCAGGACCCGTCGTTCGACGCGGGTCTCGGCCACGCACTGCTGCCTTCCGCGCCGGTCGGCCTGGTGCGCGGCGTCACCGGTCCGGTCGCGGCGCGCGCCACCCACACCGCCGGCGGCCCCCTGCTGCTGCGCGTACCGCGTCAGCAGGCCGAAGAGGCCGCAGAGACCAGTCCGCGCGCCGAGGAACCCGGCGAGCCGCGTCCGGACACGGCCGGCGCGCAACAGGAGTCCGCTGCGCCCGTGCCTCAGGTGCCCCGCAGGGCACGACCGGGGGCCCGGCCCCACGGCACCGGCACGCGGCGGGATTCCGGGTCCCGGCAGCGGGCGGGCAGCGACTCGCCTGGCTCCGCCGGAACGGCGGCTGCGGATCGGAGCGCGACTCCTCGAGGCGTCGGGAGCAGTGACGGAGCCGGCGCGACCGCTTCGGCGGCCTCGGGCCGGGGCGGGCAGTCCGGCCAGGCCGTTCCGCATTCCGTCCAGTGCTCGGCCGGGACGTCGCCCAGCCGTGGCCTCGTTGCCGCCGGCCCCCTGGTGACCGTCGCCGCACCGGACACTCCCGTACGGCGGTCCGCCGCCGACCCGGGTCGCCGGGCCATCGACCCCGACCTGCCGGTCGTGCGACGGATCGCCGTGGTGCCCCGCTCCGCGGGAGACAGCACCGCGCCCCGGCCCGCTTCCGGCCCCGGTACGGCTCCGCACACCGGCCGCACCGCGCCGCACGGTCAGGACACGAACGGCACGACGGAACACACAGCCCCCGCCACGCCGGCGCCCGACGTCTCCGCCGCCCTGGCCCGCGCGTCGGGCACCACCGGCACCCGCTCCGTGCGCCCTCGGCCGCTCGGCCCTTCGCTGACCGTCGCCCGGCGGCCGGCCACGCCGGTGCGCCGCATCGCGGTCCTTCGGCCCACCCCTGCGGCCGCTCTCCCCGCTGCGGGCCCTGACGTGGTGCCGGAAACCATGGCTGGAGCAACGCCGAACCCCGTGCCTCCCGTGCAGCGCACCGCCGGCCCGGCACGCCCCGACAGCCGGGCGCCCCTCGGCGCTCCCCTGTCGGAACTGCCCGCCACCGCCAGGCCACTGACCACCGACGGGACCCAGGAGACCGGTCCGACCACCGGCACACACCCGTCGGCCGGACCGGAACTCCCGATCGTGCAGCGCAGGGCGAGCGCTCCTGGTACCGATGCGACGCCGGGCCCGCACGGCGCAAACGCCGCAACGCTCCAGATCCGCCCGGCGCACCAGATCCGGCCGCGGCTCGAGCCCCAGAGCCAAACCCTGACCCAGGCCCAGGCGACCGGAACGCCCCGTACCGCGGCGACCGTTCCCGAGCCGTCCGTCGCCCGGGCCCGTGCAGGTGGTGGACTCGGGGCGCCGCTGTCCGCGATGCCGCCGACCGCGGACGCGGCACCCCCGGCCGGCCCCCGTGGCGCGGCCGGCCTCCCGACCGCCGGTGGCGCCGAGGCCCTCCCGCGCGTCCAACGCACCCCGGTGCGCCCGGACCGCACCGTCACGGACACGCCCGCGACCGCTTCCGGTGCCCGGAAGCCCTCCGCGCCGCTGCTGGGCGCGACGAGCACCGAGAGCGGCGGGAGCCCGGGCTCACCTGTGATCCAAGGAGTTGCGCACCCCACGTCGAGCGCCTCGGACGCTCCCGCCGCGCCTCTGGTCACTCCGGTCGCCCCGCAATCGGCGCCTTCCAACGCGGTCGGACCCGGTGCCGTGCAACGCGCCGCCGCACCCGATCCTCCGGCGACCTCGACCGGCGAGTCGGCGACGACAGCCGGCGCGGGCCGGCCGGAGCCGGTCGTCCTCACCCGGATCGCCTCCGCGACCGATGCCGTGCAGCGCAGGACCCCGCAGACACACCCGTCCCCCGCACCGGGCCAGGCACCCACGTCCCGCGAGGCGTCGGCGTCGACACCGGCGGGCGCAGCGGAAGGCGCCGTGACCTCGACCGGCGGTCGAACGCCGGCCCGTGGGACCACGGCGGCGGACAACGCAGGCGTACGTGGACCGGCGCCGCTGGTCGTCGCCCGCTCGGTCACCGTTGCCCGGCCCGGCCCCGGCACCGACGGTGCGGACACACCCGGTGTCATCCGGCGCCGACCACTCCCGGCTCAGGGGCAGCGGTCCGCACCCCGCAGCCTCGCCCTGCTCGCCGGGCGCCCGCTCACCGTCAACACCCGCACGCCGGAAGACGTCGCGCCGCCCACGGGAACCCGCGCAGCCGAGCGACCCGTCGTCGCCGCGTCCTGGCGCCGCGCTCCGGACCCTGTCCTGAGCGCATCCGCGCCCTCGCCCGTGCCGGGTCCCGAAGTGCCGCACGTACAGCGCGCCGCTGCCGGTCCGGTGCCGTCGGGGTCCGCCGACCCGCCCTCCGGTACGTCCGGTCCACCGCGGACCCGGCCGACCGTGCCCGGAGGGCAGCCGAGCCCGCCCGTCGCACGGGGTGTACCCGTCGTACGGCCTGCTCCGCCCGTCCAACGCACCACCGCCGGCGGCGACATGGCCGTACGGCCGCTCAGCCTGCCGTTGTCCGATCCGCAGGCACCACCGCTCCAGGAGCAGCCGTACGCCCCGGCTGCCGGCGCCCCGCTCGTGCCGGTGGTCCGCGCCGCACGTACCGCACCGACCGCGCCGGCGACGGCGGCGCCGCGGGCCGCCGGCCCCACGGGGCCGGCCGTGCAGCGCGAGGCGGCCCGAGCCGGGGACGGCGCCGTGTCCGCCGGGGTGCCCGTGACGGCCGTGCCCCCGCGAGGGCGGCAACGGTCGTCCTCCGCGCCGCCGGTGCCCGGGACGGCCGGCGCCGGGAGGCCGGGACCGGCGGGAGCGCGGCAGGAGCCCGTGGTGGACCTGGACGAGCTGGCGCGGCGGCTGCTGGACCCGCTGGCCCGGCTGCTCCGCGCCGATCTGCGGCGTGGCCGCGAACGTGCGGGCCGCCCCTACGACGGACGCCGCTGAGGACTGGGAACGGATGACCAACGGATGACGGACAACATCTTCGCGACGAGCGTGTTCTTCCGGCTCGCGATCGGCGGCAACGATCTGGGGGCCTTCCACACCTGCTCCGGCATGGGGGCCGAGGTGGAGATGGAGAGTTACGCGGAGGGCGGGAACAACGGCTTCACCTGGCAGTTGCCCGGCCGGGTCACCTGGTCGAACATCACCCTCAGCCGGCCGGTCACCGCCGACACGACGAAGATCGCGCGTTGGCTCGACGAGACGCTGCGGCGTGTGGAGCCCAAGGACGGCGAGATCGTGGCGCTGAAGCCGGATCTGACCCGCATCATCAGCTGGCAGGTGCTCGGCATCGTGCCGGTGCGCTGGCAGGGGCCGTCGTTCGACCCCTCCTCCTCGCAGGCGGCGGTGGAGACGCTGGAGATCGCCCACGAGGGACTGAGGCCTTCCTGATGCCTGCCATGCGGACGAGCCGGGCCAGGGCCCAGTTGACCCTGAAGGAACCCCCGGCGGCGGTCGGCGCGAAGCCCGGAGGGACGATCGCGCGGCTGAACCTCCAGTTCAATCCCAACACCCTGCAGCTGAGCAAGACCACCGAGTGGCGGCGCACCCCGTCGCGGATGGCAGGGCAGTCGGCGCTGCCGGAGTTCGTGGGCAGCGGGCCGCGGCAGCTGAGCCTGGAGGTCTTCCTCGACGCGACCTCGACCCATGACAACTCGGTGGAGCAGGCGGTGGAGACGCTGATGAAGGCGTGCGTGCCCAGCCCGGCGAGCCTCGCGCGGAAGAAACCGGCCAGTCCCTGGGTGCGGTTCGAGTGGGGTACGGCCCGGACGACGTCGTTCGACGGCGTGCTCTCCAGCCTGTCGGTGACGTACTCGCTGTTCGACGTGGACGGCAAACCGCTGCGGGCGACCTGTTCGCTGTCGGTGGAGGAGGCGAGCGTCGACCCACCGGGACAGAACCCGACGTCCGGCGCCCGCACGGCCCGCAGCACGCACACGGTCGTGGCCGGGGACGGCCTGGCGCTGCTGGCCTGGCGGGAGTACGGCGACGCGACGGCGTGGCGGGTCATCGCGGAGGCGAACGGAATCGACGACCCGATGGCCCTCGTGCCCGGCACCGAGCTGGTGGTGCCGGCGCTCGGGGACGCGGACGGTGAGGAGGAGCGGTGACCACACCCGAGGCGCGGGGCGGCCGGTCCTTCGCGGCGGACCCCGTCGTGGAGGCGCCCGGTGAGCTGCCGCAGATCTGGGCCGCGCAGTTGGTGAGCTGTGTGGTGGACGAGAACGTGGGCCTTCCGGACACGGCCGTGCTCACCTACCGCGATCCCGATCACGAGTTCCTGAAGTCGACCGGCATCACGCTGGGCACCCCGCTGCGGGTGTCGGTGGTGACGGTGGCCGGGCAGGCGCGGGAGCGGCTGTTCAACGGCGAGGTCACGGCGGTGGAGATCGACCGGGACGGCACCGGGTCGTTCACGGTCGTCCGCGCCTATTCCGTCGCGCACCGGCTGCAGCGAGGGCGGAAGGTGGTGGCGTACCGGAACATGACGGCCGCGGCCATCGTCCGCAAGGTGGCCGCCGGGGCGGGGCTGCCGGTCGGGAAGGTCGAGGCGGCGCCGGTCACGTACAAGCAGCTGTCGCAGGCCAATGTGTCCGACTGGGACTTCCTGCAGTATCTGGCGGGCGAGAGCGGTGCGCAGGTGCGGGTCGACGACAAGGGCGTGCTGCAGTTCACCAAGCCCGAGAAGGCCTCCGGTGCGCCCGCGCCGTCGACTCCGGCGACGCGGAGTCCGATGGTGCTGGAGTACGGGCGGAATCTGCTGGCGCTGCGGGCCGCGCTGTCGGGGGCGGACGGGGCGTCCCAGGTCGAGGTGCGCGGCTGGGACGTCACCACCAAGACGCCGCTGGTGGCCCGGCAGCAGTCGGTGACCAGCGACACCGTACTGCCCGGTCTGGCCCCTCAGTTCGGCGCCCGGTTCGGGAAGTCGGCGAAGCTGACAGTGACGGACACGCCGTACCGGACGCAGGCCGAGACGACGGCGGCCGCCGGTGCGGTCGCCGGTCAGGTGAGTGCGGGTTTCGGTGAGTTGGAGGCGCTGGCCGAGGGCAATCCGCGGCTGCGGGCGGGCCGGCCGGTCGCGCTCGGCAATGTGGGACCCGCGTTCTCCGGCAAGTACACGTCCACGGCGGTGCAGCACACCCTGGAACCGCACGGTGGCTACCGCACCACGGTGTGGGTGAGCGCCAGCCCGGACCGGTCCCTGGCCGGTCTCGTGACGGGTGCGAATGCGCCGGGGCGGGGTCCGCGCATGCCGGGCCTCGCGATCGGGGTGGTGACGGACGTGCGGGAGCCGGGCGGCGCGCAGAGCGGCGGGGTACGGCTCAAGTTCCCCTGGCTGGACGACACCTATGTGACCGACTGGGTGCGTACGGTGCAGTGGGGCGGCAAGGGCGGGGGCGGTGTGGTGAGCCCCGAGGTCAACGACGAGGTGCTGGTCGGCTTCGAGCAGGGCCTGCTGGACAGTCCGTATGTCATCGGCGGTCTGTACAACGGCGTGGACCGGCCCTCGAAGCACGACGTGCCTCTCGTGGACGAGACCAGCGGCAAGGTCAACCGCCGTTCTCTGGTGTCACGTTCGGGGCACCGGCTGGAGCTGCTGGATCCTCCGACGGGCCCGTCCGGGGTACTGCTGCGTACCGCGGACGAGCGGCTGGAGGTGCTGCTGGACGACCGGAGCAACCGGCTCGAGCTGACTGTGTACGCGGCCGGCGGCCGACGGGCGCTGTCCTCCGTGGTGATGGACGGCCAGGGCATCACGCTCGACGCGAAGACCGGGAAGGTCAGCGTGAAGGGCGGCACCGTGGAGATCGACGGCACCAACACGGTCAGGGTCGGCGGCCGGTCGGTGAGCGTCGCGGGGCACACGGACCTCACGCTCGACGGCGGTCTGCTCGGAGTGCTGAAGGCGGATCTCGTGCGTATCAATTGACACTCCCAGCCTATCTCTGACTGTCGTCATATTCCTGTCGTCACAGGCCCCTTGGGGGCCACGAACCGCTTCGAGGAGCCCGTTGCATGCCCGGCGCAGCCCGTACCGGCGACCCCACCAGTCATGGGGGTGTGATCGCCACCCCGCCGCCCGGCGCCGCCATGGCGGTGGCGCGCGTGCTGATCGGCGGCCGTCCCGCCGCCGTCGTGGGAAGCCTGCACACCTGTGTGGTGCCGCCGCACGCCGCCCTGGGCCCGGGGAACGTGGTCATGCCCAACCCGGCCGGCCTGACCCCGGGCGAGGTGCTCATCGGCGGGCTGCCGGCCGCACGGGCGGGCGACCAGACCACGTGCGGCGCCACGATCCAGCTCGGCGCCCTGAACGTCCGGATCGGAGGCCTGTGATGAGCGAGCGGTTCATCGGGCGAGGCTGGGCGTTCCCGCTGCGGGTCGGGCCGACCGGCGGGATCGCCATGGTGGAGCGGGAACGGGAGATCGAGGAGGCGATCCGGCTGGTGCTCGGCACCGCGCCAGGAGAACGCCCGATGCGCCCGGAGTTCGGCTGCGGCATCCACGACTTCGTCTTCGCACCCGGCGACGGCGCCACCGCGGGGCGGATCGCCCAGCAGGTGCGCGAGGCGCTGGAGCGGTGGGAGCCGCGGATCAGCGTGAACGACGTGGTGGTGGCCTTCGACGCGGTGGACGACGGAACCCTGTACATCGACGTGCGCTACACGGTGCGGTCCACCAACGACCGGCGCAACCTGGTGTTTCCCTTTTACACGATCCCCTCCGAGGAGGGGGCCGAGGAAGCGGTCGCGGACTGATGGCCCTGCCCTCCCCCAACCTGGACGACCGACGGTTCCAGCAACTCGTCGACGAGGCGAAACGGTACGTGCAACAGCGCGCGCCGGAGTGGACCGACCACAACGTCTCCGATCCCGGTGTCACCCTGATCGAGACCTTCGCGTATGTCGTGGACCAGTTGCTGTACCGGCTGAACCGGGTGCCCGACAAGAACTACACCGCCTTCCTGGACCTGCTGGGCATCCGCCTGTTCCCGCCGGCGGCGGCCGGTGCCGAGGTCGACTTCTGGCTGTCCGCGCCGCAGCCCGACACGGTGACGCTGCCCCCCGGCACCGAGGTGACCACGGGCGACGGCGAGGCGGAGGAGCCCGTGGTGTTCGCGACCACGGACGAACTGCGCATCCTGCCGAGCGAGTTGAACCGGCTGGTGACCGCGCCCCGGACCGGCGAGCAGACCGAGCGGACCCGTGAGCTGAGCGAAGGCCGCGACGTACGGTGCTTCCGGACGGCGCCCGAACCCGGCGACGCCGTGCTGTTCGGGCTGCCCACGGCCGTACCCCGGTGCATCGTCGCCGTACGCCTGGACAGCCGGGTGGAGGGCGTCGGCGTGGACCCGCGCCAGCCGCCTCTGGTGTGGGAGGCCTGGGACGGCGGTCGTTGGCTGGCGTGCGAGACCGGCTCGGACACGACGGGCGGCCTCAACCGGCCCGGCGAGGTGATCGTGCACGTCCCCGCCGGGCACACGGCGTCCGTGATCGGTGGGACGCGTGCGGGCTGGCTGCGCTGCCGGGTCACCGAGCCGGAGCCGGGCCAGCCGTTCTACTCGGAGTCCCCGACGGTGCGTGAGGCGTCCGTGTTCACGGTCGGCGGCACCATCGCGGTGGAGCACGCCGAGACAGTGACGGACGTCCCGCTCGGCACCTCGGAGGGGGTGCCCGGCCAGGTGTTCCGGCTCGGCCGGCCGCCGGTGCTGCTGGACGGCGAGCCGCCGGTGGTGGAGGTCTCCTCGGCCGAGGGCTGGCAGCGCTGGAGCGCCGTTGAGCACTTCGGCCGCTCCGGCCCAGACGACCGGCACGTACGGGTGGACGCGACCACCGGCGAGTTCACCTTCCCGCCGGCCCTGCGCGAGCCGGACGGCACGCTTCGGCTGTGCGGCGCGGTGCCCGAGAAGGGCGCCCACATCCGGGTGTCCCGCTATCGCACCGGCGGCGGCCCGGCCGGCAACGTGACGCGGGGCGCGATCTCGGTGCTGCGCAGTTCCGTGCCGTACGTCGCCCGGGTCACCAACCGGGAGGCGGCACGCGGCGGGGTGGAGGGCGAGACCGTCGCCAACGCCAAGCTGCGGGCGCCGGACGCGCTGCGGATGCAGGAGCGCGCGGTGACCGCCGAGGACTACGAGATCATCAGCCGACAGGCGGCTCCCTCGGTGCGCCGGGTGCGCTGTCTGCCGGCGGCCGAAGGGGCCGGCGCGGTACGGGTGCTGGTGGTGCCGGACGCCGTCGCTGACGACGGGGACCGGCTCCGCTTCGAGCAGCTGATCCCCTCCGACCAGGTACTCGCCGCGATCACCGAGAGCCTGGACGAGCGACGGTTGATCGGCACCCGGCTGGTGGTGGAGCCGCCGGTGTACCAGGGCGTCACGGTCGTCGCCCGGCTCGCGGCGGCGCCCGAGGACACCGACCGGGTGCGCGGCGCAGCCCTGGCCGCACTGTTCCGTTACCTCAACCCGCTGCGCGGCGGTCCGGACGGCACCGGCTGGCCGTTCGGGCGGCCGGTGCAGTACGGCGAGATCTTCGGCCTGCTGCAACGCGCCACCGGCAACGCGCTGGTGGAGGAGATACGGCTGTTCGCCGCCGACCCGATCACCGGGCGGCGCGGAACGCCGGTGGACCGCATCGACGTGACCGCGGGCGCGCTGGTGTTCTCCTACCAGCACCAGGTCGTCGTACAGCCGCTGGAACCCGGAGGCCGGGCATGAGCCGTGCGGCCGTACCCGGACTGCCGAGCCGGCATCCGATCGGCGGGCTGCTGCCCGCGCTCTACGCCGACGACGACTTCGCCCAGCGCTTCACCGGGGGCCTGGACACCGTCCTCGCCCCGGTGTTCTCGACCCTCGACAATCTGCCCGCGTATCTCGACCCGCGCGTGGCGCCGCTGGATTTCGTCGCCTGGCTGGCGTCGTGGGTGGGCGCCGACGACGATGCCGGGTGGCCTGCGGAACTGCGCCGGGAGGCGGTGACACGCGCCGTGGAGTTGCACCGCTGGCGCGGCACCCGGCGTGGCCTGGTCGAGCGGCTGCGGCTCACCCTCGGGGTGAACGCAGATGTCGTCGGTGACGGCCAGGCGGTGTGGTCCCGTGCCGCGGGCACCGAGCTGCCGCCGGAGCCGTCCGGCGAGATCGTGGTCCGGGTGTGGCCGGGCCGCGATCCACACGTGGACGCGGGCCGGGTCCGGGAGGTCGCCCGGTCCCTGTGCCCGGTGCATGTCTCGTGCCGGGTGGAGATCCTGCCCGGGCCGCCCGCGGACGAGGGGAGCTGACGTGATGCGCGCCTGTCCCGCGTGCGGGGCGTCCAACGACGCCGCTGAGGACTTCTGCAGCAACTGCGGTTCATATCTGGACTGGTCCGAAGAGGGCGCGCGAGATACGTCCGCCTCGTCGCCCACTCCTGAACCAACACCGACCCGCACGCCTCCGCCACCGTCCACGCCTCCGGCGGAGGGCGACGGACCGCGAGCGCAGCCACAACCCGATCCGACACCGACACCGGCGCCTGCGCCTGCGCCGACACCCGGCGGTGCCGCACGCGCCGGAACGACCGATGAGCGTCGCACGGGCCGAGCCGTCGATAGGTCGCGCCGGAATTCCGCGGGCAGCGGCGCCGCCCCGGAGAGCGCCGGCCCGATCGGCACAGGCAGCGGCACCGGCAGCGAGAGCCCCGGCAACCACGGCGGTGCGGACCGCTCCTGCGCACCCACGGCGTCCTCGGACCGCCCCGACGGCGAGCCCTTGCCCTCGGTACGTCCGTCCGACTCGGCACAGCCCTTCGCCCCGCCCCCGTCCCCCACGCAACCGCCCGCACCGTCACCGGCTCCCACGCGGCCGCCGGTCACGCCACGGGCTCCCACACAACCGAGTGCCGCCCAGCCGGCCCCCGCACAGCCCGCGCCCGTGCAGCCGGCGAAGCCGATCGCGCCGCGGCCGGTCGTACGGTCCGTGGCCGCGCCGGAGGAAGCGGCCGGGGAACCGTGCCCGGTGTGCGGCACGCCCAATCCGCCGGAGCGCCGGTTCTGCCGCCGCTGTGCCAGCCCGCTGACCCCGGCGGCGGCCCATGAGCAGCTGCCCTGGTGGCGGACGATCTGGCCGTTCCGGCGCCGGGTCCGGGCGGGGTCCGGGCGCTGGATCCGGGTACTGGTGACACTGGCGGTGATCCTCGCGCTGTGCGTGGGCGGGTTCTTCCTGCTGCCCGCCGGGCGCGCCCTGATCGAGGACACCCGGGACAAGCTCAGCGGCGCCAAGGCGATCACCCCGGTGGCCGTTCACGCCGACGCCGAGGTGCCCGGGCATCCGGCGAAGGACACCACGGACGGGCTCAGCAACCGCTACTGGGGGGCGCCGGGGGCCGGAGCCTCAATCACGTTCGCCTTCGGCAAGCCGTTCCGGCTGGTCGACCTCATCATCACCAATGGCGCGTCGAAGGAGCCCGAGGTGTACGCCCGTGAGGCGCGGGCGCTGCGCATGGACATGGAGGTCACCTCGGCGGACGGCTCGGTGCACCACGAGGACGTCGGCCTCAGCGACAAGGCGGGAGACCAGACCGTCGCTACTGGGATCGACAACGTGGTGAAGGTGCGGCTGGTGCTCAGGGCGGTCACGGGGCTCTCCAGGGGGCGGCATGTCGCGCTCGCCGAGGTGGAGTTCTTCCAGCGGAGCTGACCAGCGGGCGCCCATGACGGCACCGTGGTGTGGCCACAGGCCCGGTGCTGCCCGGCGTCACCATGACACTGCTCAGCAGCACAGCGAACATCGGCTCACGGCCCTGGTGCCGCAACAGGCAACGTTCGCCCCGTCGCGACGCCCGGCACGCACTCTCGCCGCACCGGATGCCGCTCCTTGACGGGCAAACGTTGCCTGCCGCGGCACTAGCCTTGACCAGGTCAAGGACATGGCAGCCGCGTTCGCGGCGAGCACCGGCATCGGTGTCCGAGCCGTGATCGCCATCGACGACTCGGAGCTGCCCGCCGGGCACCCCGTGTCGAACCAGCCGGGCGCAACGTACCTGTCGCCATGAGGCAGCCGTCTTGTGTCCCACCTCGAGGCTCCGCCGGGACGGAAGGTTCAGACATGACCGCCCTGGCCCGGATCGCTCCCCGCCACGTCACCACCGTCCGCGTCGCGCTCTTCGACCACCCCACCAACGAGCGGACGCGCACCTTCAGCGAGATCTGCGAGAAAGAGGCGGTCGAGCACGCATTGTGGCGCAGCGCGTGTTCTGCCCCGTCGTTCCCCACGACGAACTGGCGGTCGCGCACCTTCGACGGCTGGCGGGAGGTGACTCTCAGCGCAGACTCCCCACAGAGCACTCCGCAAGCTGACTGATGCGGAGGGGGCCATCGCCCCTTCCTTCCCCGTGCCCGCCTGACTGCAGGGCCGCGGTGGCCGCCCGGACGGCTACTGCCACCGCGAGATGTCCGACGCGATCTCAGGCCCACAGCGTCCAGGTTGAATTGGATCTACTGGCTGCGCTACGAGCGGCGGGAGTTCGGCTGGGACATCCAGAAGATCGGCCCGGCCGACAACGTGGTCCGGATCCAGAGCTTGGGCTACCCAAACGCGTGCCTGGGCGTCGGGGACGAACACGCCAACGGGACAACAGATGCCGTGCTCCGCCCGTGTGACGACTCTCGCGGTGTCGACGGGGTCGGCGCGAGTCCTCCCCTGGCCCCGGACCGGCGGCCAGGTCCGCGCCCGCCTCGCGCAGTGCTGGGCGAGACTCTTCACCAGCGGCCTTTCCTTCACGTGGCGTTGCTCGATACCTCGAAGCGTGAAGAACAGCCGCCTGCTGTCCCAGGAACGAACCAAGATCAGCGGATCAGGTGAACCGTCCAGGTTGAAAATCGAGCTGAGACTGTGCCACGAAATCCAGCCTCTACAAGTGCCGTGACGAGATTTCGGCCTGCCTCTATTTCTCCTGGTAATGGTGGCGCAGGGCATAGCGGACGGCGTCGGCGCGGGAGTGCAGGTCCGCCTTGGCGAACAGGTTGTTGATGTGCGTCTTCACCGTGGCCTCGCTGATCACCAGTCGCGCCGCGATCTCCGGGTTGCGCAGGCCCTCGCCGATCAGCCCGAGTATCTCGCGTTCCCGCGCGGTCAGGTCGGCGGTCCGGTCGTCGCGCGGGGACGGGGCGGTGGCCGGTTGCGGAGTGGCCGGTGTGGGCGCGGCTCGGGAGGCGAGGGTCAGCAGGCGGCGCTGTACCTCGGGGGCGAGCACGCTCTGGCCCTGGGCCACGGTGCGCACGGCGTTCAGGATCGTGTTGCGATCGGCCTCCTTGGTCAGGTAGCCGTTCGCACCGGCCTGCAGCGCGGCCAGGACGGACTCGTCGTCGTCGAAGGTGGTCAGCACGAGGATGTTGCAGTCCGGTCGGTCCCGGAGGATCCGCTGCGTCGCCTCCACGCCGTCCATGACCGGCATGTTGAGGTCCATCAGCAGCACGTCCGGATGGTGCCCCTCGGCGGCCGCGACCGCTTCCGCGCCGTTGGCCGCGGTGGCCACCACGGTCAGGTCCTCGGCGAGGTCGAGCATGACCGCGAGGGCCTCGCGGATGGTCGCCTGGTCGTCGACGACCACCAGGGTGATGGCGGCGGTGCGGTTGCCGGTCATCGGGGCAGCTCCAGTTCCACGGTCCAGCCGCCCTCCCGGGTCGGCTCCGCCTGCAGGGTCCCGCCCAGCAGGGCGGCGCGTTCGCGCATGCCGACCAGGCCCACCCCGGTGCCGCCGGCCAACTCGCCTGGGCGGGGCCCGGTTGCGGGCCCGTTGCGCACGGTCAGCGTGACGCGGTCGGCGGTGAGGGCCAGGCGCATGCTGCGCTCCGCGCCCGGAGCGTACTTGGCCGCATTGGTGAGCGCCTCCTGCGCGGCCCGGACGACCGTGTGCGTCGCCTCGGCACCGATGGCATCGCTTTCACCACCCGCTCCCGTGATCGCGAAGTCGACCCCGTGCTGTTCGGCGAGTTGGCGCAGTGTGTCCGGCAGCGGCAGGGTGTCCGCGCGCAGGGCGTGCACCGCGCGGCGGGTCTCGCCGATACTGTCCACGGCGAGCGCGCGAGCCCGGCGCACGGCCGCTGTTGCCTCCTCCTCTCGGCCGCCCTCGTGCAGCGCGTCGGCCAGGTCCAGTTGCATCGCGATCCCGGACAGTGAGTGGCCGAGCACATCGTGGATCTCGCGGGCGATGCGTCCGCGTTCGATCAGCGCGGCCTCGCGTGCCTCGGACTCCCGGGCGCGCTGGGCCTCCTCAGCCGCGTGCTCGGCGCTGCGCAGCGCGTCGAGCCGGTACCGCGTGGACATTCCGATGTAGACGGGCAGGCCGGCGGACAACAAGGCCCACCACGGCCACTGCGGTGCGTCGGGCACCCGGAGTTGGACGAGCCAGGTCGCGCCGGTCGCGACGAGCGAACCGGTCACGGCGACGCCGATGGCGGCCCGGGGGGAGTCGAGCTTCCGGCCCGCAGTGGACGCGGCGATGTACGGGAGGAGCGAGGCCGCGTCGGTCGCGTGCACGAGCGGCAGCAGCATCGAACCGGACAGCATCGAGGCGGTTGTCGTGGCGAGCCGCTGACGGTTGCTCAGTCGGGTCCACGGGAACAGCGATGCGACCGCACCGATCGAGGCGAGGACGAACAGCGGCAGCGCGAGAGTGGGCAGCAGGATGCGGCGGGACGGCCACTGGGCGATGGTCAGGGTGATCGCGAGGACAGTAAGGAACGGCCGGACCACTTCGTCCCAGAAGGGCCCGGTCGGAGCCGTCGGCCGCTTTTCGGTGCTGGTCATCGTGGCGGGGTCCAGATCGTCAGTGGTGGTCGCGAGGCGCCTCGGATCGAGTGTTCCATCCGGACACCTGGTTCTGGCCCCACATCACTTGATGGCCGCGGCGCATCGATCGGTAGAGGGCCGCCAGGCCCTCGGCCAGGATGCCCAGCCCGAGGGTGAGCAGCAGGCCGTCGCCGGTCGCGCGCGCGTCCTTCGGGTCGAACGAGTGGAGTGCGAACTCCCCGCCGAACCCGACCGCCAGGTTCAGTGCCCACAGCGCTACCGTGATGCCCGTGTACTGGACGAAGGCGTAGCCGTCGTGCCGGGAGATGCGCACGCCGGCGCCGCGCAGTGCTCCGAAGGCGACGCTGATCGCCGCGGCGGCGGGCAGGTACGGCACGGACGACGGCGTGCGGACCACCCCGGACACTTCCGACAAGCCGATCAGGCCCAGCACGGCCGGCAGCAACGGCATCCGCCTGCCCTGTGCCGGCTCCCCGGCCATGCGGCGGACCAGCAGGCAGCCCACCGCCGCCACGACCGACACGATCTCCACCGGACCGCTCACCACAATCGCCTCCGCTGATCCGCACGTTCGAGGTGCTTCTGGCGGAGAAGCTAGAACCTCCCGGCACGGACGTCCTGCGGCGAGTGGTGTAGATCCGGGTGGAGAAACGACTCCACCCGGATCTACGGCGGACGCCGCATGTCCGGCACCGCGGACTGACATAGCGTCGGCATCGTTCGAGACGGGAAATTCCGCCGACTGTCGCTGCCTTCATTTCCCGGCCCGGAAAAGAACGTCAACCCTCCTCCTGCCCCTTCACGACTGGGAGTTCCCATGTCCTCGAACCCGTCCGGTCCGGCTGCCCGCACCGAACCCGGCACCAGCGCACGGCGGTCCGGCTCCGTGGTGCGTGCGATGGTCGCCACGCTCTTCTACGATGTCGGCCTTTCGGTCATCGCCTACTTCGCCGCCGAACTGCTCGGTGCGAACACCTACGTTGCGCTGCTGGCAGGCACCGCCGTCGCCGGCTTACGCGTGCTCTGGGTGGCGATCCGCCAGCGCCGCATCGACCCGTTCGCGCTGTTCCTGGTCTTCCTGTTCGGCGCGAGTCTACTGCTGGGTTTCACCACTGGTGATGCCCGGTTCGTCCTCGCCAAGGACTCGGCGCAGTCCGCCACAGCCGGCCTGGTGCTCGTCGGCAGCTGCCTTGTCGGGCGTCCTCTCGCCTATTACGCCGCCCTGCGATTCGCCGACGAGGCCGGCTCGGAGCAGGCGGCACAGTTCCAGGCCATCGCGCGTACGAGTGCCATGCGGGTCCGCTGGCGCCGCGTCACCCTGGTCTGGGGCACCACGCTGCTGATCGACGCCTCGCTGCGCATCGCAGCCGTCTACCTGCTGCCGATCCGAGTCGCATCCAACGTCTCGCAGCTGCTCATGGTCACCTTCATGGGCGGGCTGACGCTGTGGACCGTCTGGTCGATGAAGAAAGAACAGGCCGAGCTCCGGGAAGCCGGACCGCAGCGCGCCGCGGCCGACTCCTGATGGATGCGACGGTCCTCGCTACCGGGAAGGGCGCTTGTCATGCGGGTCGTTGTCGACCTGACCGCCGTCGGAGCTACGGGCAGTGCGTGTACGCGGCGCCGAAGGTGTCCCGGTTCCGGGGCACGGAGTCGCTGGAGTACGACCCCGTGCCGGACGCGGAGTCCGACCGGGCCGCGGAGCGGGCCGCTGTGGCCTGCCCGATGCAGGCGATCACCCTGGGTCGGGCGGCCGGTGTCGGGGAGGTGTGGGAATGACCGGCCCGAACCGAGGGAGCCATCATCGGCGCGTCGCTGGCGGGCCTGCGCACCGCGGAGTCGCTGCGGGCGAACGGGTTCACCGGCGAGCTCGTGCTGATCGGTGACGAGCCGCACGAACCCTGCGACCGTCCGCCGCCGTCCAAGGCGGTGCTGTCCGGATGGATCGGCACCGACCGGGTGCAGCTGCCGCGGAGCCGGGACCTGAACGCCCGCTGGCTGCTCGGCGTGGCCGCGACCGGGCTCGACCTGCCCGACCGCTCCGTGCACCTCACCGACAGCCACTCCGTCCGCTTCGATGCGCTCGTCTCAGCGGGCGCGCAGGCAACGCGCCCGCCTCTACCAGCGGCAGGAACGACCCAACCGGCGAAGCAGCCGGCGGACCTACGTCCTGCGAGGGCGGGTGAAGTGCACTCTGTGCGGACGCAAGATGCAACCCTCTGCGATCCGCGACCGCGTCCACTACCGCTGCGAGTACAAGGAACAGGAAGCAGCCCTCTGATCACGTAGATGCCCACGGCGGCCGTCGGCAGCACCATCGCCTGGAGCGCCCTGCGGACACGCCGTCTGCGCACGAGGCGTTGCTTCCGGGCATCTTGGGCCGGCGGCAGCCGGGTGTGCCCAACCGTCGCAGGCGGAACCGGCGGCGCCGAGGTGACCGCCGTGGCACGGCCTGCCAGTACCTTCCCGATGCGTCGCGCAAGCCGATCCGCACCCGCCTCACGGTGACGGCCGCAGGCATGATCCTGTCCCCCGTGCTCATGGCCGTGTACTCGCACGGCTGGGACGGGCGCGCCGAAAGCGAAAGTCGAAGGACAACGGTTCGATCTCTGTGTGCGCCAGGGGCTGACACCGGAGTCCTGGTACGCGGTAACGTGCGCGCCCGGTCCGATCATCGTACTGTCCGGGGACTGTTATGCCTGAGCCTTCCACGCCGCCGGACGACCGGCAGGTGTCACCCATGACCGCCCGTGTGACGGCCGAGTCACGAGGTAGATCCTTGAGGCGGCGTCAGGTGCTGGGAGCCGTGCTGCCGCCGGGCGTGGTCGCCGTGACCGGTGTGGTGGCCACCGCGCTGATCAGCGATGGCCACTTGGACCGGGCGGACCAGGGCGCGGTGTTCGCCGGCCTGGTCCTCATCGGCGCCGTGGCGTCCGGGATCGCGGGCGTACGGGCTCTGGCGGAGGCACGAGCAGTCACCAAGCACTGGGCGGACTTGTCCCGCGCGGCCGACCGGAACCGTGCCGAGCTGGCCGAGCTGACCCGCACCACAGCGGAGGGAAGGGCCGAACTGGAGTCGCTGTGCCGCCGGTTGCGGGCTGGGGAGCGGGCTGTGCGGCGCCGGCCGGAACTGCCGCCGCAGACCGGCCCGGACGAACTCTCCCGCCTTGGATTCGAGATCGCTGCGGCTCGGCACGAGGCGGAGGCAGCCCTGCTGGAGACTGCCGCCGGTGCGGTCGGTGCGGAACACAGCTCCCGACTGGAGCAGCTCGAGGTGTTCGCCAACCTGGCGCACCGCCTGGAGTCCCTGGTGCACCGCGAGATCGGCCTGCTGGACCACCTGGAGAACGAGGTCGAGGACCCCGACCTGCTCAAGGGGCTGTTCCGGGTGGATCACCTGTCCACCCGGATCCGCCGCTACGCCGAGAACCTGGCCGTGCTCGGCGGCGCGAACACCCACCGCCAGTGGACCCGCCCAGTCGGCCTGACCGACGTGCTGCGTTCCGCCGTCGCAGAGATCGACCAGTACGCTCGGGTCAAGCTGGTGCCGCCCATCGATGGAACAGTCAGCGGCCACGCCGTGGTCGACGTCGTCCATCTGCTGGCCGAGCTGCTGGAGAACGCCACGGTCTTCTCACCGCCCCAGACCACCGTGCACGTGCGGGTGGAGCCCGTCGCCGCGGGGGTGGCGATCGAGGTCGAGGACCGGGGCCTGGGCATGTCCCCGGCCGAGCGCAACCGGATGAACGCCGTTTTGAGTGCACCCGACAAGGTCGCCCTCGGCGAGCTGCTGCAGGACGGCCGGATCGGCTTGTACGTGGTCTCCGCCCTGGCTCAGCGGCATGACATCGCCGTGCAGTTGTTGAGCAACGTCTACGGCGGCACGCAGGCCGTCATGGTGCTGCCCAAGGCTCTGCTCGGCCCACAGCCCGCAGCTCCCGCGTCCGTCCACCACACCGTCCCGGCCTCTGACGCCGGGCCGCAGGACCCGGTGGAACCCGAGACGGCGGACCCCCGTGCCACAGTGGTGGGCGTCGTTGCGGATCCGCTCGTGTCCGAGTCCGGAACCCAGCCCGCCCCGGTGCCCTCCGACGGCGAGGACGACCGTCCGCGGCTGCCTCGGCGGCACCGCCAGGACCACGCCGCCGAACTGCCGCACCCGGTCCCCGGCGCCGGTGCCGGTGCCGCCGAGGACATCGCACACGACCCGGGCCTGATGGCCGCGTTCCAGACCGGACTGCGCAGAGCCGAGGAAGCGGAGACGCACTGACAGCCGAACCGTTCTGAAGGCCCCCGGCCCCGTCCAACAAGCCGTTTCTTCCGTCGAAGAGGAGTACACGATCGTGGCGAGCGAAGACCTTTCCTGGCTGTTGACGGGTCTGGTGAACCGGGTGCCACACACCCGAAGTGCCTTGTTGCTGTCCTCGGACGGGCTGGTGAAGGCAGCGGAAGGACTCGACGAGGACGCCGCGGACCAGTTGGCCGCGCTTGCGAGTGGGCTGTACTCGTTGGCGCGCAGCGCGGGCCGACACTTCGACGACGGCGGTGACGTGCGACAGATCGTGACGGAACTCAGCACCTCGCTGCTGTTCGTCTCGGCCGCCGGGCACGGCGCGGTGCTGGCGGTGCTGGCCGGACGCGAGGCGGACGCAGCGGTGCTGGGCTACGAGATGGGGATGATGGTGAAGAGCGTGCGCCCGCACCTGGCCACACCGCCCCGGCACCCGGTGGGGTAACCGATGACGCCGGTCCTCCCAGACGGACCGCTGATCGACGAATCGGTCGGGCGGCTGGTCCGTCCCTACACCGTGAGCGACGGCCGGACCAGGGCCACGTCCCACTTCACGCTCGTGACCGTGGTGCAGGCCACTGGCGCCCAGACGCAGGGCGCCTTCGGACTGGACCATGCACAGGTGCTGGCGCTGTGCGAGCGGCCCGTGAGCGTCGCCGAGGTCGCGGCCCGGATGCAGGTGCCCGCCGCCGTGGTCAAGGTGCTGCTGTCCGATCTGGCCGAGGGAGGCGCGGTGGTCGCAGGTGATGCGCCCCCGCCTTCCCCGGGCCACTCCGCACCACCTGATCGAGACCTCCTGGAAGCGGTACGCGATGGCCTCCTCAAACGACTGTGATCCGCTGCCCGCCGGAGTCCTGCCGGTGGGAATCAAGGTGCTCATCGCCGGCGGGTTCGGCGTGGGAAAGACGACCTTCGTCAACGCGCTCAGCGAGATCGAGCCGCTGAGCACCGAGGAGATACTGACCGCCGTCAGCGCGGCCACCGACCGGCTGGACGGAGTGGAGAACAAGGCCACCACCACGGTGGCCCTGGACTTCGGCCGGATCACGCTCAGTCCGTCCCATGTCCTGTACCTGTTCGGCACGCCAGGGCAGGAACGCTTCTGGTTCATGTGGGACGAGTTCTCCGAGGGAGCGCTGGGGGCGGTGGTCCTCGCCGACACCCGCAGGCTGGAGCACTCCTTCGCAGCGGTGGACTTCTTCGAGCGGCGGGGCATCCCCTTCGTCGTGGCCGTCAACGAGTTCGACGGCGCCCACCGCTACCGCGCGGAGGAGGTGCGGACCGCTCTCGACCTCAGGCAGGAGGTGCCGGTCGTGCTGTGCGACGCCCGCGTCCAGAGCGCGGGCATCCGCGTGCTGCTCGAACTGATTCAGCATCTGCTCACGACAAGGAGTTCCCATGGCAGCGACACCGACCAACTCCTCCGGGCCTGAGTCCGGGATCGCCCTGCGCCACCTGCTCCTTCCCCCGGAGGACCCACAGGCGCGTACCCGAACCGAGCGGCTGCGCGAGCTGGGTATCGAAGCCCGTCCGGATACGCAACTCGACGCCTTCGCACGGAATCTGGCACACCGTACCGGTGGCTGCTACGCCGGGGTCAACTTCTTCCTCGACGCCGACCGCCAGTACTTCGCAGGGCTGTACAGCGTCGCACAGGACACCACGGTCCATGTGGGACCGCCGTTGTTGGAGGACCCGGTGCCCGGCCGCGTCATGCCCCGCGACATCGACATGGGCATCTGCCCGCACGTGGTCAAGCGCCGCCGGGCGCTGGTACTGGAGGACATCCGGGACTTCCCGCGGTTCGCCGGTAACCCCGTGGTCGACGCGATCGGCATCCACTCCTACCTGGGCGCACCGCTGATAGACAGCACCGGCGTGGTGCTCGGCACGATCTGCGTAGTCGACCAGGACCCGCACCCCTGGGGACGTTCGGGGCTGGAAACGATCAAGGCCATGGCTGCGGAACTGGTGGAACAGCTGGAGGAGTCGGCGCGCCGTCGGAACTGACCGGCGCTGCCGAACCCGCACGCGGCCGCCCCGGAAAGTGCCCGGCGCGGCCGTCCGGCACCCGCCCATGGCGAAAATCTTGGCCCTCGCGGCTGTCTGCGGTTCCTGGGTGCTGCCATGGCAGGTGCGGGACTTCTCCTGCTCGTCGCGGCGTATGCGCTGTGGCACCTGGGCTGAAGGCAGGCGCTGCGCGACCGCACTGCCGATGAAGCGAGGCTGCGCCGCCTGAGGCTCTCCGCTGCACTCACTTCGCTGTCGACCGACATCGCCATCACCCGGTACGCAACAAGCGGCTGGGCCCCCGTCAGGGAGGGCAGACCTCGTCGCCCGCGACAGCAAGGGCGGCCTGTGGCTGTACCGGGGCACCGGCAACGCCTCAGCGCCCTTCCTGGCCCGCACCTCCATCGGTTACGGCTGGAACATCTACAACTGGCTCATCTGACCGAGGACGGAGGCGCGGCCCCGCATGAGGGACCGTGTACGCCGTCCAGAGCAACGAGGTCGCGGGCAGCGAGGATGCCAAGCCGGCGGCCTGCGCTGCTCGGCGCGGACGCGGCCGGGGCCCCCGGCGCACCCGAATCCTGCAGGGGCACGACGGCACCAGCGTCCGACCCGATGGAACAGAGGTACAGCGCGACCGCGTCCGCCTTGAACTGCGGCGGAGAGTCTCCTCCAGGAGTTCGGCCTGCCGTATGGTCCCGGGAAAGCCGTCCAGCAGGAAGCCGTCCGCCGCGTCGGGTTCGCGCAGGCGCCGCGTGACGACCGTCGCGGTGAGTTCGTCCGGCACCAGCTCACCGGCTTCCGTGTGCCGCTGGACCAGCTCACCGAGCGCGGTCCCCCGGCTGGTCTCCGCGCCGAACAGGTCCCCGCTGGAGATCGCCGGGACGGACAGAAGGCCGGCCAGGACACGGGCCTGGGTTCCCTTGCCCGCACCCGGTGGGCCGATCAGGACGATGCGCGTCTCTGTTCCTTTTCCATGGTCAGTCTTCGGCCGACGCG
>NZ_JCAJZW010000011.1:0-182701 GCF_059510455.1 Streptomyces sp. NTD91
AGGTGCGCGGGGCCGTACGGCTGCTGTGGGGCCGGCAGGCCATCGCGGCGACGTCGTCCTCCGCGTGCCGCGCGTCCAGGCGGCCGAGGATGGTGTCCAGGACGTCGTCCAGCCCGTCCCCGCCCGGGAAGCGGACGGCGGCCAGCCGCTCCAGCGACCGGTCGATGTCCTCGCCCCGGCGTTCCACCAGGCCGTCGGTGAACAGCACCAGGGTCTCCCCCTCGGCGAGCGCGTGGGTGGCCGAGTCGTAGCCGCCGAGCCCGGTGCCCAGCGGCGGCCCGACGGGCACCGGCACCATCGAGACCGTGCCGTCGGTCGTGATGCGCACGGGCGGCAGGTGCCCGGCGCTGGCCAGGGTGACCTGGCGGCGCCCCGGGTCGACTTGGGCGAGCAGACAGGTGGCGGGCCTGAGTTCGGCCTCCCGGGAGGCGATCTCGTCCATCTGCCGCAGGACCCGGTGCGGGGGCAGGTCGGCGGAGGCGATGTAGCGCAGGGAGGAACGGTAGGCGCTCATGTCGACGGCGGCCTCCAGGCCGTGCCCCATGACGTCGCCGACGACCAGCAGGGTCCGCCCGAAGTGCAGTCGTACGGTCTCGCACCAGTCGCCGCCGACGAGGACGCCTCCGCCGGCCGGCAGGTACCGCACGGCGATGTCGAGGTTCGGGTGCGGCCGGCCGGGCTCGGCGAGCAGGGCGCGCTGCAGATCGCCGGCGGTGCGGTGGACGCTCGCGTAGGTGCGGGCGTGCCGGATGTGGGAGGCGGCACGCTCGGCGAGCAGGCTGAGCAGCTCGGCCTCCGCGCGCAGCGGCGGCTGCCCGGAGCGAGCCCACACCAGAACGCCGTAGGCGTCGCCGCCGCTGGTCAGCGGCACGCACAGGGCGTTCCGGGAGGCGGTGTGCTCGACCCAGGGCTCGGGCTGGGCGTCGAGCGCCGGTACGGCCGCCTCGCGGGCCACTGCGGCGGCCCAGCGGGCGTCGGGCAGCACGCCGACGTCGCCGCTGACCGCCTCGTACCCGGAGACGGTCGCGCCGCCGCGGCGCATCACGGCGGCCGATCCGCCCGCCAGCCGTACGGCGATCCGGGTCAGCTCGGCGCAGGTCGTGGCCTCGTCGAGGGTCGTGCCGATGCCGGCCAGCGCCTCCCGCAGCACGTCCGACGGCGGGCCGGCCGCCATGGCACCGGCGGCGGGCAGGCCCTGCGCCGCGTCGCCCGCGCCCACGCCCCGAGCGGCATCGCCGCCTCGTGCGGACGCCGTCCCGCTTCCGCCGTCGCCGGCACCGCGACGGTCGCTGTCGGCGGACCGGGCCCCGCGACGGGACTGGATCCAGCGCGCCACACCCCACATCCTCACAGAATCTCAAACCGGAACGAGTCGGGCACCGGCCTCTTGTGTCCCGGTGCCCCCAGCGGCCTCAGTACGGAACATCAGCCACGATCCGGTGTCCGATGGCGCTCGGCCTCGACCGGCCGGATCCTGTCCGGGGCTGGTTCTGCCGGGTCGTCGGTGTCCATCGGCCGGGCCCGCGGAGGATCAGTCCTCGGCGGGCGTCAGCCGCAGCGAGACGGAGTTGATGCAGTAGCGCTGGTCGGTCGGGGTCGGATAGCCCTCACCCTCGAAGACGTGTCCCAGGTGGGAGCCGCAGCGGGCACAGCGCACCTCCGTGCGGACCATGCCGTGGGAGCGGTCCTCGACCAGTTCCACCGCGTCGGTGTCCTTCGGGTCGTAGAAGGACGGCCAGCCGCAGTGCGAGGCGAACTTCGTGTCGGAGGTGAACAGGTCGGCGCCGCAGGCGCGGCAGGAGTAGACGCCCCTGGTCTTGGTGTCCGTGTACTCACCGGTGAACGCCGGCTCCGTGGCGGCCTGGCGCAGCACGGCGTACTCGGCGGGCGTCAGTTCCTCCCGCCACTGCTCCTCCGGCTTCTCGACGTCGTACGGCATGAGCGTCAGCCCCTCACTGCGACAGGCGGTCCAGGATCAGCGGGCCCAGGTCGGTCACGTCGCCCGCGCCCATGGTGAGAACGAGATCACCGGGCTTCGCCATTCCCGCGATCACGGCGGGGATCTCGGTCTTGTCGTGCACGGCGGTGACGTCGGCCCCGGCGGCACGGGCGGCCTCGATGATCAGCGCGCTGGTCACGCCCGGGATCGGGTCCTCGCGGGCCGGGTAGATGTCGAGGACCACGGAGGCGTCGGCCAGGGAGAGGGCCTGGCCCATCTCCTTGCCCAGCTCCTGGGTGCGGGAGAACAGGTGCGGCTGGAAGACGACGAGGATGCGGGCGTCGCCGGCGGCGGCCCGCATGGCCTCCAGGTCGGCGGTCATCTCGGTGGGGTGGTGGGCGTAGGAATCGATGACCTGCACCCCGGCGGCCTCGCCCTTGAGCTGCAGGCGCCGCTTGACGCCTGTGTAGGCGGCGAGCGCGGGCGCCAGTTCGGCGGCAGGGATGCCGAGGGCGGTCCCGGCGGTGAGCGCGGCGACGGCGTTGAGGGCGTAGTGGCGGCCGGGCACGGAGACCGCGAAGGTCAGCTCCTGGCCGTCCAGCACCACGGTGACCCGGCTCTTCAGCCCCTGCGGGACGATCGATGTCACGCGCACGTCGGCGTCCTCGGCCTCGCCGTACGTCACCGTCTTCACGGACCCCGCGAGCCGCCGGGTCAGCTCGCGCGCGCCGCCGTGGTCGGCCGAGACGACCAGCGTGCCACCGGGGACGATCTTCCCGGCGAAGGTCTCGAAGGACTCGTAGATCTCGTCCATCGAGGCGTAGTTGGCGTGGTGGTCCAGCTCGACGTTGAGGACGATGGCGACCTCGGGGGCGTACTTGTGGAAGCTGCGGTCCGATTCGTCGGCCTCGGCGACGAAGATGTCGCCCTCGCCGTGCAGCGCGTTGGAGCCGGGCGCGTCGAGGTCGCCGCCGATGGCGTACGACGGTTTCAGGCCCCGCTCGCCGAGGCAGACCGCCAGCATCGAGGTGGTCGTGGTCTTGCCGTGGGTGCCGGCCACGGCGATCGGGCGCAGCCCCTCCATCAGCGCGGCGAGCGCGTCCGAACGGTGGACCACGGGAATGCCCAGTTCGGCGGCGCGGGCCAGTTCGGGGTTGTCCTTGCGGATCGCCGAGGAGACGACGACACAGCTCGCGTCGTCGGCGAGGTGCTCCGCCGCGTGCCCGATGTGCACGGTGGCCCCGAGCGCCCGCAGCGCCTCGGCGGTCGCCGAGTCCTTGGCGTCGCTGCCGGCCACCACGGCCCCGCGCTGCGCGAGGATCTTGGCGATCCCCGACATCCCGGCGCCGCCGATGCCGATGAAGTGCGGTCGGTCCATGGCGGTAGGAAGGCCGGGTGCCATGCGTTCTTCTCCCGAGTACGGTGCGGACGGAGCGTGCCTAGCCTATGCGCTGAAGCACCGGGCTCCTCGCAGCGCGGGGTGCCGGCCCCGCCCAACGGGCGCGGGGCCGTGATCAGGCTTTGCTGTGCGAGAACAGTTTCAGCACCGGCACCCCCACCTTGTGCCGGGCCCGGGACGCCCAGTCGCGGTGGAAGAACTCCTCCACGTAGTGGGGGTCGGTGAGCACGATCACCTCGTCCGCGTGCACCTCGGCGACCAGGGCCTTCAGCGCGTCCAGCGGATGGTCCTCGACCAGTCGCCCCTCCGCGTCGTTCCCCGAGGCGCGCAGCGCCTGCACGGACACGTCGAGAGCCTGCTGTCCGACGCTCTTCGCCGCTTCCCCCTCGGGGGTCTCGCGTTCGCGGACCGCCTCGTCGAGTTCACCGAGCGCGATGTCGTCGATGGCCCGCAGCAGGCGGTCCGCCTGGTCTCCGCGCGGCTGGAGGAGCACATGGAAAGCGACCGGCTCGTCTCCGTGCAAGGTCGTGACGAACTCCACGTCGGCGGACGTCAAAGCCTTCTCGATCATCAGAACGCTTGTGAACACCAAACGCCTCTTCTCCTCCGTGGGCCCTGACGAGGCCCCTGCGGAAACCATCCTGCCCCGTGATCGCCCGGGTAGTGCCGGATTAAGTCTGCCCCCCCGACGCGAAACGGAACGGCAGATTCCGTTGGTGTCAGGACCGGCGGTACCGGCCGAACAGAAATCCGGCGTCTTCCAGCAGGGACGCGAGTTCGAACCGCTGCGGGACGGCGAGCGACGGTCCCCCGGCGATGCGCTGGGCGTCCCCCGCGGTGAGCATGGGCGACACGGTCAGGCACAGCTCGTCCAGCACCTCGGCGGCGACCAGCTGGCCGAGCAGCCGGGGACCGCCCTCGGTGAGCAGCCGGGTGTGGCCGAGCTCCGCCAGGGCGCGCACCGCCCGCGCGGGGTCGACGCCGACGCCCTCACCGGCGGTCACCACCTTGGCGCCGGCCTTCTCGGCGGCGGCGACGCGGTCGGGGGCGGCCGCGGCTCCGGTCAGGATCAGGGTCGGCACCAGGGGCGAGGTGAACAGCGGGAGCGAGAAGTCCAGGTCCAGGCTCGCGGTGACGACCGCGATCACCGGCGCCGCGCCCTGTCCGGCGGCCTCGCGTGCCTCGGCGAACTCGGCACGCGCGCGTGCCGGGCGGTATCCCTCCTGCCGTACCGTTTCCGCACCCACCACGACCACGTCCGCGAGCGCCCGCAGCGTGCCGAAGATCCGCATGTCGGCGGCGCTGGAGATGGGCTGGGAGCGCCCCTCGTGCTGGGCGGCGCCGTCGAGTGTGGAGACCATGTTGGCCCGCAGCCAGGGCCGCGGCGCGCCGGGCGCGGGCTCCGGGTAGGCGTATGCGGCGGCCAGCTCGGCCAGACTCCACTCACGGTCGACGAGGGCGGCGGCACCACCGGTCCCATCGGCCACGATGCTCCCGCCGATCCTCCCCGCCCCCTCCCGCTCGGTAGCCCCGCCGGAGGGCCGGGCCGCTGTTTCGTCGGTCACAGGGAACAGGCGTCGCATGTCGTGCAGTGTGACACGGCGCTTAGCATGGACAACCGTGTCGTCCTCCACCTCCGCCTCCGGATCCGGCCCGGTGACCCACGCGGGCCCCCTGTCCCTGTGCGCCCGCGAGCCGCACGTTCCCGCGGACCGGCTGGTCGCCGAGATGGTGCCGCCGCCGCGCTTCGACTCGGTCCGCTTCTCGACGTACATACCGGACCCGAACCAGCCCAGCCAGCGCCAGGCCGTGCAGGTGCTCGAGGGCTTCGCGGCCGGGCTCGGCGGCGCGCACGCCTCCGGCGCCGGCCGGCGCGGCTTCCTCGGCTTCGGCCGGGCCAGGGCGCCCAAGGCCCCGGCCGGCCCGCGCGGGGTCTATCTGGACGGCGGCTACGGCGTCGGCAAGACCCATCTGCTCGCCTCCCTGTGGCACGCCACCCCGGCCGAGCCCGCGCTGAAGGCGTTCGGCACCTTCGTGGAGCTGACGAACCTGGTCGGCGCCCTCGGCTTCCAGCAGACCGTGCGCACCCTCTCCGGGCACCGGCTGCTGTGCATCGACGAGTTCGAACTGGACGATCCGGGCGACACGGTGCTGGTGTCGACCCTGCTCGGCAAGCTGGTCGAGGCGGGCGTGGCGCTCGCCGCCACCTCCAACACGCTGCCGGACAAGCTGGGCGAGGGCCGGTTCGCCGCCGCCGACTTCCTGCGCGAGATCCAGGGCCTGTCGGCCCACTTCCGCACCCTGCGCATCGACGGCGAGGACTACCGCCACCGGGGCCTGCCCGAGGCGCCGAAGCCGTTCACCGACGAAGAGGTCACGAAGGCGGCGTACGCCACCGGGGGCGCCTCGCTCGACGACTTCCCGCACCTGCTGGAGCACCTGGCCAAGGTCCACCCGAGCCGGTACGGCGCGCTGACCGACGGACTGAAGGCGGTCTGCCTCACCGACGTGCGGCCGGTGCCGGACCAGTCGACGGCGCTGCGGCTGGTGGTGCTCGCGGACCGGCTGTACGACCGCGAGGTCCCGGTGCTGGCCTCGGGTCTGCCGTTCGACCGGCTGTTCAGCGAGGACATGCTGAACGGCGGCTACCGCAAGAAGTACTTCAGGGCGATCTCCCGGCTCACCGCGCTGGCCCGCGACGCGAAGGGCCTCGTCGGCTCATAACGAGGACCCCGACGCGCGGTCAACGGCCGGATCGCGCCAGGGACCAGCGCTTTTCACGCTCTCTCGCGCTCGTGACGCGCGGTTCACCCCGCAACAGGACGGCCCCGCGGCTCGGACGGCCGACGGACAAGCCCCAGCGGGCCGGCACCCACCCGCGACCCGGCGGCCCGAGCAGCCGGCCCGCAACCACGACCCGGCCGACCGGAAACCGGGCCCGCGCCGGAGGCTCGTTCAGCCGGTCCGGACACCGACCGGCACCACGGCTCGGACGACCGGGAAACAGACCGGCACCGGTGAGCCGGACGACCGGGACGCGGGCCGCCACCCCCTGACCTGGCCGGGCGGGGTCCCGGGCTCGGTGGCATGGCCCCGTTGCCCGGCAGGGGCATATCGTTGCAGAGACAGGCGTATCGGACCTCTGTGCGAGGAGGTCGTCATGGTCGAGGATCTGCTGGGTGCGATCATCGGGGCGGGCTGTGCCGGACTGGTGTACCTGGCCATGGCCGCGCGCGTGGTCAAGCAGTACGAACGGGGCGTGCTGTTCCGGCTCGGGCGCGTCGTGGGTGACGTACGACCGCCGGGCTTCAACATGATCATCCCCTTCGTGGACCGGCTGCAGAAGGTCAACCTGCAGATCGTGACGATGCCGATCCCCGCCCAGGAGGGCATCACCCGCGACAACGTCACCGTCCGCGTGGACGCGGTCGTCTACTTCAGGGTGGTCGACGCGGTGAGCGCGCTGGTGAAGGTCGAGGACTACAAGTTCGCGGTGTCGCAGATGGCGCAGACGTCCCTCAGGTCGATCATCGGCAAGAGCGACCTGGACGATCTGCTCTCCAACCGGGAGAAGCTCAACCAGGGGCTCGAGCTGATGATCGACAGCCCGGCCGTCGGCTGGGGCGTCCAGGTCGACCGGGTCGAGATCAAGGACGTGTCCCTGCCGGACACGATGAAGCGGTCCATGGCCCGCCAGGCCGAGGCGGACCGGGAGCGCCGGGCCCGGATCATCAACGCGGACGCCGAGTACCAGGCCTCCAAGAAGCTGGCCGAGGCCGCGCAGCAGATGGCCGACACGCCCGCCGCCCTCCAACTGCGGCTGCTGCAGACGGTGATGGCGGTGTCCGCCGAGAAGAACTCCACGCTGGTGCTGCCCATCCCGGTGGAACTGCTGCACTTCCTGGAACGGGGCAACCGGCCGGCCGTGCCGGACGGGGAGCGCGAGCCCCGTCCCGAGCGGGGCGACCGACCGACCCCCACGGAAGCGGAGAGCGAACGCCTGCTGGAGGCGGGCACACCGCACACCACGCCGGACGTGGAGAGCAAGCGCCTTCTCGAAGGTGGCGACCCCCGGGCCGCTCCGGACAGCGACACACAGCGCCGTCCGGAGGCAGTCACCCAGCACACGGAACGCTCCCCGGAGAGGAACGCCCCGCCGGCCGCGCCGGTCGGTGACCGGGAGCCGCGCTCCGGATAACGTTCCGGGCATGCGCAGGAGCTGGGTGATCGCCCTGGCCGCGACGGCCCTCGTGGCGGGCTGCGGCGACGGCGGCGCACCGTCCGCCTCGCCCACCGCCACCGGCCGGCTGACCGTCACGAGCACGGCCTACGCCGACGGCGCCACCGTCCCACGCCGGTACGGCTGCGACGGCGCCGACCTCTCGCCTCCGCTCGCCCTCGCCGGCGTACCCCCGCGGACGGCGTCGCTGGCGCTGGTCCTGCGTGACTCCGACGCCGCGCACGGCACGTTCGCGCACTGGCTGGTCTGGGACATCGACCCGCACACCGCGCGGCTGTCCGCCGGGGAGCATCCGCGCGGCGCGGTCGAGGGGCGCAACGGCTTCGGGAGGACCGGGTACGGCGGCCCGTGCCCGCCGCGCGGGGACCGGCCGCATCACTACGTCCTCACCGTGTACGCCGTCGACCGTCGTGTGCCGCTCCCCGCCGGGGCCTCGCGGACGGATCTGCTGCGGGCGATTTCCGGGCACACGCTTGCCATGGGCGTTCTGACGGGCCGGTACGGCCGCGGGTAGTGCCGTGAGAGCCCGTCGGGCGTCTTGGCGTACACCGACGGAGAAAGAGGGCGGCCATGGCGAGGAAGAGCGGTCGCAAGAGCGGTGAGGACCTGCGGGAGGCACTGCGGCTGCCGCCCGGTGAGCCGGTCGACCTGGCCGCGTTCGACACCCGCGCCACGCCCGGCGTACCCGGCGGCAAGCGGGCCGGCGCGGCCGACAGCGCGCGGACGGCCAAGCGGCTGGCCCGGCTGCAGGAGCGGTTGTGGGCGGCGGGCACGGCGGGCGACCGGCGGCGGGTGCTGCTGGTGCTGCAGGGCATGGACACCAGCGGCAAGGGCGGCACGGTCAAGCACGTCATCGGGCACCTCAACCCGTCCGGCTGTCGTGTCCACGCGTTCAAGGCGCCCACCGAGGAGGAGCGGCGGCACGACTTCCTGTGGCGGGTGCGCCCGGCCCTGCCCCGGCCGGGCGAGATCGGGATCTTCGACCGCTCGTACTACGAGGACGTGCTCATCGCCCGCGTCCGGCATCTCGCCCCGCCCGCCGAGATCGGCAGCCGCTACGGTCTCGTCAACGACTTCGAGCGGTGCCTCACCGAGGACGGCGTCACGCTGATCAAGTGCTTTCTGCACCTCTCCCACGAGGAGCAGCGGCGTCGGCTGCTGCGCCGCCTGGACCGCCCGGACAAGCACTGGAAGTTCGACCCCGGCGACATCGACGAGCGCGCCCTGTGGTCCGCGTACCAGGAGGCGTACCAGATCGCTCTGGAGCGCTGCGCGGCGCCGTACGCGCCCTGGTACGTGATCCCGGCGGACCGCAAGTGGTACCGGAACTGGGCGATCAGCCGCCTGCTGGTGGAGCACCTGGAGGCCCTGGACCCGCAGTACCCGAAGGCGGACTTCGACGTGGCGCAGTGCCGGGAGCGACTGCTGGCGGGCCCCTGAACCGCCGCTGCACGCGAGCGGAGCGAGAACCGCGGCCCGGCCACCGCCCGCATTGTCGGCATCCGCCGCATGATCACGCCTTGGCCTCAGCACCGGATGATGCCCCCTCGACGGGACTGCTGAGCCTGGACGCGTGACGCATCCGGTGTGCGGAGCGACCCTCGTCTTCTGACACCGGGAGGTGCGCGACGACCGCATCCCGCCACTGCATCACCACGACGATCCCCCAGGTCAACGCCCGCCCGCACCTGGGCTTCGCCCCGGAAGAGTTCCCCGCACCTGCCGCAGCCGGACGCGGGCCGTGACACCGGCGGGGCTTCCCGGCCGGCCGGGATGCGCGGAGGCGACTGCTGAACGGACCGCAGGCGGGTACCCGGCGGCCATGCGCACGCAGCGGAACGTCACCGGCTCCTACTGGCTCCGCACCGCACCGGGGCCCTCCCTGCCCGCGCTGAGCGGGGATCTCGACGTCGACGTGGCCGTCGTGGGCGCGGGCATCGCGGGGCTCAGCACCGCGTACGAACTGGTCCGGGCCGGGCTGGGGGTGGCCGTGCTGGAGGCCGGTCGGGTGGCGGCCGGGGTCACCGGATACACCACGGCCAAGCTGACCGCCCAGCACACGCTCGTGTACGACCGACTGCGGCGCACCCGCGGTCCCGAAGCTGCGCGGCTGTACGCCCGCTCGCAGTCGGAGGCGATCGAGCACGCGGCGGCGCTGGTCGACGAGCTGGGCATCGACTGCGAGTGGGAGACACGGGACGCGTACACCTATGTGCGGGACCGGGCGCGCGTCGACGAGGTGCGGGCGGAGGCGGAGGCGGCCCGGAACGCGGGGCTGCCGGCCGCGTTCACGACGGAGACCGGGCTGCCGTTCCCGGTGGCGGGCGCGGTCCGGGTGACCGGGCAGGCGCAGTTCCACCCGGTCAAGTACCTGCGGGCGATCACCGACGACCTCGTCGCGCGAGGCGGTCAGGTGTACGAGGGGACGCGCGTCGTCGGGCTGCAGGAGGGCGGGGAGCCGTGCCGGCTGACGACCGAGTCGGGGCACACGGTCACCGCGCGGGACGTCGTGATCGCCACCCACTACCCGGTGTTCGACCGGGCGCTGCTGTTCGCCCGGCTCTCCCCGCGCCGCGAACTGGTCGTCGCGGGCCCGCTGAACGGCGGCCCGGATCCGGAGGGCATGTACATCACGCCCGAGGAGAACACCCGCTCGGTGCGCACGGCGCCGTACGGCGCGGACGGGCAGCGGTTGCTCGTCGTCACCGGCGAGCACTTCACGCCCGGCACCGGCGACGTGGGGGAGGGCCTCGGCACGCTCGCCCGCTGGGCCGAGGAGCACTTCCCCGCAGTGGCCCCGGACCAGGCCTGGGCCACGCAGGACAACGACGCCACCGACACCGTGCCGATGGTCGGCCCCTTCCACCCGGCGGCCAGGCACACCTATGTCGCCACGGGTTTCGGCGGCTGGGGGCTGAGCGGCGGGATCATGGCCGGGCTGCTGCTGACCGTGCTGATCACCGGCCGGGACTGCGCGTGGCGCGAGCTGTACGACCCGCGGCGGCTGAAGTCGGTGGTGCGGGAGGCGCCGTCGCTGCTGAAGACGCAGGCGGAGGTGGCCCGGCACCTGGTCGGCGACCGGCTGAAACCGCCGGGCTCGGTGGACGCTCTGGCACCCGGCGACGGGACGGTGGCCCGGGTGGACGGCAGGCGGATCGCGGTTCACCGGGACGAGGAGGGCACCCTGCACGCCGTCTCGGCCCGCTGCACGCACCTCGGCTGCCTGGTCTCCTTCAACCGGGCCGAACGCGCCTGGGAATGCCCCTGTCACGGCTCGCGCTTCACCGTCGACGGCACGGTCCTCCAGGGCCCGGCGGTCCGGCCGCTGGAACAGCGGGACCTGTGAACGCCTGGCTCCCGCGCTGCATGCGCCGGCCGGCCCAGCGGCATCGCCTGCTCAGGGTGACCGGCGGGCGGCGAGCGCACTGGCCGCGGCGAAGGCCACGGCCGTGAACAGGACCGCCCCGGCCAGCGGCAGCAGCGGCACCGGTGCCCTGCCACTCTGCGAGCCCGTGACCAGACCGCTGACCGCCGCCTGCGCCGGGGATCCGGTGAGCACCACCGCCAGCAGTGCGCCCAGCAGCATCGCGGGCACGGCACGGCCGGTGGAGCGCAGCAGCGGCCGGTTGGTGAGCGCGCCGACGGCGGCGCCCAGCAGCGCGCAGGTGAGCGTGGCCGGCAGTCCGGCCGCACCGGCGCGCGGCAGGGGCACGGGTACCCGGTGACCGTTGCTCGCCGGGTCGCTGATCAGCGTCACGACCACGGTCGCCACCAGTCCGAGCGCCACCGCCGCGAGCAGCGCCGTCAGCAGACAGGCGAGGTGCGCGCGGGCCGGGCCGCGGGCGGCGGCGGCACAGGCGCGGGCCGCGTCGGGCTCGCCGGTGACGCAGATCCGCACCAGCCAGGCGGCCACCGGAAGCAGACCGGCGGCCGTGTAGCCGAGCGAGTCGAGGACGGGTTCGCCGCCCTGCACACCGATCGCGAGGAACGCGGCGTACAGGATCACCGGCGGCAGCCAGCGCTGGGAGCGCACCAGCAGGTCGGCCTGGTAGCGCAGAAGGGCGGTCATGGACGGCTTCCGGGGTCGGAGGGCGGGGCGACGCTCACGATGTGCCAGGGCGGGCGAGCCGTGAGCAGGGTGCGCAGGACGACGTCGGAGTGGGAGGCGGGGACGGCCAGGCGGTACAGGCCGGGGGCGGTCTCCTCGACGCAGGCGACGGACCGGGCCGCGTCGGGCGGCAGTTGGGCGCCGGCCGGTCCGCGCACGGTGACGAGGGCGGTCGGCCCGGACGGTGGACTCCCGTCGTCCGCACGGCGCCGGAGGCCGCCGTCGAGCACGGTGTACGTCGCGTCCGCGGCCCCGGCCAGCCGACGCGGGTCGTGGTCCACGAACACCACGGCGCCCCCGGCGGCGGTCCGCTCGGCCACCGCCCGCTCCAGCTCGGCCCGGACCTCCGCGTCCAGACCGGTCCAGGCCTCGTCCAGGACCAGCAGTTCCGGTTCGCCGAGCAGGGCCTGGGCGACGGCCACCTTCTGGCTGCTGCCCTTGGACAGCCGCGCCATCGGCGTACCGGCGTGGGCGCCCGCGCCGAAGCGCTCCAGCCAGGTGCCCGCGGCTCGTGCGGCGGATCTGCGGCCCAGTCCGTGGACGGTGCCGAGGTGGGTGAGGTAGCCGAGGGCGGTGAAGGGAAGCGCCGAGGGGAATCTCTCGGGTACGTACGCCGTGCGCGGGCGGCCGGTGACCCGGCCCTCCGTCGGCGCGTCCAGGCGGGCGAGGAGGCGGAGCAGGGTGGATTTCCCGGTGCCGTTCGCTCCTTCGACGCGGGTGAGGGTGCCGGGGGTGAGGGTGAGGTCGACGCCTCGTAACACCCAGGGGCCGCGGAGGCCGTAGCGGCGGCCCACCCCTGCCAGCCGTAGATCACGTTGCATGGGGGCATTGTGGCCGCTCGCGCCCACCGGGCGGAGCCGTGGACCACCGGTCCCCCCTTAAGGTTGGCTGATGTGAGCCAGGTTTCGTCGTCCCCCGGAGACAGTCCCTTCCACGCCGAGCGCACCCCGCGCGACGCCGCGCCCCAGTTCGTGCTGCCCCTCGTCGTGCGGATCGAGCGCGCCGCGCCGCCCGCGCGCACCGACGCGCTGGAGACGGCCGCACGGGCTGTGCTCGTGCTGCTCGGTGACGAGCGGGCACAGGGGGACGGCGCGTGGGCCGAGGCGGTGCGCGGCTGGGAGGACGCGCGGATCCGCAAGGTCGTCCGGCGGGCCCGCGGCGCCGAGTGGCGGCGGGCCGAGGCGCTGCCCGGGATCACGGTGACCGGCAAGTCCGCGCAGGTACGGGTCTTCCCGCCGGTCCCGCTGAACGGCTGGCCCAAGGACCTGGCCCGGCTCCAGGTGTCCGGCACCGAGCTGGACGACCCGGAGCCGCCCGTCGCCGCCGACCCGGCGCGGCCCGTACTGTGGCTGAACCCCGAGCTGGAGATGTCCGCCGGGAAGACGATGGCGCAGGTCGGGCACGGCGCCCAGCTGGCCTGGTGGGCGCTGTCCGACGCGGAGCGCGCCGCTTGGCGGGACGCCGGCCACGCGCTGGCCGTCCGCACGGCCTCGCCCGCCGACTGGCCGCGGCTCACGGGCAGCGGGCTGCCGGTCGTTCGCGACGCGGGCTTCACCGAGATCGCACCGGGCAGCTGCACGGTGGTCGCCGACCACCCGGCGCTGCGCTGGACGGCTGCGCAAGCTCAAATGTTGCTCTGAACACGGCAGGGAGGTGATTGGCGGCCGGTCGCCGGGGCCATACCCCCGTCGTTCGGCGGAGGGGTCCGGGCGAAGGAGGGGTGGAACCATGCGGCGACTGGGGACGGGGATCGGCTGGCGGCCGGAGATCGCGGACGCCGTGGAGCGGATGCCGGGCATCGACTGGGTGGAGGTCGTGGCCGAGAACGTCTGCCCCGGGCACCTGCCGGACTCGCTGCTGCGGCTGCGGGAGCGCGGGGTGACCGTGGTCCCGCACGGCGTCTCCCTGGGCCTCGGCGGCGCCGACCGCCCCGACGGGGCCCGGCTGACGGCCCTGGCGGAGCGGGCCGAGGCCCTCGGGTCCCCGCTGGTCACCGAGCACATCGCGTTCGTCCGCGCGGGCGGCCCGCTGACCGCCTCCCCCCGCCTGGAGGCCGGGCATCTGCTGCCGGCGCCGCGCACCCGGGACGCCCTGGACGTGCTCTGCGAGAACGTGCTCATCGCGCAGGACGCGCTGCCCGTGCCGCTGGCCCTGGAGAACGTCGCCGCGTTGTTCTCCTGGCCGGGCGAGGAGCTGACCGAGGGACAGTTCCTGTCCGAGCTGGTCGAGCGCACCGGCGTACGCCTGCTGATCGATGTGGCCAACCTGCACACCAACCACGTCAACCGGGGCGAGGACCCCGCCGAGGCGCTGGCAGCGCTGCCCGTGGAGGCGATCGCCTACGTCCATGTCGCGGGCGGCTTCGAGCGCGACGGCGTCTGGCACGACAGCCACGCCCACCCCGTGCCGCGCCCGGTGCTCGACATCCTCACCGACCTCGCCGCCCGCACCGCCCCGCCCGGAGTCCTGCTGGAACGGGACGAGAACTTCCCCGAACCGGCCGGGCTGGAGCGGGAGTTGGCGTCGGTCGCGGAAGCGGTGCGGGCGGGGCGCAAGCGGGCCGGCGAGGGCATGGCGCAGGCGGCCGTGGAAGGTCCGGCGGGCGGCGCCGGTACCGCTGCTGCTCCTCGATCGAAGCCCGGCGCGCGGCAGCGGCTCGCCGTCTCCCAGGCCGCCGTGCTGTCCTCCCTGGTCGCCGGGACGCCGGCGCCCGAGGGGTTCGACCGGGCGCGGATGGGGGTGCAGGCGCGGGCCCTCGCCGCGAAGCGGGCGGACGTGGTGGCGAAGGTGGCGCCCGAGCTACCGGTCATCGTGGGCGAGGAGTACCGGGCGGTGTTCCTGGACTACGCGCGGGTACGGCCGATGGCCGGGGGCTACCGGCGCGACGCACTGGATTTCGCCGGCCACCTGCTGAAGACCGGGCGCCCCGAGAATGCGGCGGCTCGCCGGGCCCTGCGGGAGTGGTGGCTGGACCGGGCGGGACCGGCTCCGAGGCCCACCGGGCGAGTGGCCCGCGCGGCACGGAAGGTGCTGCTGCGGGGGGTGTGAGGCGGGCCGTGGCGGAGGGCCGGCCGGGGTTCGCTCACCGGCGCCGGCAGGGCGCCTCCCGCCGAGGGGGTGCCCCCGGCGCCCAGCCGTGCCGCCGCACCGCACGCCCGGGCGCAGGCCACGTCGGCGGGAAGCACCCCGAGGGGGGCGCGGAACCGCGCGACCGGTCACAACGCGACACGCGCCCGCCGAGGCTCCGGACCCCCTGGGCGCCCCTGCGCACGTGCCCCGAGTCCCGCAGCCGCCCCACGCACCGCACGCCCCGGCCCGAGGGGCCCGCCCGTGCCCCGGCGGCGGCCGGCCCCGGCCGAGTAATATGCCGCCGCACCCACCCCCAGGCACACTCGCGTGCGGTGCGCTGACAGGAGGCGTCATGCGACCCCGGCCCCCCATCAAGGGCAGAGGCATATTCAGCGGCACAAGCCTCGTGATCGCGGCTCTCGCGGCGACCGCGACGGCGCTGCTCTACCCGCTGTGGTCGTACGCCGACCGCCCGAGCCCGGCGGCCGGCGTCACCGTGCTGAGCACACAGACCGTCACCACCCCGTACGGCCCCCTGTCGGCGCAGGACCGGGACTTCATCACCACCGTCCGCCTGGCGGGCCTGTGGGAGCTGCCCGCCGGCGAGCTGGCGGAGCACAAGGGCACCATGGCGGCCGTGCGCACGGCGGGCCGGCACCTGGTCGACGGGCACACCTCGCTGGACGCCCATCTGCGCACCGTCGCCACCCAGCTCGGCGTGCCGCTGCCCGACGAACCGGACGCCCGGCAGAAGCAGTGGCTGGACACGCTGCGCTCGGCGCAGGGCCAGGACTTCGACCGCCAGTTCGCCGGTCTCGTCCGACCGGCCGACGGCCGGATGTACGCGCAGGTCGCCGAGGTCCGGGCCGGCACCCAGAACTCACTGGTCCGCGATCTCGCCGACGACGCGAACGCGACCCTTCTGGATCACATCAAGGCGCTGGAGGCGACGGGATACGTCGACTTCGCCGCGCTCGCCCAGGAGCTGGCGGCCTCCCCCACCCCCGTTCCCACCCCAAGGGTCGTCGATCCCAGCGCCGCCGTGCCGGTCGCCCCGTCGCCGGGCGAGTCGTACTCCATGCCGCCCGCCACCACCAGTGCGCCGCCGGGGACGAGCAACCCCTGACGGCGCCGACGTGGGCGCCGAACGGAACGTCACAGACCTGTGACACTGTGTCCGGATGGTGAACAAGGCATGGCGCTCACCCCCGCCTCTGGCATAGAAACACGTCATGTTCTGGGTCCTTCTCCTGCTCCTGGCCTGGGCTTTCGCCGGTACGGCGTGCACCCGGCTGTGCCTGGCGGCCGTTCGCGCCGCAGCCCTGGACGCGGATGCCGCGACGGTGGGCCGGGAGCACGAACTGACGCTGTACGAGGCGGCCTTCCTCTCCGGCGGCCCGGTCCGGGTCGCCGATGTGACGCTGGTCTCCATGGCCCGTCAGCGCCGCCTGCTGCTCGCGCACACCGGCTGGGCCACGGTGGTGGACCCGCTGGGGCACGACGAGATCGAGCAGTCGGTCATAGGCGCCATAGGCCCGGACGGGCAGTCGCGCATCGCGCCCGCGCGGGCACGGGCGGCCGGCGCGGAGGCCGTACGGCGGCTCGCCGACCGGCTGGTGCGGGCCGGGCTCGCCGTCCCCGAGGGCGCCGGGACCTCCGTGGGCGCCGCGGTGCGCCAGGTGCGCGCCGCCGCGCCGGCCGTGGCGCTGCTCGGGGCCGCCGCGCTGCTGCTGCCGATCGGTGCGGGGACGCCGCGGCTGCTGGTCGGCCTGTGGTTCGCCCTGCCGCTCACGCTGTGCCTGAGCTGCCTGGCCATCGCCCGGTTCGAGGTGCATCCGTACGCGCGCTGGGCCTCTCCGGCCGGACAGCGGCTGCTGGGCGCGCTGGTGCGCAGGCCGGCCGGCGACGAGCGGTCGTTCCTCACCTCGGTCGCCGTGCGCGGGATCCGCGCGATCGGTGAGCCCCGGCTGCGCGCGGCCTTCACCCACCGCGACCAGCCCTGGCGGGAGTGAGGGCGTCCGCCGGGTCTTCGGACGGCGCACACGGGGCATTGCGGCCGACACCGGCCGGGTGGTGCTTGCCTTCGCCGGGGGGTGAACGAAGCATCCCTTTTGTCGACGCCGGGGCGTGGCAGCCGTGCCATCGCCGTCGCCGAACCGAAGGGAAACGCGATGAGAGCCGCCGCCCTGTACTCCGCCGCCGGGTCCTTGCTGCTGACCACGCTTGCCGCCGCCCCGGCGGACGGTGCGGGCGCGGCTCCCGGTGTCCCCGGCACGGCCGAACTGCGCGGCACCGAGGTGGCCGTGGCCCGCGCCCGGGCGGCCGGCATCGACTTCGGTGCGTGCTCCCCCGCCGACGTGCCGAAGGCACCGAAGGGGCTGCGCTGCGGCACGGTGGCCGTCCCGCTCGACTACGCCCATCCGGACGGCAGGCGGATCAGGCTGACGGTCAGCCGGATGCCCGCCACGCAGAAGGACCCGCACAACAGCAAGCGGAAGGTGCCCCGGCAGGGGGCCCTCGTCTACAACCCGGGCGGCCCCGGCGCGTCCGGCATGTACTTCCCGCTGATCGGCGCGGTCCCGCAGTGGCAGCGGATCGCCGCCGCGTACGACCTGGTCGGCTACGCACCGCGCGGTGTGGGCCGTTCGGCGCCGCTGTCCTGCGAGGACCCCGAGCGCTTCCTCAAGGCACCCACCGCGGCGCCGACGCACCCGTCGGAGGCGTACAAGCGGCGGCGCATCGCCGAGGCCAAGGCCTATGCGCGGGGCTGTGCCAAGCGCTCCGGGAGCAAGCTGCGCTTCTACACCTCGCTGAACAACGCCCGGGACCTGGACGTGCTGCGGGCCGCGCTCGGCGAGGACCGGCTCACCTTCGTGGGGGCGTCGTACGGCACCTACTTCGGCGCGCTGTACGCCGCGATGTTCCCCACGCACGTACGGCGCATGGTGCTGGACTCGGCGGTGAACCCGGACCCGCAGAAGATCTGGTACCGCGACAACCTGGACCAGTCGGCCGCGTTCGAGGACCGCTGGGCGGACTTCCGGGACTGGATCGCCCGCCACGACGACGTCTACGAGCTCGGCGACACCGCCACGAAGGTGCAGCGCAGCTACGACACGGCCGCCGGCCGGCTGGCCCGGAAGGCGGCCGGCGGGAAGGTCGGTCCCGGCCAGTTGCAGAACGCGTTCCTGACGGCCGGGTACTACGACGATTTCTGGCCCAGCCGGGCCGCGGCCCTGTCGGCCTATCTGCACGGCGACCCCGAGCCGCTGGTCCGACTGGCCGCCCCGGACACGGGGACGGCCACGGAGGCGGAGAACGGCAGCGCCGTCTACACGGCGGTGGAGTGCAACGACGCGCCCTGGCCGACGGACTGGAAGGTGTGGGACCAGGACAACACCCGGCTCGCCCGGATGGCGCCGTTCGAGACCTGGGACAACGTGTGGATGAACCTGCCGTGCGCCTACTGGCCCGAGCCCCGGCAGCAGCCGCTCGACGTACGGACAGGGCCCGGTGAGCTGCCGCCGGTGCTGATCCTGGCGGCCGAGCGGGACGCGGCCGCGCCGTACCCGGGCGCGCTGGAGATGAGCCGGCGGCTGGCCGGCTCGGTGCTGGTGACCGAGCGGGACGCGGGCACGCACGGCATCGCGGGCGGCCCCAACAGGTGCGTGAACGGCCACTTCGAGGCGTATCTGCTGGAAGGGCGGGTGCCGGTGCGGCACGCGGCCTGCGCGCCGCACCGGTTGCCTCCGGCGGCCGGTCCGGCGAAGCGCCGGGGCGCCGTGAGGACAGGCTCCCGGGGGCTACCGGAGGGTCGCCCCTGAGGGAACCGTCAGGCCAGCCCGGCCACCAGGTCCCCGATGTCCTTCCGGCGGCCCGTGAAGAACGGGATCTCCTCGCGGACGTGCATCCGGGCCTCCGAGCCGCGCAGGTGGCGCATGAGGTCGACGATGCGGTGCAGCTCGTCGGCCTCGAAGGCCAGGATCCACTCGTAGTCGCCGAGGGAGAAGGACGCGACCGTGTTGGCGCGCACGTCCGGGTAGCCGCGGGCCATCTTGCCGTGGTCGGCGAGCATGCGCCGGCGGTCCTCGTCGGGCAGCAGGTACCAGTCGTAGGAGCGCACGAACGGGTAGACGCTGACGTAGTTCCGGGGCGTCTCGTCGGCGAGGAACGCCGGGATGTGCGAGCGGTTGAACTCCGCCGGGCGGTGCAGCGCCATGTTGGACCACACCGGCTCGAGCGCGCGGCCCAGCTTCGTGCGGCGGAAGAGGTTGTACGCCTCCTGGAGCCGGTCGCTGTCCTCCGCGTGCCACCAGATCATCAGATCGGCGTCGGCGCGCAGGCCGGAGAGGTCGTAGGTGCCGCGGACGGTCACGTCCTTGGCGGCAAGCTGGTCGAACAGCTGCTGGACCTCGTCGGTGTGACCCGTGCGGTCCTCCGGCAGCACGTCCTTCAGCTTGAAGACCGACCACAGGGTGTAGCGGATGGTCTCGTTGAGGTCCTTGGCCAGCTTGCCCTTGTTCGGAATCCTGCCGGTCTCGATGGTGGGGGCGTCGTCACTCATAATCCCTATTCTCCCGCTCCGCCGTGAAGGCTCTGCACCGGGTTGGCGGTCAGCTCCCGGACCCCGCTCGTGTCGCCGCCCAGCTGGTCCACCGCCGCGTACGCGCTCGCGATGCAGGCCGGCACGCCGACGCCGTCGTACTGCGCGCCGCACACCGCGAGGCCGGGCAGCTCGGCGACATGCTCGCGGATGCGGGCCACGCGCGCGTGGTGGCCCACCGGGTACTGCGGCAGGCCGTCGGTCCAGCGGGTGACCCGGGTCCGAAGGGGTACGGCGGCCAGGCCGGTGGCTTCGCCGAGGTCGTGCCGGGAGACGTCCACCAGGCCGGCGTCGTCCCGCTGGAGGATCTCCGTCTCGCCGTGCCGGCCCACGGAGGTGCGCAGGACGACGACGTCCGGGTCGTCCTCGGAGATCCAGTCCCACTTCTGCGAGGCGAACGTGGACGCCTTGATGGTGCGGCCGTCGACGGGGGGCACGAGGAAGCCGCTGCCCTCGGGGAGGTCCAGGTCCGCACGCCGGTAGGCGAGGGTGACCAGGGCCATGGAGGCGTACTCGATCGCGGCCAGCTCGGCGGCTGCCCCGGGAGACTCGGACCGCAGCAGACCGGCGGCGGCCGGGGCGGGTACGGCGACGATCACCGCGTCGGCTCGCAGCACGCGCTCCCCGGCGGTGATCCGCCAGCCGCCGGAGGTCTCCCGGCGCAGTCCGGTGACCGGCGTCCGGGTCAGGATCTCTCCGCCCCGCGCGCGCACCGACTCCGCCACCGCGAGCGGCAGGGTCCCGACGCCGCCCTCGATGCCCATGAACACCGGCCCGGTCAGCGGGGCGGCCGCCGCCCTGGCCTGGATCTCGCGGACCGCTTCCGTGAGGGAGGCGTGGGTGCGGGCGGCCTGGAAGAGCTGAGGGACGGCCGAGCGCATCGAGATGCGGTACGCGTCCCCCGCGTACACCCCGCCGAGCAGGGGCTCGACCAGGCGGTCGACGACCTCGCGGCCGAGCCGCGCCGCCACGTGCTCCCCCACGGCCACGTCGTCACCGACCTCGGTGGGCGGCAGGTCGGCGTCGCGTTCGATCCGGGCGAGGCCCTCGGCGGAGAGCACTCCGGCCAGGGCGGCGGCGGTGCCGGGTACGCCCATCACATGGCCCTTGGGCATGGGCCGCAGGGCGCCACGGGTCCAGATCGAGGCGGTCGAGGTGGCGGGCGGCCGGAGCCGGCCGTCGAGGCCCACCTCGCGCGCGAGGGTCACCGCCTCGGGACGGCGGGCGAGCAGCGACTCGGCGCCCAGGTCGACCCGCACGCCCGCGATCTCGCCGGGCAGCAGCTTGCCGCCGACCCGGTCCGCGGCCTCCAGGACGGTCACGCGCGTGCCGCGTCCGAGCAGCCGGTGGGCGGCGGCCAGCCCGGCGATGCCTGCCCCGATGACGACGACGTGCCCCGTACGCGTACCCGTTGCGCTCATGCACCCACTCTCTCAGACCCCACGGACGCTTCCGCCAGGGCCTTTGGGCCCCGCCGACGGGGACCCGTCGTCCGCGCCGTGTCCGCGCCGTGTCCGCGCCGTCTCCGGACCGTGACCGGCTCGCGGCCGTCCGGCGCCAACGTTTCGGGGCGTTTGGCCGTCGTAGGTGCGTCATCGGTTCCGGCCCTCGGGGGTTCACTCATGCGCACGTCAGGTTCGGTTCGGTCCGTCAGTTCCGGCAGGGCGCTGGCCGGGCTGCTGCTCGCCGCGTCCCTCGCGCTCGCCGGGTGCGGCGGCGCGGCGGACTCGGGCGGCGCCGCCTCGAAGTCCGCGCCCCGGTCCGCGGCGGACGGCGCCGACGTGGCCGCCGGGCAGGGCACGGCCGGCGGCGCCCGGCGGGCGGACACCGGGGCACCCCGGCTGCCCCGGAGCGCGATCATCCGGACCGCCTCCCTCACGCTCCAGGTGAAGGACGTCTCCAAGGCCCTGGAGCGGGCCAGGGCGGCCGCCGAGGCGGCGGGCGGCTACCCGGGCGAGGAGAGCACGAGCCGGGACGGCTCCGGGCACGAGCGCACCCGGGTCGTCCTGCGGGTGCCGTCCGGGGCGTACGACACGGTCCTCGCCGAACTCGAGGGCACGGGCCGGCTGATCAGCCGCACGGCGAAGGCCGTCGACGTCACCGACCAGGCCGTGGACGTGGACAGCCGCGTCAAGTCGCAGCGGGCCGCCCTGGACCGGATCCGCGCGCTGATGGACCGGGCGACCAGGCTGAGCGATGTCGTCGCCCTGGAGGGCGAGTTGAGCAGCCGTCAGGCCGACCTGGAGGCGCTGCTGGCCCGGCAGGCGTCGTTGAAGGACCGCACGAGCCTCGCCACCGTCACGCTGTCGCTGTCCGAGACACCGGTGCACAAGGCGGCCGGTGACGGCTCCCCGGGCATCGTGGACGCCCTGTCGGGCGGCTGGCACGTGTTCGTCACCCTGCTGCGCTGGATCCTCCTCGCGCTCGGCGCCGCCCTGCCGTTCGCGGCGTTCGCGACTCTGCTGACGCTGCTGTGGTTGCGGGCCGTACGGCCCCGGCTGCCGCACCGCCGGGAGCCCGCGCCCGCGATGACCGCGCCGGGACGGCCGCCGTCGGCCTTTCCGGCGGCGGAACCCTCCGAGTAGCGGCCGAAGGGGGAATGAAATTCCCGCGCCCCGTAGCGTGTTCCCATGAACATGGGTGACGGGCGGGGCGGGACGGAACGACTGGTCGTGATCGGCGGCGACGCCGCGGGCATGTCCGCGGCGTCGCAGGCGCGCCGGCTGAAGGGGCCGGGCGAGTTGGAGATCGTGGCCTTCGAACGCGGCCACTTCAGCTCCTTCTCCGCGTGCGGCATTCCTTACTGGGTGGGCGGCGACGTCCCCGAGCGGGACGATCTGATCGCCCGCACGCCCGAGGAGCACCGGGCGCGGGGGATCGATCTGCGGCTGCGCACCGAGGTCGCGGAGATCGACGTGGCCGGACAGCGGGTACGCGCGCGTGACGTCGATTCCGGCGCCGCGTCGTGGACTCCGTACGACAAGCTCGTCATCGCGACCGGCGCGCGCCCCGTCCGCCCGGACCTGCCCGGCGTGGACTCCCCCGGGGTGCACGGCGTGCAGACCCTGGACGACGGCCAGGCTCTGCTGGAGACGCTGGCACGCACGCGTGGCCGCAGGGCAGTGGTGGTGGGCGCGGGCTACATCGGTGTGGAGATGGCGGAGGCGCTCATCAACCGCGGCTTCGAGGTGACGGTCGTCAACCGCGGCAAGGAGCCCATGTCGACGCTCGACCCGGACATGGGCCGGCTCGTGCACGGGGCCATGGAGGGGCTGGGTGTCACCATGGTGAACGACGCCGAGGTCACCAAGATCCTCACCGGAGAGCACGGCCGGGTCCGCGCGGTGGCCACGCAGGACGCCGAATTCCCGGCCGACGTGGTGATCCTGGGCATCGGCGTCCGCCCGGAGACCGCGCTCGCGAAGGCCGCGGGGCTCCCCCTCGGCGCGCACGGCGGCCTGCTCACCGATCTCGCGATGCGGGTGCGCGGCCACGAGAACGTCTGGGCGGGCGGCGACTGCGTGGAGGTGCTGAACCTGGTGTCCGGCCAGGACCAGTACGTCCCGCTCGGCACCCATGCCAACAAGCACGGCCAGGTCATCGGCACCAACGCCGGCGGCGGCTACGCCACGTTCCCGGGCGTGGTCGGCACGGCGGTCAGCAAGGTCTGCAACCTGGAGATCGCCCGCACGGGCCTGCGGGAGAAGGACGCCGACCGGGTGGGCCTGCGGTACGAGACGGTCACGGTCGAGTCCACCAGCCGCGCGGGCTACTACCCCGGCGCCTCCGCGATGACGGTCAAGATGCTCGCCGAACGCCGCACCGGCCGGCTGCTCGGCGTCCAGATCGTCGGCAGGGAGGGCGCGGCGAAACGGGTCGACATCGCCGCGGTGGCGCTGACCGCGCGGATGACGGTCGAGCAGATGACGGCCCTGGACCTGGGCTACGCCCCGCCCTTCTCACCGGTGTGGGACCCGGTACTGGTGGCGGCGAGAAAGGCCGCGGCGAAGGTACGCGAGGGCTCCCTCTGACCAGGGACGTGGACCCCGGGGCCGTGGGGCTGTGCCGATCCGCGGCTCGCCGGGCGGATGCGACCGGCGACACCCGTCCCCCGCCCCGCGAACGCGCCTAAGCCGTCCCGCTGATCCGCGGCAGAGCGGAGACAGCCGCCGGCTGCTCACCCGCCGGCTTCGCGTGCGTGGCCGTCGGCCGTGTGGAGCGCAGCCGGTAGCTGACGGCCTCGTCCAGTGTCACCGGCCGCCCCATCTGCGAGGCGAGCCGGCCCGCTTCCTGGCCGAGCCGCGCGACGTCCTCCCACGGGATCCGTACCACCAAAGACAGCTCGGCCTCGCCGTCGGGCAGTGCCTGCATCTGCTGAACCTGCGGAGCGTTCGTCATCGCCTGTCCTCACGTCGGTTGAGGACAGATACGCACGGCCGCCCTGCGCCGTTCACCGATTCGCCCGCCGCATCCCGGGCACTACTTCTGTGTGGTCATCCCCGTCCATGACGTGAACCCGGTGCGCCGCACGCCCTGGGTGACGTACGCGCTCATCGCCGCCAACGTGCTCGTGTTCCTCGACACCCCCGGCACAGCCGGTTCCGTGGCCGGCGGCAGCAGCCTGGCCGATCTGTGCCATCTGCAGGCCTTCATGGATCACTACGCGGCGGTCCCGCGAGAGCTGATTCACCATGAGATGCCGCGGCTGGTCCCGACCGGACAGGTGGGCGTCGGGCCGCACGGCCCGGGCTGCGTGGTGGCCGCGCCCCACTACGACAAGTCGCCGCCGCTGTCGGTGTTCACGGCCATGTTCCTGCACGGCAGTTGGCTGCACCTGCTCGGGAACATGCTCTTCCTGCTGATCTTCGGCAACAACGTCGAGGACCGGATGGGCCACATCCGCTTCTTCCTCTTCTACGTGGTCTGCGGTTACGCGGCCGGATACGGCTTCGCGCTGCTCAACGCCGCCTCGGGCGACCCGCTGATCGGCGCGTCCGGCGCGATCGCGGGGGTGCTCGGCGCCTACATCGTGCTCTGGCCGAGGGCGCGGGTGTGGGTCCTGGTGCCGTTCCTGATCTTCCTGCCGCTGAGGCTGCCCGCCTGGCTGGTGCTGGGCTTCTGGTTCGTGCTGCAGGCGGTCTACTCGTCCGGGCACGGCGTGTCCGGGGCCGGCACGGTGGCGTACGCGGCGCACGTGGTCGGCTTCGCGGCGGGCATGCTGCTGGCCTGGCCGCTCAAGCCCGGCACACCGCCCCCGCCGGAGCCGCGCGGCCTGCTGTTCGGCAGGCGGGCGCGGCCCCGCTACACCTGGTGAGTCAGCGCGCGGTAGCGGTGTGAACGTACTCCACGAGCCGGGTCAGCGCGTCCGGGTCGGTGTTCGGCAGCACGCCGTGGCCCAGGTTGAAGACGTGCCCGTCCAGGCCGGCGGCCGCGTCCAGCACTTCGCGGGCCCGGGCCTCGACGGTGTCCTTGTCGGTGAACAGGACGGTCGGGTCCAGGTTCCCCTGGAGCGCCTTGCCGGGGCCGACGCGGCGCCGCGCCTCGTCCAGCGGGACGCGCCAGTCGACGCCGACGACGTCCGCGCCGGCCTCTCCCATGAGCTTCAGCAGCTCACCGGTGCCGACACCGAAGTGGATGCGCGGCACGCCGTAGCCGGCGACGGCGTCGAAGACCTTCGCGGAGGCGGGCATGACCGAGCGCCGGTAGTCCGCCGGGGCGAGGGCGCCGACCCAGGAGTCGAACAGCTGCACCGCGCTCGCGCCGGCCTCGATCTGCACCTTCAGGAAAGCGGCCGTGATGTCGGCGAGCCGGTCCAGAAGGTCGGCCCACAGCTCCGGGTCGCCGTACATCATCGCCTTGGCGTTCTCGTACGTGCGGGAGGGACCACCCTCGACCAGGTAGCTCGCGAGGGTGAACGGCGCCCCCGCGAAACCGATCAGCGGGGTCGCTCCGAGCTCCTGCGTCAGCATGCCGATCGCCTCGGTGACGTACGGGACGTCCTCGGGGGTCAGGTCGCGCAACCGGGCCAGGTCGGCGCGGGTGCGGATGGGCTCCTCCACGACCGGGCCGACGCCGGGCCTGATGTCGAGGCCGAGGCCGATGGCCTTCAGGGGTACGACGATGTCGCTGAAGTAGATCGCCGCGTCCACGTGATGCCGGCGCACCGGCTGCAGCGTGATCTCGGTGATCAGCTCGGGCCGCATGCAGGACTCGAGCATCGGGACTCCCTCGCGCACCTTGCGGTACTCGGGCAGGGAGCGGCCGGCCTGGCGCATGAACCACACGGGGGTGTGGGGCACCGGTTCACGCCTGCACGCCTTGAGGAAGGCGCTGTCGTCCGTTGCTGTCGGCTGCATGCTGCTGTTGGCGGTCACGGAGCAAGTTTCGCATGCCGCCGCGGCCGGATCCGCAGGGTGGGGGGTGGCCGTCGGCCGCCCGCTCGCCGGCCCCCGCCGGGTGCGACCGCCTGGGCCGCGTATGTGTCTTGCCCTGCACGAAGGCTCCGTTCCCCTTACTCTTCCCCGCATGGCTGCGGCTCACGGACGAATGTCGGACAGCGCTGACGGAATGGACGACATGAAGGACACCGAGGAGGCGGACCGGGGTTCCGGATCTCCCGGGCCGCCGGCGTTCCTGGCCGCGGTCGACGCCCTGCGCAGCTGCCGGCTTCGGCCGCAGGTCGAGGTGGAGCCCACGCCCGCCCCGCAGCGGCTCGCCCCGCACGCGTACGCGCTGGAGGCCGTGGTCGTCGACGGCGAGCAGGAGCTGGCCGACGGACGGCTGGTGCTGCTGCACGACCCGGCGGGCCACGACGCCTGGCGCGGCACCTTCCGGCTGGTGACCCTGGTGCGTGCGGAGCTGGAGCCGGAGATGGCGGCCGACCCGCTGCTGCCCGAGGTGTGCTGGTCGTGGCTGACCGGGGCGTTGCAGGCGCGCGGGCTCGGCTACGGCGAGCCGAGCGGCACGATCACCCGGGCGAGCTCGCACTACTTCGGCGGGCTGGCCGAGCGGCCGGCGGCCTCACAGATCGAGATCCGGGCGTCCTGGACGCCGCGCGAGGGCCTCGGCGGAGTGCCGGACACAGCGTCCCACCTGGCCTCCTGGTGCGATCTGCTGGCGCAGGTCGCGGGGCTGCCGCCGGCCGGTCCGGGCGACGCCTCGGTGGTGACGCTGCCGCAGCGCAGGGGTCCGCAGCCCCGGTGACGCAGCCGCCGGACGGGCGACATTCATCCGCATGGGCGCCTTATTGACCATCTCTTTGTCGATACGGCCACTTTCCGACCCCGAATCGCATGCCCGCGAACCGACCCGATCTTCGGATGATCGATCGCGTGTCCGAATTGCACGTATTGTTACTCACTAGATCGTGATCATTCTCTAAAGGCGGACGAGTTTGCTGCCGAAGACGACTGTGACCTTGAAAGCACGGTTCGTCCCGGCTTCCTCCCCACAAGCCGGCCCCGTCCCCCCACCCAGGAGGCCTGGTGTCCGTTCTCCTCGAGCAGCCCGCAAGCCTGGTCGCCTACCGCCCGAACAAGCCGACCGCCATGGTGGTCGTGGCCGACCCCCGCGTCCGCTCCACCGTCACCCGCCATCTGTGGGCGCTCGGCGTGCGCGATGTCATCGAAGCCTCGTCCATCGCGGAGGCTCGTCCCCGCATCGGCAACCCCCGCGACATCTGCGTCGCCGACGTCCACCTTCCCGACGGCTCCGGCCTGACCCTGCTGTCCGAGACCCGCGCCGCGGGCTGGCCCAACGGTCTGGCGCTGTCCGCCGCCGACGACATCGGCGCGGTGCGCAACGCCCTGGCCGGCGGCGTCAAGGGCTACGTCGTCACGGGCACCCGGACCAACATCGGCCTGCCCACCCGGCCCGGAGCCGCTCCCCTCGGCGCCGCCCGCATGCACCGCCGCCCCCCGGGTGCCCCGAGCCACCCGGGCGGCTACCGCGAGCTGTCCGGACGCGAGGTCGAGGTCCTGCGCCTGGTCGCGGAGGGCCAGTCGAACAAGGCGATCGGCGTCTCCATGGGCCTGTCCGCCCTCACCGTCAAGAGCCACCTCGCCCGCATCGCCCGCAAGCTGGGCACGGGCGACCGCGCCGGCATGGTGGCCGTGGCCCTGCGCACCGGGATCATCCACTGAGCCACCGCCCGTCGATGCGGCCTGCGAACCGTCCCCGAACCGATCACCGAACCCCTTATCGAGCCGACCACAGGACCTCCCTCGAACCGGGCCGGCAGCGCGCGGTCCCCTCATGTGAACTGTGGCTTTCACCGACCTGACTGGTTTACGACCCTCCCGCGCCCGTCGGCGGAACGTTCCGTCGACGGGCGCCGTCGACACACGGATACTCTTGACAGGTGACCGACGCCCAAGACACCGCAGCAGACTGCTCCCCGCGCACCACCGGAGGCACCCCTCCGGACGCCGCCGGATCTTCTGTGACGGGGGCGCCGACACCGCTGCTCGAGCCGCGCGAGGGCATTCCCCCCGTCATCGCCGACCCGGCCGGCCTCGCCGACGCGGTCGCCGCGTTCGCCGCGGGCTCCGGCCCCGTCGCCGTCGACGCCGAGCGCGCCTCCGGCTACCGCTACGGCCAGCGCGCCTACCTGGTCCAGCTGCGCCGCGAGGGCGCCGGGACCGCGCTGATCGACCCCGTGGCCTGTCCCGACCTGTCCGGCCTCGGCACAGCCCTGTCCGGCGTCGAGTGGGACCTGCACGCCGCCACCCAGGACCTGCCCTGCCTGCGCGAGATAGGCATGATCCCGACCCGGCTCTTCGACACCGAGCTGGCCGGGCGGCTCGCCGGGTTCCCCCGGGTCGGCCTCGGCGCCATGGTCGAGAACGTGCTGGGCTTCGTGCTGGAGAAGGGCCACTCCGCCGTCGACTGGTCGACCCGCCCACTGCCCGAGCCGTGGCTGCGCTACGCCGCCCTGGACGTCGAGCTGCTGGTCGACCTGCGCGACGCCCTGGAGAAGGAGCTGGACCGGCAGGGCAAGCTGGAGTGGGCCCTGCAGGAGTTCCACGCGATCGCCTCCGCTCCCCCGGCCGAGCCCCGGAAGGATCCGTGGCGCCGCACGTCCGGGATGCACAAGGTGCGCAGGCGTCGGCAGCTCGGGGTCGTGCGGGAGCTGTGGGAGACGCGGGACCGGATCGCGCGGCGCCGGGACGTGTCGCCGGGCAAGGTGCTCAGCGACGCAGCCATCGTCGAGGCCGCGCTCGCGCTGCCGCCCCATGCGCAGGCCCTGGCCCAGCTGAACGGGTTCGGGCACCGGATGGGCCGGCGGCAGCTGGAGCAGTGGCAGGCGGCGGTCGACCGGGCCAGGGCCCTGCCGGAGTCCGCGCTGCCGCAGCCGGGGCAGCCCGTGACCGGGCCTCCGCCGCCGCGCGCCTGGGCCGACAAGGACCCCGCCGCCGCGGCCCGGCTGTCCGCGGCCCGGGCCGGGGTGACGGAGCTGGCCGAGCGGCTCGGCCTGCCCCAGGAGAATCTGGTGTCCCCGGACACCGTGCGGCGGATCTGCTGGGAGCCGCCGCAGGTGGTCGATGCGGAATCCGTCGAGTTCACGCTGGCCGGATACGGCGCGCGGGCCTGGCAGGTGGCACTGGTCACGCCCGTACTGGTGAGCGCGCTGACCGTGCGGGCCTGAGCGCGTCACCTGGTCGCTCCCCGCAGGAAACCGTCGTGGACGAATCTCCGCAGGCGAGAAAGACGATCAGCGTCGGAAGGATCACCAGGACGGTGCCCGCCGAGACGAGCTCCCAGTGGGGGCCGTGGGGGCCGCGGAAGCGGAACAGCGACGTCGAGATCACGCCAAGATCCTGGGACGGCATGCCGGGGAACGGGGTGCAGAAGTCGTTGTGGCGGCTGCCCCTTCACGATCGCGGCTGTGCCGGCTGACGCCTCCGACGCTCTCCGCGATGGGCCGAGACGCGCTCGGATTCGGGGCGGACGTGGCGCGCAGGCTGTTCGGCGGCATCACGGGCGGGGGCCAGGGCTCGCGGCCGGTCCCCCCGCCGGTACTGGAACCACGGGGCTTCACCGCACCCCCGGCGGTGTGACGTTCGCCGCTCACGGCGAGGGGACTGGGCAGGTACGTTACTCGTAAGTAGCATGGACCTGAGCGCGCGCTCAGCGTGCCGCGCAGCAGTAGTGCCATCCCGCACCCTGGAGGAGAGCCATCGTGCCTCGTACCGTCAGGGACGTCGTCTTCGTCGACGGCGTCCGCACCCCGTTCGGCAAGGCGGGCCCGAAGGGCATCTACCACGAGACCCGCGCCGACGACCTCGTCGTGAAGGCGATCCGGGAGCTGCTGCGCCGCAACCCCGGTCTGGACCCGAAGAAGATCGACGAGGTCGCCATCGCGGCCACCACGCAGATCGGCGACCAGGGCCTGACCCTGGGCCGTACGGCCGGCATCCTCGCGGGCCTGCCGCAGTCCGTCCCCGGCTACTCCATCGACCGCATGTGCGCGGGCGCGATGACCGCGGTGACGACCACCGCCGGTTCGATCGCCTTCGGTGCCTACGACGCCGTCATCGCCGGCGGTGTGGAGCACATGGGCCGCCACCCGATGGGCGAGGGCGTGGACCCCAACCCGCGGTTCGTCTCCGAGAAGCTGGTCGACGAGTCCGCCCTGTTCATGGGCATGACCGCGGAGAACCTGCACGACCGCTACCCGCACATCACCAAGCTGCGCGCCGACGAGTACGCGGTGCGCTCGCAGGAGAAGGCCGCCAAGGCGTACGCCAACGGCAAGATCCAGCAGGACCTGGTGCCGATCTCGGTGCGCCGCACCGACCCGGAGGGCGGGGAGACCGGGTGGGGCCTGGTCACCGCCGACGAGCCGATGCGCCCGGGCACCACCCTGGAGAACCTGCAGAGCCTGAAGACGCCGTTCCGCGTGCACGGCCGGGTCACCGCCGGCAACGCGGCCGGTCTGAACGACGGTGCCACCGCCTCCATCATCGCGAGCGGGGACTTCGCCCGGGAGAACGGCCTGCCGGTCAAGATGCGGCTCGTCTCCTACGCCTTCGCGGGCGTGGAGCCCGAGGTCATGGGCTACGGCCCGATCCCGGCCACGGAGAAGGCCCTCGCCAAGGCCGGCCTCGGCATCTCCGACATCGGCCTGTTCGAGATCAACGAGGCCTTCGCCGTGCAGGTGCTGGCCTTCCTCGACCACTACGGCATCGCGGACGACGACGAGCGCGTCAACCAGTACGGCGGCGCCATCGCCTTCGGTCACCCGCTGGCCTCCTCCGGCGTCCGACTGATGACGCAGTTGGCCCGCCAGTTCGAGGAGCAGCGACACGTCCGCTACGGCCTGACCACCATGTGCGTCGGCTTCGGCATGGGCGCGACGGTCATCTGGGAGAACCCGCACTTCGAGGGGGACAAGTGAGCACCACCGCCGAGCTTCTGAAGCAGGCCTCGGAACAATTCCCCGACGAGGTCGTCACCAGTGCGCACGTCCGCCACCTCGACCTGCCGTTCGGCGCCGGCCGGTTCGCGCTGATCACGCTGGACAACGGCTTCGACCACACCAAGCCGACCACCTTCGGACCGGGCTCGCTGGCGAACCTGAACGCCGCCGTCGACCAGGTCGAGAAGGAGGCCGCGGACGGCGAGATCGTCGGCGTCGGCATCACCGGCAAGCCGTTCATCTTCGCGGTCGGCGCCGACCTCAAGGGCGTGGAGATCCTCAAGGAGCGTGCGCACGCACTCGCCATCGGCAAGGGCGGCCACGACGTCTTCAAGCGTCTGTCCGCGCTGGCCGTGCCGACCTTCGCCTACTACAACGGCGCGGCGATGGGCGGCGGTGTCGAGGTCGGTCTGCACTGCACCTACCGCACCGTCTCCAAGGCCCTCCCGGCGTTCTCGCTCCCCGAGGTCTTCCTCGGCCTGGTCCCCGGCTGGGGCGGCTGCACGCTGCTGCCGAACCTGATCGGCGCCGACAAGGCCGTCTCGGTCATCATCGAGAACTCGCTGAACCAGAACAAGCAGCTCAAGGGCAAGCAGGTCTACGAACTCGGCATCGCCGACGCGATCTTCGAGGGCGCCGACTTCCTGGAGCAGTCGCTGATCTGGACCGCACAGGTCCTCAAGGGCGACATCCAGGTCGAGCGCCCGGTGATCGACCGCGGCGAGGCCTGGGACCAGGCGGTGGCCAGGGGCCGGTTCATCGCGGACTCCAAGGTGCACGGCGCGGCCCCGGCCGCCTACCGCGCCCTCGACATCATCGCCGCCGCCAGGAACGGCGACCTGCAGCAGGGCTACGACGCCGAGGACCAGGCCCTCGCGGACCTGATCATGAGCGGCGAACTGCGCGCCGGCATCTACGCGTTCAACCTCGTGCAGAAGCGCGGCAAGCGTCCGGCCGGCGCCCCGGACAAGAGCCTGGCCCGCCCGGTCACCAAGGTCGGCGTGGTCGGCGCCGGTCTGATGGCCTCGCAGCTGGCCCTGCTGTTCCTGCGCCGCCTGGAGGTGCCGGTCGTGCTGACCGACATCGACCAGGAGCGCGTCGACAAGGGCGTGGGCTACGTCCACGCCGAGATCGACAAGCTGCTCGGCAAGGGCCGGATCAACCAGGACAAGGCCAACCGCCTCAAGGCGCTGGTCACCGGTGTCCTGGACAAGGCCGAGGGCTTCGCGGACGCGGACTTCGTCATCGAGGCCGTCTTCGAGGAGATCGGCGTCAAGCAGCAGGTGTTCGCGGAGGTCGAGGCGGTCGCCCCGGAGCACGCGATCCTCGCCACCAACACCTCCTCGCTGTCGGTGACGGAGATGGCGTCGAAGCTGAAGCGCCCCGAGCGGGTCGTCGGCTTCCACTTCTTCAACCCCGTCGCGGTCCTGCCGCTGCTGGAGATCGTCCGCGGCGAGAACACCGACGACGCCTCCCTGGCCACCGCGTTCGCCGTCGCCAAGAAGCTGAAGAAGACCGCGGTTCTGGTCAAGGACGCCCCGGCGTTCGTCGTGAACCGCATCCTGACCCGCTTCATGGGCGAGATCCAGAACGTCATCGACGAGGGCACCCCGGTCGAGGTCGCCGAGAAGGCCGTCGAGCCGCTCGGTCTGCCGATGTCCCCGCTGGTGCTCCTGGAGCTGGTCGGCCCGGCGATCGGCCTGCACGTCTCGGAGACGCTGCACGGCGCGTTCCCGGACCGTTTCAAGGTCTCCCCGAACCTCAAGGCGGTCGTGGAGGCGGGCAAGCGCGGCTTCTACGTCTACGACAGCGGCAAGCCGGAGCTGGACCCGGAGGTCGCCGCGCTGCTCGAGCAGGGCGACGTCGTGCTGACGGAGGAGCAGGTCCGCGCTCGTGTCCTCGACGCGGTGGCGCAGGAGATCGGGCTCATGCTCGACGAGGGCGTCGTCGCCGAGGCCCAGGACATCGACCTGTGCCTCATCACGGGCGCCGGCTGGCCCTTCCACCTGGGCGGCATCACGCCGTACCTGGACCGCGAGGGCGTCTCGGAGCGCGTGAACGGCAAGAAGTTCCTGGAGCCGGGCGTGGCGTCGGTTCCGGCGTAACACCGTGACACCAGGAAGGGCCCCCGCGGCGGCGGGGGCCCTTTCGCGTGCTCAGACCTGTCGCCACGCCTGAAGCGCCGGCCCCGGCTCGTCCTTGCGCCGGGTCAGCAGGAGCCGGCCGGTCGACGGCGACAGCGTTGCCGCGGCCACCCGGCCCTCGGCGTCGGTGGTGAGGGACACGGTCGCGTCCACGGGCAGGCGCGGGCCCGACTCGGTCCACCAGGCGCCCGCCGACTCCAGTTCCGTCGGATGGGCGGCAAAGGCGACTCGACCGCTCGACGAGCGCTGGGCGAGCAGGGTGCAGTCGTGGCCGTCGAGGTCGCAGCGGACCGCCGAGACCGGGCCGGTACCGGCCGCGGGCAGCAGGGGGACCGGCCACCCGCCTGGACGCCAGGCGCACAGCTCGCCCGCCGTGTCGGTGTAGTAGAGGGTCGTGCCGGCGGGCGAGGTGGCCAGGGCGTAGAGGGTGCCCGGTCGGACCGGGGTCCGCAGGGACTCGGTCAGGACCGGTTCGGCGCCCCGCTTCTCCTGGCGCCAGTGGAGGATTCCGTCGGAGCCGGCCGCGTACGGCTCGACCCTGCCGGACTCCCCCGACGCCCTCCCCCTCCAGGTCCGACCAGGCCTGCCAGCCGCCCTTCTCCTTCTGGGCGAGCAGCCGCACCCCGCCCCGGCCGTCGGGCACGAAGACATGTGCGCGGCCCCCGGCGTCCACGGCGACCGCGGGCGTGCCCGTGCGGTCGCCCTTCTTCAGCGGGTGGCCGAGCGGGCTCCAGTCCAGGGCCGCGAGACGCGGCCGGAAGTGGGTGGAGTGGACGAGCCCCGACTCGCCCTTGACGGTGGGCCGCCAGGAGATCAGGTGGGCGTGGCCGTCGGCGCCCCGGCCGATCGCCAGGACGGGGTGCAGTTCCTGGTCGCCGCCGACCGTGCGCGCAGTGGTCCAGGAACCGCCGGGTTCGCGTTCCGCCCGGCACAGGACGGCGCCGCCCGACAACCGGTAGACACTGAGCCGGCCGTCGCGGCCGCGCAGAAGCCGGTCGCCGTTCACCGGTTCCCCCTGTGCCGTCGGTCCCGGGCGGTCCGCGCCCACCCGTTCACAGCCGCTTGGCGCTGCGGAACAGCTTGGCGTAGAACCCGTTTCCGTCGAGACGTGAGACACCTCCCTGGTCACCGATGGTCGGCCCGTTCTGCTCCTTGCGGCTGGAGATGAAGATCTTGTGACCCCCGGTGTCCGGGCCGAGGTAGATCGCGGAGTGGCCCATGTGGTTGCCGGTGCGGTGGTCCATCTCGAAGAACAGCAGATCGCCGGGCTGGAGGACGTCGATGTTCTGCGGCCGGACGTACCAGGGGCTCGGGCCCTGGAGCTTGAGGTCCTTGAGGCGGGCGTCGGGCAGCGACTGGAAGGCGAGGAAGCCGGTGTTGCCGGCGATGACCTTGTCCCGGTCGTCCACGAGCCGGACCACACCGAGGCCCGGCCGGGTCAGCAGGGCGTTGAAGAACTCGACGCGGAACTCGCCGACCAGCTGGGCGCCTCTCCGGCCGGGTATCTCGGCGGCGGCGACCACCACGGGTTCCTTGCCGCCGCGGCCCAGCAGCCGCAGTGGTTTGCCGGAGACCCGGTCGGCCTGGATCACCCTGGGCTTCTTGCCCTCGCGGGCCTGGATCGCTCCGTGGGCGTCGACGACGTAGAGGGAGCGGTAACGCCTGTTCTCGTTGTAGGTGCGCTCCAGCACCGTCTCCATCGCCTCGGGCGAGGTCTTGTCGCCGATGAGGGAGGCGACGGACTGCAGGTCGGCGTCGCCCTCGTTGAGCGCGCGGCGGATGCGGTCGCTGAGCGTGTCGGTGCGTTCCCGCTGGTCGTTGACGAGCTGCCGGGGCACCTCGGCAGTGCTGTCGGCCCGGTTGACCAGCAGCATCAGCGGGGCGGACCAGGCCAGCAGCAGGACGGCGCAGACCGCGAGGAGGGCGCGGGTGCCGACCCGGCGCAGCCCGCTGGGGCGTACGGCCGGGCCGGTGGCCCCGGGGCCCTCGCCGAGCAGTTGGCGGCGCAGCCGTTCCAGGGCGCTGCCGATGCGGTGCGCCTCGCCGTAGCCGGGGGCGGTGACGGGCCGGGTCAGGTCGCCGCGGGTGAGCCGGCGGGACTCCAGGAACAGCCGGATGAGCGGGCGCTGCACGGTACCCAGCAGCACCGCCACGGCCAGGGCGCCGACGACGAGCAGGGCGCCGCCCGTCACCAGCCCGAACACCGGGGACTGTGCCCGGCCGGACTTCTCGGTCACCTTGACCATGGCGACCACGGACAGGCCGAGGCCGGTGGCGGTGGTCGGCTCGCCGGACTCGGCCGCGGCGAGCGTGGCGTATCCGGCGACGGAGCGGTCGCCGAGCAGCTTGCCGCCGAGCAGGCTGCCGCTGACGCCCTGGTAGCCGCCGGTGCCGGGTTCCTTGCTGCTGCGCGGGTCCTGCTGGGCGCGGCGGGCGGCCTGCCGGGCGAACTCCTTCAGGTGCTTGCGGGAGTTCGTGAGGTCCTTGCGGTCGATGCTGTTGCGCGCCGACTCGGGGTCGGCGATGCCGTCCTCGCTGAGGATCGTGCCGCCGGAGCCGACCACGGCGACGGAACGGAACTGGCCGAGGCTGATGCCGGGGAACTTCAGGTTCCGGGAGGCGACAAGCAGCAGCTGCGGCTTGCCCGGCCAGGTCAGCAGCCCGAAGGACAGCAGCAGCACCTCGCCGTTCTTCTGCTGGACCATGCATGGGGCAAGCCCGTCCTCGCCGCTGAGCGCGGACAGGTCCACGGAGGTCAGCGGCACCGTCTCACCGCGGGCCGCGACCAGTTTGCCGGTGCGGATCTCGACGACGGCGGTGCCCATCCACTTCTGGTAGGTGCTGCCGAGCTTGTCGAGGACCGCGTCGCCGGTGACCGGCTGCCCGGCGCTGAACAGCGTGGCGGAGCGGGTGACGTCCTTGACGGACTCGTCGATGGAGGCGCGCAGCGCGATGGCACCGTCCTCGGCGAAGTGCTGCTGGGAGGTCAGCACCGCCTTCGGCACGCCCGTGTTGTCGACACGTCCCAGCACCAGCGCCGTGATGCCGGCGAGCGTCAGCAGCAGCGCCGAGAGAACCGCGATCGGCGGACGAATGCCTCCGATCAGCGACATGTCGGCTCGGCGGCGGGCTATAAGACAGACGTGGCCTGCGCAACATCGTGCAACCGTGGGACAAGTACGGACAAATACGGCGCGGTTCGGGATCTGCGCGGCGCCTATGCGGGTAGGGAGGTGAGCGGCTTCAGTCCGTCGGCGCCCGCCCCGCGGTTGAGCAGGGTGCCCTCGGTGCGCTCGAAGGCCAGCCACAGGCGGGCCCGCTGGGCGTCGGTGAGGCCGTGGCCGTCGCGCAGCGCGGCCGGCACGTCCAGCAGGCGGTAGTCCTTCACGTCGCCGCCGCCGTAGGCGGCGGTGCCGCCGTCCCGGACGTTCTCGGGGTCCGGGGGGATCGTCAGCAGCGTCGGCTCGAAGCGGGGCTGCACGTCCCAGTGGCCCTTGCCGTGCTCGGTGAAGGTGAACCAGCCGATCACGCCCTCCTCGGTCAGACCGGTCGGCACCTCGTGCCGGGCGATCTGGTTGCCGAGCCCGTAGGAGATCCAGGTCCCGTCGACCTTCTCCATCGGCTCCACCACGTGCGCGTGGTGGCCCATGACCAGGTCGATGCCGGTGTTGCGGGCGATCTGCCGGGCGAAGGAGATCTGCGAGGCCGACGGTTCCGGGTGGTGCTCACGCCCCCAGTGCAGGGAGAGGATCACCACCTCGGCACCGGCCTTGCGGGCGCGCCGCTCGGCGGCCCTGATCCGGCCGAGGTCCTGCAGGTTGGCCAGCCAGGGCTTGTCCTTGGGCAGTCGGTGCGGCTCCTTGAAGCCGTACGCGAAGGAGATCTGCGCGACCTTGACGCCCTTGACGTCCAGGACCAGCGGGGTGTTCGCCTCCTTCTCGGTGCGGGCGGAGCCGGCGTGCTTCAGGCCGGCGGCGTCCAGGGCGTCCAGGGTGCGCCTCACACCGTCGTAGCCGTGGTCGAGGGTGTGGTTGGAGGCGGTGGAACAGGTGTCGTAGCCGATGTCCTTGATGGTCTTCGCCTGCTGCGGAGGCACCTGGAAGTCCGGGAAGCCCGCGAACGGGCCCCGCGCCGGGCCCATCACCGGCTCGACGTGGCAGATCGCCAGGTCCGCCTTGCTGATCACCGGCTTGATGCCGGCCATCATCGGCCCGAAGTCCATGCCGTCCACGCCCTTGCCGGTGCGCTTCGCGTCCTTGCGCGCCTGGTCGACCAGTTCGGGGTGCATGAGGATGTCCCCCGCCGCCGCGACGGTGAAGGAACGCCCGCCGCCCTGGGCGCCGGCGTCGTCCGAGAGCAGTCCGCAGCCCGAGACGGCGGCGAGCAGGGAGAGCGGGATGAGCAGGGACAGCAGGTTCCGGCCACGGCGTCGGTTCACCGGGATATCTTGATACAACCATGAGGGCCCATCGCTCACGCGCCACAACGATCGCAGCACTTCTGCTGGTCGTCGCCGGTCTCGCCGTCGGTCTCACCAGCATGCTCCCGGCCGGGCGCGGCGCCGCGGACGACGCCGGCCGGCCCGCCCCGGCGGGGGTGCGGATCGACCTGGCGCGCGAGGTGGCGGACTACACGAGCCGGTTCGGCCCCGGACACGGGTATCTGCCGCCCGGCCGGGCCGACCGCGAGGACATCGCGACGGCGATCGGCCTGTTGCTCGACGGCCACCGCGCACAAGCGGAACGGCTGCTCTCGCAACGGGACTTCAGCGTGCGCACGATCGTCGACCGGCCCACCGGCCGCCGCTACGCCGAGGTCGCCGACCGCACCGACTCCGCCGTGGCACCGCGCGGCTGGGGCCGGGTCTACGTCGACCTGGACCACCGCCCGAGCTGGTCGGTGCAGGTCCCGCACCCCGGCTTCGACCTGGGCACCGAGCAGCTGGGCGTGCGGGTGCTGCGCGGCTCGCCCGGCGGGGTCCTGGTGATCGCGGGAGCACACCGCAAAGCCGGAGTCGGCAACTCCGCGGACGTGGCGCACCGCACGGACACCGTTTTCCACGCCATCTGCGCCGAGCTGGCCCGGCGCGGGATGCCCGGTGTCCAGCTGCACGGTTTCGCCGCCTCCGCCGTGCCCGGGTACGACGTGGTCGCCTCCACCGGCGCCGGGGCGGCGGGCCGGCAGGACGGCCGCGAGCTGGCCGACGCCCTGCGCCGCAGGGGCTTCCGGGTGTGCCGGGCCTGGGCGCGCTCCTGTCCCCTGGAGGGCCGCACGAACGAGCAGGGCAAGGTGGCCGACGCCGACCATGTGCCGTTCCTGCACGTCGAGTTCTCCCCCGAGGTGCGCGCCGGCGGACGGCCGGCCGAGCAGGCGGCGGCCGCGATCGCCGCGATCACCGGCCGGTGGGCCGGGAAACCGGCACGGACGGCGTCCGCGGGACCCGTGGCAGACTGAGCCCCGCCAGGAGACGCGAGAGCAAGGCTGTTACGGACATGACGGACCCCTCGGGCGCCGGGCGCGAGTCCCTCCCCCTGCTCGTCGTCGACGGCGCGAACGTCGTCGGCTCGGTACCCGACGGCTGGTGGCGGGACCGCCGGGGTGCCGCCGAGCGCCTGCGCGACCGGCTGGTGCCGCTCGCCCGGACGGGTGTGGCCGGCCTGCCCGGTCCGCTGGAGCTGGTCCTGGTGGTGGAGGGCACGGCCCGGGGTGTCGCGTCGGTGCCCGGGGTGCGCGTCGAGGACGCGCCCGGCAGCGGCGACGACCTCATCGTCGACCTCGCAGCCGCGGCCGGCGGCCGCCCGTGCCTCGTCGTCACGGCCGACCGGGAACTGCGCCGCCGGGTCAGGCAGCACGGGGCCGAGGCCACCGGGCCGCGGGCGGTACTGGGCTGAGACCGGCGCGCGTACGGCACCGGGCCGGCTGCCCCCCTTCGCACACGGGACCCACGGGACCGGGAATCGGACCGACCGGAATCAGAGCCGCCCGGTGAAGGCGGTCACGGGGTGTTTCCGGCGGACGGCCGCCGGGGCTCTTTGGCGGTGGCCTGCCCGGGCTGGGCCAGCCGGCTGTGCGTGCGGCCGTAGAGGAAGTAGACGGCGAAACCGATCACCATCCAGATCGCGAACCGCAGCCAGGTCTCGGCCGGCAGGTTGAGCATGAGCCACAGCGAGGCGCACACCGACAGGATCGGGATGACCGGCACCCACGGAGTGCGGAAGGCGCGCGGCAGGTCCGGACGGGTCCGGCGCAGGATGATCACGCTGACCGCGACGACGACGAACGCGAAGAGCGTGCCGATGTTCACCAGCTCGGCCAGCTCGCTCAGGCTGGTGAAGCCGGCGACGATCGCGATGATCACGCCGAGCAGGATGGTCGGCCGGTGCGGAGTCCGAAAGCGCGGGTGGACATGGGAGAAGAAGCGCGGCAGCAGCCCGTCGCGGCTCATCGCGAAGAACACCCGGGTCTGACCGAGCAGCAGGATCATGCACACCGTGGTCAGGCCGACGGCGGCGCCGAAGCTGATGACACCCGCGTACCAGGGGTGCCCGACGCCCTTGAAGGCGTCGGCGAGCGGCGCGTCCACGGTCAGCTTGGAGTACTTCTCCATGCCGGTGACGACGATGGACACGGCGACGTACAGCACGGTGCAGATGAGCAGGGAGCCGAGGATGCCGCGCGGCATGTCCCGCTGCGGGTTGCGCGTCTCCTCGGCGGCCGTGGCGACGATGTCGAAGCCGATGAACGCGAAGAACACCACCGAGGCGGCCGTGAAGATGCCCATCACGCCGAAGTCGGCGGGCGCCCAGCCGAAGATCAGCTGGATCAGCGGGGCCTTCAGATTCCCGCCCGCCGACACCGACTGGGGGTGCGGGACGAACGGCGCGTAGTTGGCGGAGTCGATGAAGAAGGCACCCGCGACGATCACGATGAGCACGACGGCCACCTTGACGGCCACGACCAGCGAGGTGATCCGGGCTGACAGCTTCATGCCGAGGACGAGGATGGCGGTGAGCACCAGTACCAGGGCGGCGGCGAGGATGTCGAAGCCGAAGCCGGAGGCGGTGTCCCGGCCGGCCAGGTAGTCCGGCAGATGCCACCCGATGTTGTCCAGCAGCGAGCGGATGTATCCCGACCAGCCGACCGCCACCACCGCCGTCCCGAGCGCGAACTCCAGCACCAGGTCCCAGCCGATGATCCAGGCGGGCAACTCGCCCAGGGAGGCGTAGCTGAACGTGTACGCCGAGCCCGCCACGGGGACCGTGGACGCGAACTCGGCGTAGCAGAGGGCGGCGAGCGCGCAGACCACGCCGGCCACCACGAAGGCCAGTGACACCGCCGGGCCGGCGTTGTTCTTGGCGACCTGTCCCGTGAGGACGAAGATGCCGGTGCCGATGATGACGCCGACGCCGAAGACGGTCAGGTCGAGCGCGGAGAGGGACTTCCTGAGCGAATGCTCCGGTTCCTCGGTGTCCTGGATGGACTGCTCGACGTTCTTCGTCCTGAACAGCGCGCTGCTCACGTACCTACCTCCCACGCTCGGGGGCCACACTCTGGCCCGTCATGATCGAGAGGGTCGGGATGCGTATGCCCAGGCACAGGCAGGTTCACGCAGGAGGGCCGGTTCCGCCACCGCAAGGGGTGGCGCGACCGGCCCGTGGGGGAACGCGTCCGGGATCAGTCGCGCGCGGGCTCCACCGAGTCCACCTCGGCGGCCGCACGGTCGAACCGGCCGTCCAGCTTGGCGACCAGTCCGGTGACCTGGCGGGCGATGTCCGGGGCGGTCAGGCCGATCTCGGCGAGAACCTCGGCGCGGGAGGCGTGGTCGAGGAAGCGCGGCGGGACACCGAAGTCGCGCAGCGGCACGTCCACCCCGGCGTCGCGCAGGGCCTGGGCGATCGCGGAGCCGACACCGCCGACGCGGCTGTTGTCCTCGACGGTGACGACGACCTGGTGCCGCTCGGCGAGCGGGGCCATGGCCTCGTCGACGGGCTTGACCCAGCGCGGGTCGACGACGGTGGTGGAGATGCCCTGCTTGTCGAGCAGGTCGGCGATCTCCAGGCACATCGGGGCGAGGGCGCCCACGGAGACCAGCAGCACGTCCGGCCGGTCGGTACCGGGTTCGCGCAGCACGTCCATGCCGCCGATACGGCCCACGGCGGGCACGGCGGGGCCGACGGCGCCCTTGGAGAAGCGCACCACGGTCGGCGCGTCGTCGACGGAGACGGCCTCCCGCAACTGGGCCCGCACCTGCTCGGCGTCGCGCGGCGCGGCCAGCCTGAGCCCCGGCACGACCTGGAGGATCGACATGTCCCACATGCCGTTGTGGGAGGCGCCGTCGGTGCCGGTGATGCCGGCCCGGTCAAGGACGAAGGTCACCCCGCACTTGTGCAGGGCCACGTCCATCAGGACCTGGTCGAAGGCGCGGTTGAGGAAGGTGGCGTACACGGCGAAGACCGGGTGCAGGCCGGCGTAGGCGAGGCCCGCGGCGGAGACGGCGCCGTGCTGCTCGGCGATACCGACGTCGTACACCCGTTCGGGGAAGCATTTGGCGAACCGGTCCAGACCGACGGGCTGGAGCATGGCCGCCGTGATGGCGACGACGTCCTCCCGCTCCTCGCCGAGCCTGACCATCTCGTCACCGAAGACGGAGGTCCAGTCGGCACCCGAGCTGGCGATCGGCAGCCCGGTGTCGGGGTGGATCTTGCCGACGGCGTGGAACCGGTCGGCCTCGTCCTGCAGAGCGGGCTGGTAGCCGCGGCCCTTCTCGGTGAGGCAGTGCACGATGACCGGCCCGCCGAACCGCTTGGCCCGGGCCAGCGCGGACTCCAGCGCCTCGATGTCGTGGCCGTCGATCGGGCCGACGTACTTCAGCCCCAGGTCCTCGAACATGCCCTGCGGGGCGATGAAGTCCTTGAAGCCCTTCTTCGCCCCGTGCAGGGTCTCGTACAGCGGCTTGCCGAGGACCGGCGTGCGCTCCAGGAGTTCCTTCGTGCGGGCGAGGAACCGCTCGTAGCCGTCGGTGGTCCGCAGGGTGGCCAGGTGGTTGGCGAGACCGCCGATGGTGGGCGCGTACGACCGCTCGTTGTCGTTGACGACGATGACCAGGGGGCGGTCCTTGGCGTCGGCGATGTTGTTGAGGGCCTCCCAGGCCATGCCGCCGGTGAGGGCGCCGTCACCGATGACGGCGACGACGTGGCTGTCCCGCTTCTTCAGCTGGTTGGCCTTGGCGATGCCGTCCGCCCAGCCGAGCACCGTGGAGGCGTGGCTGTTCTCGATGACGTCGTGCTCGGACTCGGCCTGCGAGGGATAGCCGGACAGCCCGCCCTTCATCTTCAGCCGGGAGAAGTCCTGCCTGCCCGTGAGCAGCTTGTGCACGTAGGACTGGTGGCCGGTGTCCCAGAGCACCTTGTCCTTCGGCGAGTCGAAGACCCGGTGCAGGGCGATGGTCAGCTCCACCACACCGAGGTTGGGGCCCAGGTGCCCGCCGGTCTTGGAGACCTCCTGGACGAGGAAGGTCCGGATCTCCTCCGCCAGCCGGTCCAGCTCCTCCAGGCTGAGCCGGTCCAGATCGCGCGGTCCCCTGATGCGGGTCAGCAGCGGCACCCGTGCCTCCTTGCAATAGAGCTGATCGAGCTTTCGCCGGGCTCGCCCGAGTCTAATGTTCACGCTTTGCACGACACGACAGCGCCCGGCACGTTTCCGTGCCGGGCGCCGGTCGGCCTACGAAGACCAGGCGTTATGCACGCCCTGCCGTCTTCTGCGTCTTACGCGTCACCGCGTCGATCACCACCGTGGCCAACAGCACACCACCGGTGATCATGTACTGCACCGGGGAGGCGATGCCCTCCAGCGCGAGGCCGTACTGGATCGAGACGATCACCAGCACACCGAGGAGCGCGTTCCAGGTGCGCCCACGTCCGCCGAAGAGCGACGTACCACCGATGACGGCGGCGGCGATCGCGTTCATCAGCAGGTCACCGCCGCCGGCGCCCTGGTTGGCGGAGGCGATCTTCGAGGCGATGAACAGACCGCCGATCGCCGCGAACGTACCGGAGATGGCGAACACCGAGATCCGGACCATGTCCACGTTGATACCGGCACGGCGGGACGCCTCGACGCTGCCGCCGAGCGCGAAGACCTTCCGGCCGTAGGAGGTACGGCGCAGCACGAAGTCGGTGAACAGCAGCATGCCGACGAAGATCACCACGGCCAGCGGGAGGCCCTTGTACTGGTTGAAGACGACCGCGGCGGCGAAGGACACGACGGCCAGCAGCGCGGTGCGCAGAACGGTCTCGCTCAGCGGGCGGGACGGCACACCGGCGGCCTCACGGCGCTTGTTGCCGAAGTAGGAGCTGAGGAAGAACAGCACCGTCACCGCGATGGCCAGGCCGTAGGCGGCGGCCACGTCGGAGAAGTAGTAGCTGGTCAGCTTGGCGACGAGGCCGTTGTCGTCCAGGTTGATCGTGCCGTTGTCGCCCAGGATCTTGAGCATGAAGCCGTTCCAGAACAGCAGACCGGCCAGGGTCACCGCGAACGCCGGCACGCCGATCTTCGCGAAGAAGAAGCCCTGCACCGCACCGGCGACCGTTCCGGTGAGGATCGACAGCACCAGGGCCAGGATCTCGTTCATGCCGTGGGTGACGTTGAGCACCGCGAAGGTGGCGCCCGCGACACCGGAGAGCGAACCGACCGACAGGTCGATCTCGCCGAGCAGCAGGACGAACACGATACCGACGGCGATCATGCCCGTGCCGACCATGGCGACGGAGATGTCGGAGAGGTTGCCCGCGGTGAGGAAGTTGGAGTTCAGGCTCTGGAAGATGATCCAGATGATCGCCAGGCCGATGACGACCGGGATGGAACCGAGGTCACCGGCCTTCATCTTGCGCTTGAACTCGGTGACGTAGCCCGCGAGTCCCTGCTCGCGCACCAACAGGCGGGGGTCGACGGCGACATCGGAGCCGCGTGCCGCCTCGGGGTTCTCCACGGGGGTGTCCTCGGGAGGCGTGGAGGTCTTGTCGATGCTCACTTCTTGATCTCCCCATTGCTGCGCGCCGCACGACGGGTCACGGCGTTGTCCGTGGCGCCGGTGATGGCGGAGATGATCTCTTCCTGCGAGGTCGACTTGACCTCGAAGACGCCGTTGTTCTTGCCCAGACGCAGCACGGCCACCTTGTCGGCGACGGCCTTGACGTCGGCCATGTTGTGGCTGATGAGGATCACGGCGTGACCGCGCTCCCGCAGTCGTTCGACCAGGTCGAGGACCTGGGCGGTCTGCTCCACGCCGAGCGCGGCGGTGGGCTCGTCGAGGATGACCAGCTTGGGCGCGCCGAGCATGGAGCGGGCGATGGCCACGACCTGGCGCTGGCCGCCGGAGAGCGAGGCGATCGGGATGCGGACGCTGGGGATGCGGATGGAGAGCTGGTCCAGCAACTCACGCGAGCGCCGCTCCATCTCGACCTCGTCCAGCACACCGCGGCGGCGGATCTCCCGGCCGAGGAAGAGGTTGCCGACGACGTCGATGTTGTCGCACAGCGCGAGGTCCTGGTACACCGTGGCGATGCCCAGGTTCTGAGCGTCGTGCGGCTTGTTGACCTGGACGGCCCTGCCTTCCCATTCGATGACGCCCTCATCGATGGGGTGCACGCCGGCGATCGTCTTGACCAGCGTGGACTTTCCGGCGCCGTTGTCACCCACGAGGGCGACCACCTCACCGGCGTGGACCTCAAGCTCTACGTCGGTGAGCGCCTGGACGGCACCGAACCGCTTGGAGACCCCGCGCAACGCCAGCACGGGCGTAGCGGACACGTGAACCAACTCCTTCGCCGCCTGACCCGGCGGGAGGTTGTGCAGAAGTTTGGGGGGGTAGATCCGTCCGGCGCCCCGCGCCGAGCTTGCGGGGCTGTTTGTTTGCGCGGGGCACCGGAGGAGCTGATGGGCGCCTTGCTCCCGCAAGGGGAATTCAAGGATGGATTCCCCTTGCCGTAAAGGCGCGTCGGCTGCTTACTTCAGGCCGATCTTGTCGCAGGCGGCCTTGTACTGCGGGGTGCAGATGTCGGCGACCGTGTAGACGCCGTCCTTGATGACGGTGTCCTTGATGTTGCCCTTGGTCAGCGCGGTGACCGGCACCAGGACCGAGGGCACCTGCTTGGTGGTGGGGCTGTCGACCTTGTCCTTGGCGACGGAGTCGAGCGACTTGCCCTGGGCGAGGTCCACGGCCATCTCGGCGGCGGCGGCGGCCTCGGGAGCGTACGGCTTGTAGACGCTCATGTACTGCTCACCGGCGACGATGCGCTGGACACCCGCCAGCTCCGCGTCCTGGCCGGTGACCGGGATGTTGGCGATGCCGGCCTGCTTCAGGGCGGTGATGATACCGCCGGCCATGCCGTCGTTGGCGGAGTAGACGCCGATGATGTTCTTCTTGCCCAGAGCGGAAATGGCGCCCTCCATGTTGGAGTTGGCGTTCTCCGGCTTCCACTCCTTGGTGTCGTACTCCTTGCCGATGTTCACCTTGCCGTCGAGCACCTCGTGGGCGCCCTTCTTGAACTGCGCGGCGTTCGGGTCGGTGGAGGAACCGTTCATCATGACGATCTTGCCGGACTTGGCCTTGGAGCCCAGGGCCTTCAGCAGGGCCTCGCCCTGGGTCTTGCCGACCGTCTCGTTGTCGAACGAGGTGTACGCGTCGATCGGGCCCTGCGCCAGGCGGTCGTAGGCGACGACCGGGATGCCGGCCTGCTTGGCCTTCTCGACCGAGTTCTTGATGGCCGCGGCGTCCACCGCGTCCACGATCAGCACGTCCACCTTGTTGGTGATCATGGTGTCGACCTGCTGGTTCTGCAGGCTGGCGTCCTGCTTGGCGTTGGCGTAGACAACCTTGCCCTTGCCGCCCGTGAGCTCCTGGACCTTCTTCTCGATCAAGGGCTTGTCGAACTTCTCGTAACGGGCAGTCTGGTTCTCCGGCAGGAGCAGACCGACCGTGATCGCGTCGCCCTTCTTGGGGCTGGACGACTTGGTGGCGCCACCGGACTGCTTGGCGCTGCCACAGGCAGCGAGCGAGACGGCCATGGCACCAGCAGCAACGGCGAAGGCCGCACGACGCATACGCATGTTCACTTCCAGAAACCTCCCTGACGAGGCCGCGTCGTTGCGGCCGAGGTGGCTGGAAGTCAACTCGGCCACACGTGCGACGTCAAGAAGTAAATCCTTAACGAGATGGCAACGGTGCCATCCGTTCTCTAAGTGAAGGCAGGGGCCGCCACCGGCAGCGATCCGTCCAAAAGTGTCGAATCGCCCATCTCGCTGAGGGCGAGGGCGAGCGCTCCGAGCACCTCGGCACGGCCGCCAAGCGCCCCCGGGAGAACGGACAGTTGGCGCGCCGCGCTGGGGATGGCGTAGCGGCCGACGGACTCCCTGATCGGCCCGAGCACCAGCTCACCGGCCTCGGCGAGATCACCACCGAGGACCACGCGGCTCGGGTTCAACAGATTGCACAGATTGGCCACTCCACTGCCGATGTGGCGGCCGACGTCGGCGATCACCCGACGGCAGCCCGGGTCTCCGTCCCTGGCCAGCCGTACGACGCCTTCCATGGTCAGATCGGGGCCGTGGCTGGGCTGGAGCAGCGGGAGCACATAGCGCACGGCCGCGAACGTCTCCAGGCAGCCGCGGTTGCCGCAACGGCAGACCGGACCGGATTCATCGAGTGTAATATGCCCGATTTCGCCGGCCGTGCCGCCCGGGCCGCGGTAGATCTTCCCGTCGATCACCAGACCGGCGCCGACACCGCTCGCGACCTTGATGTACGCGAGGTCCCTCACGCCCTTCCCGCTGCCCCAGACCAGCTCGCCGAGGGCGCCGAGGTTGGCGTCGTTGTCCACGTGCACGGGCACGCCGAGGCGCTCACGCATCTCCTCGGCGGGCTTGGTACCGCCCCAGCCGGGCAGGATCGCGGTGGATCCCAGCGTGCCCGACTCCACGTCGATCGGGCCGGGCACGCCGAGCCCGACGCCGGCCACCTTGGCCCGGTTCACACCGGTCGCCGCGATCAGGCGGTTGACCAGCTCCTCCGCCCGGTCGAAGCCCTGGTCGGCGGAGGCGTCGACGTCCAGGGGCTCGGACTCCTCGGCCAGCACCTGGTGGGCGAGGTTCCCGATCGCGACGCGCAGATGGGTGTGCCCGAAGTCGACGCCGATCACGATCCCGGCGTCCCCGCTCAAGCTGACGCTGCGGGCCCGCCGCCCGCCCGCAGACGTGGGCGTGACCTCGACGGTTCCGCCGTCCTTCAGTTCCCGCACGATGTTGGAGACGGTCGCGGCGGACAGACCGGTCGTCCGCGCGATCTCCGCCTGCGTGAGGGATCCGGCCAGGCGCACGGCACGTACGACCCGCTCCAGGTTGGCTCGGTGCAGCGACGACTGCGACCCTGGAGTCTCCACGACGACCTCCTGAGCGCGGGGCCGCTTCGGCGAGGCCCCGCGTATGTCCAACTAGTGAACTCTAAGCTGAGCCGTTAGGGGCGACTTCCGTCAAGAGGTTGAACCGTTTCCGGGTCCCCGGGGCACAAGCGAACACGCCGTCCCGGAGGCCGGGACGGCGTGCGCACGGTCGGTCGCGCAGTGTGGTGCTACTTCAGAGTCGCCGAGGTCAGACCCGCCTGCACCTGGCGCTGGAAGGACAGGTAGACGGCCAGCATCGGGATCATCGCAATGGTCACACCCGCGAACAGAACCGGCAGGTCGGAGGCGTATCCCTGCTGCTGTTGCAGCTGGATCAGGCCCTGGGTGAGCACATAGCGCTCGGGGTCGGAGCCGCTCTGCGGCTGCATGAGCACCGTGGGCAGAATGAACTGGTTCCACTGGCCGAGGGTGTTGAAGATCCCCACACTGATCAGGCCCGGCCTGGCCATCGGCAGCATCACCTGGAAGAAGGTCCGGGTGTGCGAGGCGCCGTCCAGGATCGCCGCCTCGAAGACCGCCGTGGGCAGGGTCCGGAAGAAGGCGTGCATGAAGAACACCGTGAACGGCATCGAGTAGGCGATGTAGACGAGGATCAGGCCCTGGTAGGTGTTGAGCATGTCCAGCCGCTTGACCATGAAGAACAGCGGGACGAGGGCCAGGAACACCGGGAACATGGCGCCGGCGACGAAGAAGTAGTACAGCAGCCGGTTGCCCCGGAACCGGTACCGGGCCAGCACGTACGCCGCCATCGAGCCGAACAGCATGGTCAGCGGCACGGAGAACACCAGGACGATCACGGTGTTCAGGAAGTAGTCCCCGATGCCCTTGTTCCAGGCCCGCCGGAAGACGTCGAAGGACCAGTCGTGCGGCCAGCCGAAGGCGGAGCCGCCGATCTGGGCGTCGGTCTTGAAGGAGCTGAGCACCAGCCACAGCAGCGGCAGCACGATCAGCAGCGCCCACACGGCGAGGAAGCCGTGCGAGAAGACGTTCAGGACCACGCCCTCGCCGCGCCGGTCGCCGGACCGGACGGTCACCTCGGCGACGGGCTCGTCGGCCGGAGCGGGAGCGGTCTCCTTGAGTGCACTCATCGTCGATACTCCCGCTCAGAACTCGATGCGCTCGCGGCGGGTGGCGCGCAGCGTGACGACGGACAGGATCAGGGTGAGCAGCAGCATGACCACGCCCATGGCGCAGGCGTAGCCGCTCTTGCCGTAGTAGAGGAAGTTGCGCATCATCACCGTCGACATCACATCGCTGTGATGGTCGGGGCCGCCGCCGTACGCGCCCATGTTCTGGGTCATGGAGGACACCAGGACGAACATGTCCATGGCGACGATGCCGAGGTAGACCCAGGCGGTCTGCACGGTGTCCCACAGCAACGGCAGGGTGATGCGGAAGAAGGACTGGTTGCGGCTCGCGCCGTCGATCAGGGCGGCCTCGTAGATGTCCTTCGGGATGGACTGCATGGCGGCGGAGAACAGCACCAGGTAGAAGCCCACGCCCTGCCAGATGACGGCGACCATCAGCGCCCAGAGCACCAGGTGCGGCTCGTTCAGCCACTCCACCGGGTTGTCGGCGTCGACCAGGCCGACCTTGATCAGGACGCCGTTGAGCAGACCGCCCCCGTCGCTGCGGTACACCGCGTTGAACAGCACGGCGAGGATCGCCAGCGACAGCACCTGCGGGAAGAAGTAGACGATCTTGTAGAACTTCGCCCCCGCGACGCCCTGCACCCCGCCGGCCTTGCCGCGCCCGCCCGCGTTCAGCATGAAGGCGAAGAACAGGGCGAGCAGAATGGTGATCACCGGGATGAAGATCAGGAACTGGATGTTGTGCCAGATCGCCTCCAGGAACACATCGTCCTGGAACAGCGCCTTGTAGTTGTCCAGACCGACGAAGCCGAAGGTCTGTGACTGCCCCTTCCAGTCGGTCAGTGAATAGCCGAACGTCTGGATGTACGGCCAGATCACGAAGATCAGATAAAGCGCCACGGGAACGAGGAGAAACCCCGCGACGAACCGGTACTGCCCTTTGCGCATGCCTGCCCCTGATATTCCGGTCAGCGCCGGCACCCGGGGGCGCGGGGAGCTGCGCGACCAGCCGCAACGGACTGGAACCCGCAATTCCACGCGCGCCCCCGGCGCCTGGGCGAATTTCACTCGTGCCGGTTCTTCTTCGACGCCGGGTCCTTGGCCTGCTTGTCCACCGCCGCCTGACACCTCTTCAGCCACTCCTTGGGCTGAATTCGCTTCGCCATGAGCTCATTGGACGCGTTCTGGATCGCCGTGTCCATCTCGCTGTACCAGTCGGGGTACAGATACCGGAACGTGTTGGAGCCGGCCGCCTTCGAGGCCTCCACCGTCGACTGCGTACCCGGCCGCAGCTTCACGCTCGGGTCCACGCCGTCCTGGAGAATGGTCAGGGAGTTCGCCTGCTTGGCGAACAGCGTCGACCACTCCTTGGAGAGCATCCGCCGCATGAACTCCTTGGCGCCGGGCAGGTTCGCCGCCTTCGCGGGGATGATGAACGGCTCACCGGATCCGGCCCGGATCGCCTCGAACGGCATCTTGCTGCCGGGCAGCAGCGGCATCGGCAGGAACTTCATGTCGAAGTCGGTCGGCGTCTGCTTCAGCTGCTCGTTCTCCAGCCAGGAGCCGCAGGTGATGAACGCGGCCTTGTACTGGTTCCAGCGGGTCTGCGACTCGGTGTGGGTCAGGCCGTTGGTGCCGGGCATCAACAGGCCCTTCTCGACGACCTCGTAGATCGCCTCGATGCCCGCCTGCGCCGCGTCGGAGCCGACGAACGCCTTCGGGTCCAGGTTGTCGATCGCCTTGACGGCGTCGATGCCGCCCTTCTTCGCGATCATGTCCATGATGGCGACGTTGATGTAGTACGGGTACTTGCCCTGGTGGGCGAGACCGCCGATGCCCTGCTTCTTGGCGTCCTGGCAGATGGCGAGGAAGTCGTCCCAGGTCTTCGGCGCCTGCCAGCCCTTCTGCTGGAAGAGCTTGCCGGAGTACCACAGCCCCCACACCGTGTAGATGTAGTTGAGGGCGACGACCTTGCCCTCCTGGACGCCCGGGTCGAGCGTGCCGGGGATCAGGGTGTCGCGGACCTTCTTGCTCGGGTCGTCCACCGACGGTGCGTCCAGGACCTCCGAGAGGTCGAGCAGGGAGCCGTTCTTGTACAGGACGTCGATCTTGATCTGCTGGGCGCCCGAGTCGTCCACGATGTCCGGCGGGTTCCCGGCGTTGAAGCGCGGCTGCAGCTTGCCGGTGATCTCCTGGGTGCCGGTGTGCGTCGAGGTGATGCCGAGCTTCTTGCTGAAGTCGGCCTCCCACGCCTTGGCGTAGTCGTCGCCGTATCCGCCCTTGAAGACGACGACATCGAGTTTGCTGCCGCTCTTGGCGCCGAAGGGGTTGTCCTTGGACACCTTTCCCTTGGTCTTGCCCTCGTCCGAGTTGCCGCCGCCCCCGCCGCCGCTCGCGCAGGCGGACAGCAGACCCATGGCGGGCACGGACACCAGTCCGAGCGCGGCCGAACGCTTGATCAGATCGCGGCGGCCGACACCCTCGCCACCGTGGTGCGCAGTGGATCCCATGCTCAAGTCCTCGCCTTCTCCAGGACTCAGGCGGTGAACCGGATCCTCCCCGGCACCGCGGTCGGGTAGTGCAGGGTCGTGCGGGAAACGCCGACAGGTATAGTCCACTTCCCGCCAGTGGAGCAAGATCGAATGCAAGGTTCGCGATGGGTCTTTTCCGAGTTGAGACCTCGCGGAAATATGAGGCCCCCGTGGGGCACCTGCGAGAAAAGCACGCGGCATAAGTGCCTGAATGCCACAGCCAACACCCTTGACACCACCGGTCACTTGACGCCCTACTGGTTCCTGCGCGCCGAAGTTGACAACGTTGTCCAGAGCGGTCGCAGGAGGGGAAATCCGTAGATGCAGCGGAGAACGGGGCACAGATGGGTTCCGGCGGTCGTCCTCACGGCCGCCTTTGTCATGTCCGTCGGCGCACAGGGTGCGGCGGTCGCCCTGCCGGCCAAGGCTCCGGCTCCCGACAGGGCCTTCGCTTCCTCGTTCGAGACGGGCGACCCGGCACCGGACTGGCTGAACAGCGTCGACACCGGCCCGGACGGCGCCAAGCGCGCCTCGGGTGTCGACGGCGGCTACGGCACCGGCATTCCGGGGAACGTCAACGACCATGTCACCGAGGTCCGGGCGAGCGGCGAGAACACCGGCTCCGGCGAGGTGAAGGAGAACCTGGTCGACGGCGAGCCCGGCACCAAGTGGCTCACCTTCGAGCCAACCGGCTGGGTGGAGTTCGACCTCGACAAACCCGTCAAGCTGGCGACGTATGCGCTCACCTCGGCCAACGACTACGCCGAGCGCGACCCGAGGAACTGGACGCTGCTCGGCTCCACCGACGGCAAGGACTGGAAGACGGTCGACACCCGCTCGGAGGAGACCTTCTCCGCGCGCTTCCAGACCAAGTCCTACGACCTGGACCAGCCTGTCGAGTACCAGCACTTCCGGCTGGAGGTCACCAGGAACAACGGCGCATCGGGCATCCTGCAGATCGCCGATGTGCAGTTCTCCACCGGCGGCGGGGGCGGCCCGGTGCCGCAGGACATGCTGACGCTGGTCGACAAGGGCCCGACCGCCTCGCCGACGGCCAAGGCCCGGGTCGGGTTCACCGGGAAGCGGGCACTGCGGTACGCGGGACGGCACACGGCGGCCGGCCGGGCGTACTCGTACAACAAGGTCTTCGACGTGAACGTGAAGGTCGACGCCGACACGGAGCTGTCGTACCGCATCTTCCCGCAGATGGCCGACGGCGACCGGGACTACGACGCCACCAACGTCTCCCTGGACCTGGTGTTCACCGACGGCACCTTTCTGAGCGATCTGGGCGCGCTGGACCAGCACGGGTTCCCGCTGTCGCCGCGCGGGCAGGGCGACTCGAAGTCCCTGTACGTCAACCAGTGGAACAACGTGGTCGCGCGGATCGGTTCGGTGGCGTCCGGCAAGACGGTCGACCGGATCCTGGTGGCGTACGACTCCCCCGCCGGGCCGGCGAAGTTCCGGGGCTGGATCGACGACGTGTCCCTGAAACCGGTTCCGCCGCAGCGGCCGAAGGCGCATCTGTCGGACTACGCGCTGACCACGCGCGGCACCAACTCCAGCGGCAGTTTCTCGCGCGGCAACGACTTCCCGGCGACGGCCCTTCCGCACGGCTTCAACTTCTGGACCCCGGTGACCAACGCGTCGTCGCTGAGCTGGCTGTACGAGTACGCGCACGCGAACAACGACGACAACCTGCCCACGGTCCAGGCGTTCAGCGCGAGTCACGAGCCGAGCCCGTGGATGGGCGACCGGCAGACCTTCCAGGTGATGCCGTCGGCCGCTTCCGGCACTCCGGACACCGGCCGCGAGGCGCGCGAGCTGCCGTTCCGGCACGAGAACGAGACGGCGCGGCCGTACTACTACGGCGTCCGTTTCGAGAACGGTCTCAAGGCCGAGATGACCCCGACCGACCACGCGGCGGTGCTGCGCTTCACCTACCCCGGCGACGACGCGAGCGTGCTGTTCGACAACGTCACGGAGCAGGCGGGGCTGACCCTGGACAGGGACCACGGGATCGTCACCGGCTACTCGGACGTGAAGTCCGGCCTGTCGACCGGCGCCACCCGGCTGTTCGTGTACGGCGAGTTCGACAAGCCGGTGACGGACGGCGGATCGAGCGGGGTCAAGGGATATCTGCGCTTCGACGCGGGCTCCGACCACACAGTGACCCTGCGCCTGGCGACCTCGCTGATCAGCGTCGACCAGGCGAAGGACAACCTCCGCCAGGAGATCCCGGACGGCGCCTCCTTCGACACGGTGAAGGAGCGGGCGCAGCGCGTCTGGGACAAGCTGCTCGGCAAGGTCGAGGTGGAGGGCGCGACCCCGGACCAGCTGACCACGCTGTACTCCAGCATGTACCGGCTGTACCTGTACCCGAACTCCGGCTTCGAGAAGGTCGGCGGCACGTACCGGTACGCCTCGCCCTTCTCGCCCATGCCGAGCCAGGACACGCCGACCCACACGGGGGCGAAGATCGTGGACGGCAAGGTGTACGTCAACAACGGCTTCTGGGACACCTACCGGACCACGTGGCCGGCGTACTCCTTCCTGACGCCCTCTCAGGCGGGCGAGATGGTCGACGGGTTCGTGCAGCAGTACAAGGACGGCGGCTGGACCTCCCGCTGGTCCTCCCCCGGCTACGCCGACCTGATGACGGGCACCTCCTCGGACGTGGCGTTCGCGGACGCGTATGTGAAGGGCGTGCGGTTCGACGCGAAGGCGGCCTACCAGGCGGCCCTCAAGAACGCGACCGTCGTCCCGCCGATGTCGGGCGTGGGCCGCAAGGGCATGAGCACGTCCCCCTTCCTCGGCTACACCGGCACCGCCACCCCCGAGGGCCTGTCCTGGGCGATGGAGGGGTACGTCAACGACTACGGCATCGCGAGGATGGGCGAGGCCCTGTACAAGAGGACGGGCGAGAAGCACTACGAGGAGGAGTCCGAGTACTTCCTCAACCGCGCCCGGGACTATGTGAACCTCTTCGATTCCAAGGCCGGTTTCTTCCAGGGGCGTGACGCCCGGGGCGGCTGGCGGGTGGACTCCTCGAAGTACGATCCGCGCATCTGGGGGTACGACTACACGGAGACCAACGGCTGGGGGTACGCCTTCAGCGTCCCGCAGGACAGCCGGGGTCTGGCCAACCTCTACGGCGGCCGGCAGGGTCTCGCCGACAAGCTGGACGCGTTCTTCTCCACCCCGGAGACCGCCTCCCCCGACTTCGTCGGCTCCTACGGCGGTGTCATCCACGAGATGACCGAGGCGCGGGACGTCCGGATGGGCATGCTCGGGCAGTCCAACCAGGTCGCGCACCATGTGTCGTACATGTACGACGCGGCCGGCGAGCCCTGGAAGACGCAGGCGGCGGTCCGCGAGATCCTCTCCCGGCTCTATCTCGGCAGCGAGATCGGGCAGGGCTACCACGGGGACGAGGACAACGGGGAGCAGTCGGGCTGGTTCCTGTTCTCCGCGCTCGGCTTCTACCCGCTGGTGATGGGCAGCGGCGAGTACTCCATCGGATCCCCGCTGTTCAAGAAGGTCACCGTGCACCTGGAGAACGGCCACGACCTGGTGGTCGAGGCGCCGGGCAACAGCGCCAGGAACGTCTACGTCCAGGGCGTCACCTTCAACGGCCACCCCTGGAGATCGACTTCGCTGCCGCACGCGATGCTGTCCAAGGGCGGGGTACTGGAGTTCTCCATGGGGTCGGAGCCGTCCACCTGGGGAACGGGCGAGGACGCGGCGCCGGTATCCATCACACGGGACGACAAGGTGCCCGCACCCCGGTCGGACGTCCTGCGGGGTGACGGCGCGCTGTTCGACAACACCTCGGCGACGGAGGCCACGGTCACCTCGGTGGACCTGCCGGTGGACCGGGCCGTGAAGCCGGTCCAGTACACGCTGACCTCGCCGGCCGACCACACCGAGGCGCCGACCGGCTGGACCCTCCAGGGCTCGACGGACGGCACCACCTGGCAGACCCTGGACCACCGCTTCGGGGAGACGTTCACCTGGGACCGCCAGACCCGGGCGTTCACCATCGCCGCGCCGGGCACGTACGCGAAGTACCGGCTGGTCCTGGACAGCGATTCGACGCTGGCGGAGGTGGAACTGCTGGCCTGACGGGCACCGCCACGAAGAGCGGCCGTCCCCTCCCGAGGGGGCGGCCGCTCTTCGTCGTGGCGCGGCTCGGGGCGCTTCCGGCGGACAGCCGGCCGGGATCACCCGGTCGTGGTGGTGCAAGTGGATTGACATCGTTGTCGGTTGGCGCGGTAGAGTCATGTACAGACCACAGACAACGTTGTCACATGTGCCGCGGCCGAATTGTGGCGGACCTCACAATCCAGCACCGTCCGGGCGGATTCCCGACCCCCCCTCCCCCGCCCGGCTCGCGGACCCGGTGCACGCGAGCACCGGGTCCGCCCAGAGCACGGGCGGGATGCGGGCGAGGAATACGAGACGTCTCGCCACCCCCCGACGCCAACGCCCGACCTGCGACTACTTGCCTCCGCCGGGGGCACGAAGGGCATCCGGCCCGTGGACGGCCGTAGCCACACGAGAATACGAATGCTACAAAGGCGGCATGTCGGACATACCTGGCCGATCCAGGCGACTCTCCTGGCGGTCTGTGATCGGCAAAAGCCCACGAAGCGTCGCCGGGCAGGTCTTCGTCCTGCAGGTGGCCCTCGTCGCGGCACTCGTCCTGTGCGGCGTCCTCGCCCTGGTCCTGCAGTCGCAGCGGGACACGGGCACCGAGGCCCGACGCCGTTCCATCGCCGTCGCCCAGACCTTCGCGCACTCCCCCGGCCTCCTGCAGGCGCTGCGGGCGCCGAACCCCTCCAAGATCCTGCAACCGCTCACCGAGGCTGGCCGCAAGTCGGCGGGCGTGGACTTCATCGTCGTCATGGACACCCATGGCATCCGCTACACCCACCCGATGCCCAGCAAGATCGGGCACCGGTTCGTGGGCACGATCGGGCCGTCGCTGGCGGGCAAGGTCTACACGGAGAGCGTCCACGGACCGCTGGGCCACGAGGAGCAGGCGACCGTTCCGGTCCGTGACACCCACGGCAAGGTGGTCGCCCTGGTGTCCGCCGGGCTGAAGGTCAAGAACATCACCAACGCCGTGGCCCGGCAGCTGCCCATCATCCTGGCCGCCGGGGCCGGAGCGCTCGTGGTGTCGACCGGGGGCACGGCCCTGATGAGCCGGCGGCTGCGGCGGCAGACGCACAGCCTGGGGCCGGACGAGATGACCCGCATGTACCAGCACCACGACACCGTGCTGCACGCGGTGCGCGAAGGGGTGCTCATCGTCGGCGCCCACGGGCGACTGCTGCTCGTCAACGACGAGGCCCGGCGGCTGCTGGGGCTGCCCGCCGAGGCCGAGGGCCGGCAGGTGTCCGAGCTGCCCGGCATGGAACCGGACATCGTGGAGCTGCTCGTCTCCGGACGCGAGGCCAGCGACGAGGTGCTGTTCGCCGGGGAACGGCTGCTCGCGGTCAACCAGCGGCCCACGGACCACGCCGGAGGCCCCGGAGGGACCGTGGTGACCCTGCGCGACTCCACCGAGCTCCAGGCGGTGTCCGGCCGGGCGGACGCCGCCAGGGAGCGGCTCAAGCTGCTGTACGACGCCGGTCTGGGCATCGGCACCACGCTGGACGTGGAGCGTACGGCGGAGGAGCTGGCACGGGTCGCCGTGCCGCGCTTCGCCGACTTCGTCACCGTGGACCTGGCCGACGCGGTGCTGGACGGCGAGGAGTCGTCCGCCACCGCGACGGACATGCGCCGCGTCGTCGTCCACGGCGTCCGGGACGACCACCCGTTCTACGAGAAGGACCGGCTGATCGACTTCCTGCCGTCCACGCCCCACGGACGGGGGTACGGCACCGGCCGTTCGGAACTGGTGGCCGACCTGTCCGCCGTGCAGGACTGGCAGGCACAGGATCCGCGGCGCGCCAGGGCCATCCTCGACTACGGCATACAGTCTCTCATCGTCGCCCCGATCCGGGCCCGCGGTGCGGTGCTGGGCATGGCCACCTACTGGCGTGCCAAGCGGGACCCCTTCGACGAGGAGGACCTGTCCCTCGCGGAGGAGCTGGTGGCGCGTGCCGCGGTCAGCATCGACAACGCCCGCCGCTACACCCGTGAGCACGCGCTGGCGGTCACCCTGCAGCGCAGCCTGCTGCCGCGGGCGCTGCCGGAGCAGAGCGCCCTCGACGTCGGCTACCGCTACCTGCCCGCGCAGAGCGGGGTGAGCGGGGACTGGTTCGACGTGATCCCGCTGCCCGGGGGCCGAGTGGCGCTGGTCGTCGGCGACGTGGTCGGCCACGGCCTGCACGCCGCCGCCACGATGGGGCGGCTGCGCACCGCGGTGAACAACTTCTCCGCCCTCGACCTTCCCCCCGACGAGTTGCTGAGCCACCTGGACGACCTGGTCGGCCGCATCGACCAGGACGAGGCGTGCGCGCAGGCGGCCTCGGAGATCGCCGGTGCCACCTGTCTGTACGCGATCTACGACCCGGTGACGCGCCGGTGTGCCATGGCACGGGCCGGGCACCTGGCGCCCGCCCTGGTCCACCCCGACGGAAGCGTCACCTTCGCCGATGTGCCGGCCGGGCCTCCACTGGGCATCGGGGGCCTGCCGTTCCGGACGGCCGAACTGGAGCTGGCCGAGGGGACCCGGCTGGTGCTGTACACCGACGGCCTCATCGAGAACCGTGCCCGGGACCTGGACGTGAGCATGGATCTGCTGCGGCAGGCCCTGGCGGGCCAGGCCGGCCGGTCGCCGGACGAGATGTGCCAGGGAGTACTGGACGAGCTGCTGCCCGGGCGGGCCACGGACGACGTGGCGCTGCTGGTGGCGCACACCCGGGCCTTCGAGCCCGGCCAGGTCGCCGACTGGGACGTGCCGCCCGACCCGGCGGCCGTGGCGGACATGCGCGGGGCGGTGTTGGAGAAGCTGGCCCAGTGGGGCCTCGCCGAACTGGGCTTCGCCACCGAACTCGTCCTGAGCGAGCTGGTCACCAACGCCATCCGCCACGGCGCCGAGCCGATCCATCTGCGGCTGATCCGCGACCGCACGCTGATCTGCGAGGTGGCCGACGGCAGCAACACCGCGCCGCATCTGCGGTACGCCGCGACGACCGACGAGGGCGGCCGCGGGCTGTTCCTGGTCTCGCAGATGACCGAGCGCTGGGGAGTCCGGTACAGCCCCCGGGGCAAGGTGATCTGGGCGGAGCAGGAACTGCCGTAGCCGACGACGAAGGGCCGCACCCCCGGCGCCGGGGGTGCGGCCCTGAACCGCTCGGTCCTGCCGCTTACTTGCGGATCAGGTTGCGCAGCACGTACTGCATGATGCCGCCGTTGCGGTAGTAGTCGGCCTCACCGGGGGTGTCGATGCGGACGACGGCGTCGAACTCGACACCGGTGTCGGTGGTGACCCTCACCGTGCGCGGGGTGCGGCCCTCGTTCAGCTCGGTCACGCCGGAGATGGAGAAGGTCTCCTCGCCGGTCAGGCCGAGGGACTGGGCGGAGGCGCCCTCCGGGAACTGCAGCGGGAGCACGCCCATGCCGATGAGGTTGGAGCGGTGGATGCGCTCGTAGGACTCGGCGATGACGGCCTTCACACCGAGGAGCGCGGTGCCCTTGGCCGCCCAGTCGCGGGACGAGCCGGAGCCGTACTCCTTGCCGGCCAGGACGACCAGCGGGATGCCGGCGGCCTGGTAGTTCTGCGAGGCGTCGTAGATGAAGGAGACCGGGCCGCCGTCCTGCGTGAAGTCGCGGGTGTAGCCGCCCTCGGTGCCCGGCGCGATCTGGTTGCGCAGGCGGATGTTGGCGAACGTGCCCCGGATCATGACCTCGTGGTTGCCGCGGCGGGAGCCGTAGCTGTTGAAGTCGCGGCGCTCGACGCCGTGCTCCGTGAGGTACTTGCCGGCCGGGGTGTCGGCCTTGATGGCACCGGCCGGGGAGATGTGGTCGGTGGTGACCGAGTCGCCGAGCTTGGCGAGGACCCGGGCGCCGGTGATGTCCTCGACCGGGGCCGGCTCCATGCCCATGCCCTCGAAGTACGGGGGCTTGCGGACGTAGGTGGACTCCGCGTCCCACTCGAAGGTGTTGCCGGTCGGGACCGGGAGGGACTGCCACTGGGCGTCGCCGGCGAAGACGTCCTGGTAGGACTTGGCGAACATGTCCTCGCCGATGGCGCTCGCGACGACGTCGTTGACCTCGGCCTCGGTGGGCCAGATGTCCTTCAGGTGGACCGGGTTGCCGTCCTGGTCGGTGCCCAGGGCGTCACGGGTGATGTCCACCTTCATGGAGCCCGCGATGGCGTAGGCGACGACCAGCGGCGGGGACGCCAGGTAGTTCATCTTGACGTCGGGGTTGATCCGGCCCTCGAAGTTGCGGTTGCCGGACAGCACCGAGGTGACCGCGAGGTCGTGCTCGTTGACGGCCCTGGACACCTCCTCCGGCAGCGGGCCGGAGTTGCCGATGCAGGTGGTGCAGCCGTAGCCGACGAGGTTGAAGCCCAGCTTGTCCAGGTACGGGGTGAGGCCGGCCTTCTCGAAGTAGTCGGTGACGACCTTGGAACCCGGAGCGAGGGTGGACTTGACCCACGGCTTGCGGGTCAGGCCCTTCTCGACGGCCTTCTTGGCGACCAGGGCGGCGCCGATCATGACGTACGGGTTGGAGGTGTTGGTGCAGGAGGTGATGGCCGCGACCGTCACCGCACCGTGGTCCAGCTCGTAGGTGGTGCCGTCGGGAGCGGTCACCGGGACCGGGTTGGACGGGAAGCCGTTGGGGTGGACGGCCGGGGCGTCGGAGGCCGGGAAGGACTCCTTGCCCGCCTCGTCGATGTCGTCGACGTAGTTGCGGACGTCCAGCTTGAACTGCTCGGCGGCGTTCGCGAGGACGATGCGGTCCTGCGGGCGCTTCGGGCCGGCGATGGAGGGGACCACCGTGGACAGGTCCAGCTCGAGCTTCTCGGAGAAGTCCGGCTCGGCCTTGGGGTCCAGCCAGAGGCCCTGCTCCTTCGCGTAGGCCTCCACCAGGGCGACCTGCTGCTCCGAACGGCCGGTCAGACGAAGGTAGTTCAGGGTCTCGTCGTCGATCGGGAAGATCGCGGCGGTGGAGCCGAACTCGGGGGACATGTTGCCGATGGTGGCGCGGTTGGCGAGCGAGGTGGCGGCCACGCCCTCGCCGTAGAACTCGACGAACTTGCCGACCACACCGTGCTTGCGGAGCATCTCGGTGATGGTGAGCACGAGGTCGGTGGCGGTGGTGCCGGGCTGCAGCTCACCGGTGAGCTTGAAGCCGACGACGCGCGGGATGAGCATGGAGACCGGCTGGCCGAGCATGGCGGCCTCGGCCTCGATGCCGCCGACGCCCCAGCCGAGGACGCCGAGGCCGTTGACCATGGTGGTGTGCGAGTCGGTGCCGACCAGGGTGTCGGGGTAGGCCTTGCCGTCGCGGACCATGACGACACGGGCCAGGTGCTCGATGTTCACCTGGTGGACGATGCCCGTGCCGGGCGGGACGACCTTGAACTCGTCGAACGCGGTCTGGCCCCAGCGCAGGAACTGGTAGCGCTCCTTGTTGCGGCCGTACTCCAGCTCGACGTTCTGCTTGAAGGCGTCGCTGGTGCCGAACTTGTCGGCGATGACGGAGTGGTCGATGACCAGCTCGGCCGGCGCCAGCGGGTTGATCTTCGCCGGGTCGCCGCCCAGCTCCTTGACGGCCTCACGCATGGTCGCGAGGTCCACGACGCAGGGCACGCCGGTGAAGTCCTGCATGATCACGCGGGCCGGCGTGAACTGGATCTCCTGGCTGGGCTGGGCCTGCGAGTCCCAGCCGCCGAGGGCGCGGATGTGGTCGGCGGTGATGTTCGCGCCGTCCTCCGTGCGGAGCAGGTTCTCCAGCAGGACCTTGAGGCTGTACGGCAGGCGGGCCGAGCCCTCCACCTTGTCCAGCCGGAAGATCTCGTACGACTCGTCGCCCACCTGCAGCGTGCTGCGGGCGTCGAAGCTGTTCGCCGACACGACAGTCTCCTTCATTGATGTGCGCGTACCACCGTCAATCGTGCCGCCACGCCGGTCTGACCGATCCGCTGAGGCAAGGCTTAGTTAGGTAATCCTCAGCGGCTGGCGGCTGCGGTGCGCCTGGCAGATATCTCGATGTCGAGATAACTCTAGTACATGGGGGCGGGATGGTCATGCCCGGACACCCCCACCGGGCCGGCCGTGACACTCCCTCCGGGCCGGCCGTGGATCGACGTGACACGCCCTCCGGACCGACCGTGGATCGAGGGGGCGCACAATGCGCCGAATACGCCTTCTATCGGGAGAGTAGGGAAGAAAGGGGCCACTCGCCTCCGAGCGGGCGGACTACCGCGTTCGCGCAGGTCATTGACGCGCCGTCACCCGAATGGACCCCCATGGCGGGCGGCATCTCATATCTGAGATAACCTCAGCCTCATGGCAGACGACTACCTCGTACGCATCGGCAAGCTCATCCGTGACGCCCGGCAGCACCGGGGCTGGACACAGACGCAGCTCGCCGAGGCGCTCGGTACCAGCCAGAGCGCGGTCAACCGCATCGAGCGCGGCAACCAGAACATCAGCCTTGAGATGATCGCCCGTATCGGTGAGGCCCTGGACAGCGAGATCGTGTCGCTCGGCTACGCGGGCCCGATGCATCTGCGCGTCGTCGGCGGCCGCCGGCTCTCGGGTGCCATCGACGTCAAGACGAGCAAGAACGCCTGCGTCGCGCTGCTGTGCGCCACCCTGCTGAACAAGGGGCGCACGGTGCTGCGCCGGGTCGCGCGGATCGAGGAGGTGTACCGGCTGCTGGAGGTACTGAACTCCATCGGCGTGCGCACCCGCTGGATAAACGACGGCGTCGACCTGGAGCTGGTGCCGCCGGCCGAGCTGGAGATGGCCGCGATCGACGCGGAGGCCGCCGTACGCACCCGCTCCATCATCATGTTCCTCGGCCCGCTGCTGCACCGCATGGACGCCTTCAAGCTGCCCTACGCCGGCGGCTGCGACCTCGGTACGCGCACCATCGAGCCGCACATGATCGCGCTGCGCCGGTTCGGTCTGGACGTCGCCGCCACCGAGGGCCAGTACCACGCGCAGGTCGACCGCACGGTCCGCCCCGACCGCCCGATCGTGCTGACCGAACGCGGCGACACCGTGACCGAGAACGCGCTGCTGGCCGCCGCCCGGCACGACGGCGTGACCGTCATCCGCAACGCCTCCTCCAACTACATGGTCCAGGACCTGTGCTTCTTCCTCGAGGCCCTCGGCGTCAAGGTGGAGGGCGTCGGCACCACCACGCTGACCGTGCACGGCATGCCGAACATCGACGTCGACGTGGACTACTCCCCTTCCGAGGACCCGGTCGAGGCGATGAGCCTGCTGGCCGCCGCGGTCGTCACCGAGTCGGAACTGACCGTTCGCCGGGTCCCCATCGAGTTCCTGGAGATCGAGCTGGCGGTCCTGGAGGAGATGGGCCTCGACCACGACCGCAGCCCCGAGTACTTCGCGGACAACGGCCGCACCCGCCTGGTCGACCTCACCGTCCGCCCCTCCAAGCTGGAAGCCCCCATCGACAAGATCCACCCCATGCCCTTCCCGGGCCTGAACATCGACAACGTCCCGTTCTTCGCGGCCATCGCGGCGTCCGCGCAGGGCAAGACCCTCATCCACGACTGGGTCTACGACAACCGCGCGATCTACCTGACCGACCTGAACCGCCTCGGCGGCCGGCTCCAGCTCCTCGACCCGCACCGGGTGCTGGTCGAGGGCCCGACCCGGTGGCGCGCCGCCGAGATGATGTGCCCGCCCGCCCTGCGCCCCGCCGTGGTCGTCCTGCTGGCGATGATGGCCGCCGAGGGCACGTCGGTGCTGCGCAACGTCTACGTCATCAACCGGGGTTACGAGGATCTCGCCGAGCGGCTGAACTCGGTGGGGGCGCAGATCGAGATCTTCCGGGACATCTGAAGGTTCTCAGAGAAACCACCACCGCACCCCTACTGACCTGCACGCATGTAAGACGGAAGGGGTGTGCAGGCGCCTCCGGGGACTTTTCTGGGACTTTTGGCCGGGCGTGAAGGCTTTCGAGTGACACACACTCCACACGACGCGTCGTCGGAAAGATGCACATGTCGAGGGAGTGAGTCGGTACTCGTAGGACTCTGCGCCCGCCGCGCTCTCGAAATTCGCCTCAGCGGAACCCCGTTCCAAGGTCCGTGAGCAAATCGTCCAGCACTGTTTCCTCCTCGACCCGGACACCGCACTCGGCGAGAGCGACGGCCAGGGCAGGGTCCCAGGGAGTCGCGGCGGGCGGGCCCGTCAGCTCCGGGGCTTCGGCCACTGTGGTCACTGCTGCTCGGTAATCGGCGGCCGTGTAGCGCCACGGCCGCCAGGGGACGCATCGCGCCAGCGCTGCGGCGATGCGCACACCGCCCCAGTCGAAGTCGCCGTGGTAGACAAGGCGGGCTCCCCGTATGGACAGGTCGCGCAGCAAGGTGAGCGCGGCGGCCGACGGCTGGCCCTGGAGGCACACCATGGGCGGGCACTGCGGGCCGAGAGTGTCGGCGGCGGCGGACAGCACGGCCGGGTTCTCGCAGATGTGCACGGTTCCCGTGGCCGGAACAGGGGCAACCGGGGCGCGACCGGTGAGGGAGCGGAGTGTCAGCACCGCCGGCTCCCCCGCGTCGGCCATCCAGTCGAGGGCTGGCGTTCCGCGCAGGTTGAGGGTGAGGACGGTCGATGACAGGTCGTCCTTGAGCAGGCCCGCCGAGGCCCACGCCTCCCGCCGCCACTGCGCACCGGAGCCGTCGGGGAAGCCGGTGAGGCAACGGATGCCGGACAGGACGAGCGTGGCGAGCGGCGTCCCCTCGTCCAGGGCATGAGCGCCCGAGAGGTTCCGTGCGGCGAACGTCGCCCGCGATGTCGGGGGTGCCGCGGGCAGCGCACGCAACGCGCGTACGGCGGCCTCCACCAGGGGGCCCGCGGCCTCCGGTGTTCGGGCGAGGCGCCGTACGAGACCGTCACCGCGGATCCGCTCGGCCCAGCGGGCCAGCTCCCCGTCGAGGATGCCGAGTGGGGCGTACGCCTCCTCCCAAGCCCGCTCCTCCCTGTTCCGCGTCTCCGCGTGGAGTACGACCGGGCCGGTGAGGGCGACGACGGCCGCCGCCAGTCCGTCGGGGCTGACACCGGAGCGCCGCAGGATCTCGTCGACGGTGACGAGACGAATGCCGAGGGAGCCGCTGGATCGTGGTGCCCGTCCCAGCAGGCGTTCGGCGGCGCGACGTTGGGACTCATCGGGGTCGGACAAGGTGACGGAGCCGGTGAGCGGCCGGCCACGTGCCAAGCGCTTCCGCACGCGGTCCACGAACCAGGCAAGGCCGGGATCGCCGAGCAGGCGTCCGAGGCGCTCGGTATCGACGTCGGTCAGGGCTTCTGCCGGTGGCGGCACGGCCGCCACCGCGCCCACGGTGGCGGTCGGCGGTGTCGTGCGTCCGGCCGTCGTCCGGCCGCCGTCGCGGTCAGGCGGGGGCACCGAAGGGGTCACGTCCACAGGGCCCCCTGTCCGCCGGAGCCGTCGACGACGGCGGTCCGCCCTGGCTCACCGGAAGGACTCACCGGTCCGCCGGCCCCCTCGCCGGAGTCGCCGGCACCGGCGGCCGCCGCGAACGCGTCCGCGCGGGCCCCGGGCTCCGTGCCGCGCCGCCGTTCGCTGCCGTCCCATTCCCACCGTGTCACCAGTACGGCGTCGATGTCGTCGACGCGGGACAGCTGGGCGATGGCGATGCCCGGCACCTGGGGGTAGCAGGCCCATTCGCGTTCGCTGGTCATGACGACGTCGAGGTCGAAGGCGCGCAGCAGACCGAGGCACTTGGCGCGCGAGTCGTCGTCGACGCCGGCGAACGCCTCATCCAGGGTGACCAGGCGCGGGGCGTGCGCGCCGCCCGCGCTCGCGTAGTGCGAGGACGCGGCGGCGAACAGGGGCACGGATGCGGCCAGCACCCGCTCCCCGCCCGAGGCAGGTCCGGTGGCCGGTACCCACTTGCCGTGCTGATGGCGTTCGACGCCGAACTCGTGCCAGGACCGGTAGTCGAGGGCGGCGGTGAGGTCCTCCAGCCAGCTGCCGGCGCTGTCGTCGGCCTGTCGGTGGGCGATCTGCTCCTGGAGGAACGCGCCGACCGCGGCCCGCTCCTCGGGCGACCACGCGTCGGCCGACTGACGCAGCCGTTCACGGGCCTGGGCCAGTCCCTGCGGGGCCCGGCGGGACGCTCTCCACACCAGCCGCAGCTTCATGCCCGTGGAGGTCGGGCGCTCCTCCAGCTCCCTGTTCATGGCGGTCACTTGCCGTTCGGCCGCGCCGATCAGTTCCTGGAGGGTCCCGGCGACCTCGGTGATCAGATGGGTCTGGAGGATCTCGCGCTCGCGTGCGGACAGGACGCGGGTCAGTTCCGCGACCTCCGCGGCCAGTGCCTCGGCGAGTTCGGGCACGGCCCGTTCCCGGCCCTGGTAGACGATGTCGACCCGCATACCGTCCTCGCTCGGGCGGGCGGTGGCGGTGTGGCCGTGCCGCGACAGCGCGTCCTGGAGTCTGCCGAACTCCTCGCTCAGCCGCTTCTGAACGCGCTCCCAGGCCGCGTCGGTGTCGTCGACCGAGGAGAGCCGGGACTCCACGGCCCGCGCGAGGGCGATGGCGGGGGTGGCCGCCCACGTCCCTGCCCCGTCGTCCGGTACGTCGACGTCGGGCAGCGCGACGGCGAGCAGCCCCGTCGCGGCGAACCGCTGGAGCGCCGCGACGGCTTCCTCCCGCGCGGCGGTCGCCTCGGTGACGTCCTCGGCGAGCCGCTCGATGCGTCCCTCGGCGCGGCTGGCCCGCCGGTCGGCGTCACCGTGCTCCGCCCGGGCCTGCCGCTGCTCGTGCTCGCAGACCCGGGCCGCCTCGGCCGTCTCCTCCAGTTGCCTCTGCAGTTCGGCGACGGCCGCTCCGACGGTGGAGCGAAGCGTCGTGAGGTGTTCGTCCGCCGCCGCGGCCACCCGAGCCGCCTCCGCAGCGCGCTCCGCGAGTTCGGACACGAGGAGGTCGGCCCGGCTGGTCTCCTCCCGCTCACCGGTCACCGCGCGCTCGGCCTCCGCGCGTTCGCGCAGCGCGGGCCACAGGGCCGCCAGGAGGGCGGTGTGGTCGGCGAGCGCCTGGCGCACGGCGCCCAGTGCCGTGTGGTCGGCGGTAAGGTTCAGGGCCGCCGCGGTGTCGGCGAGTTCGGCCGCCGCACGCTCGGCCCGCTCCGTCGCCGGAGCCAGTTCCGCGGCCCGTTCGTCCCGCCGGGCGCGGGCGCGACGGACTGCCTCGGCCGCGGCGGTGACGCGTGCGTGGGCGCGCCGCAGTTCGTCGTCGCCCGGCAGTGCGGCGAGTTCGGCGTCCAGCAGGGCACGGCGCCCGGCCACGGCGCGGGACTCCTCGGCCAGTCGTTCCCGCTCCGCCGTCAGGCCGTCGATCTCGGCGCGCAGTTCCCCGATGCGAACGCGGCGTGCCTGTTCCCGCGCACCTTCCCCCACGTACTGGGCGCTGTCCTTGGCCCAGCTCCCGGTGAGCGCCCCGACGCGGAAGCGCCCGTCCGCGCAGATCCAGGTGTCGTGGCCACCGGCCTCCCAGGAGGCCTCGCCAGGCCCGTCGTCGCCGACCGCGGCCAGCCCGATCGAGGCGAGCAGACGCGCGACCGTCTCCTCCCCCACGGCTGCGGCCCCCGCGTCCGCGGGGTCGACCGCCGGGCACAGCGCGCGGTCGAGGCCGGTACCGCCGAGCAGTCCGACCGGATCGAGCAGCACGTCATGCCCGCCCGCCGCGACCGCGGAGCCGTCCGGCCGCACCCACGCGTCGAGAAGCCCCGACGCCTCCAGCGCGGCTTCCAGTCCCGCCCGGTCGGCCCCGGTGACATGCGGGCGGAAGTCGACGAGCCGCCACAGCGGAGCGCCGGGGCCCCGGTCCCGCACGCCCGGTGTGCGCGTGGGGGGAGCCGCGGGGCCGCGCTGCCGACCCGTTTCGAGGGCGGTCAGTTCCTCCACCGCCAGCCGCCGCCGCTCCGCCGTCGCCGCCTCACGGTGGGCCAGTCCGGCCGCCCGGTCCGCCAGGCGGGAGGCGGCGGCCCGATGCGCCTCGCTCGCCGCCGTACGGGCCGGCATTGGGCCGTCCAGAGAACTCGCCCAGTCCTGTACGGCGTCCAGGACCCCGGGCAGCCCGGGCACCCGCAGCTCCACGCACCCGGAAAGACGCTCCCGCACGGCCGTGACCAGCGCCCGCCCCTCCCGGGCGACGTCCTCCTCCGCCTCGGCCAGCCGCTCCTCGGCGTGCACGGCCTCCTCGTCGGCCTCGTCGGCGCGCAGCCGGGCGGCACGCTGCCGCTCCTCGGCCTGCTCGGCCCGGGTGACGAGCTCCGCCACGTGCTCGACGGCACGCCGCCTGCTCGCGGTCGCCTCGTCCGCCTCCCGGCGCAGGACCGCGTCGGGGGCTCCCTCCGTCCTGGGGATGTCGAGCCGGGCGGCCGCGGCGCTCTCGGCGACTCGGTCCCGAATGCCGTCCAGCGCCTCCCGGGCTGCCGCGAGCCGGTTGTCCGCGGTGGCGAGCCGGCCCAGGGCCCGGGTGTGCGCCTCGGCCGCCGTACGCCGGTCCGCCTCCGCCCGCTTCAGCTCTGCGGCCGTGCGGGAGGCGTCGTCCGCCGCCCGGTCGAGCGCGCGGGCGTCGCGCATCTCGGGCCGGGACCGCAGCGTGGCGTCCTGAGCGGCCAGCCGCGCGGCCCGCTCGTCGAGGGCGGCACCCCTCTCCCTGGCCTCCTCGCGGTCCGCCAAGGCGCGGTCCCGGTCCGCCTGTGCCCTGGCGAGCTCCCGTTGCAGGTTCTCGTAGCGGGCGTGTTCGCGGCGGGGCAGGCGGGCGCGGCGGCGGGAGGCGATGCGGGCGTAGCGGCGGTAGTGGTCGAGGAACGCCGAGGACGCCTGTTCGGCCTCGCGGGCCGCCCGCAGTTCCTCCTTCTCCTCGTCCAGCGACCGGAACGCCTCCGCCGCGTCGGCGACGACCGCCTGGTCCATCGGCGGGAGCGCCTCGGTCAGCGCCCGGGACAGGGCGGCCTCGCTGGGGCGCTTGGACAGCTGGGGCTGGCGCAGCTGGATCAGGAGGTCGACGAGGGCGCCGTAGCGCCGCTCCCCCAGCCCGAACAGGGCTTCGTCGACCGCCCTGCGGTAGGCCTTCGCCGTGTCGTACACCATGCCGTGGCCGCCCACGGCCTCGGCGAGCCGGTCCCGGGACAGTGCCGTCCCGGTCGCGTCCAGCAGGTCGAGGCCGGCGCCGACCCGCTGGCCCGTGACCGCGAACCAGTGGCGGGCGATGCCGCGCCCGGCGACCGCCTTCAGTCCGCACAGCAGCGTGCGGAAGTGCGCCTCACCCGTGGTGCCGTCGAGTCGTCCGAACTCGATCCAGGTGTAACCGAGCCGTTCGGGGTGCGGGTGCGCGCCGCCCAGGAGCAGATTCCACTCCATGCGCTTGCCCGGGTCACCGTCGGGTTCGACGCGGCGGGCGGAGAGGTCGCCGTCCAGGAGGAACGGGAGGGTGAGGGCGAGCACCTTCGACTTGCCGGTGCCGTTGTTGCCGCGCAGCAGCAGCCGGCCGTCGCGGAACCAGAACTCCTCGACGTCGTAGTGGAAGAGATCGACGAGTCCGATGCGCAGGGGCCGCCACCGGCCGGGCGCGGGAGCGGGCAGCGCGGGGCCGGGCGACTGGGGGCCGGGGAGCGCGGTCACGGGGCGGTTCACCTTTCGTCCTGCACGGGCTGCTGCATGGGCCGCACCAGCGGCAGGGTCTGCTCGGTCGTGGCGGGCCGGCGGGCCCGTCCGGGTTCCCTGACCACGGGTTCGCCGACCGCGTACCGCGCGAGGGCCGGCCGCGGTACGACGCCCCGTTCGGTGCGCTCGGCGAGTCCCAGCGCCACCAGCCTGGCCAGCGCCTGCTCGACGAGTTCGGGCTCCGCTCCCGGTTCCCTCGCCGCCTTGGACCAGAACCCGCCGTGCTCCACGGCCAGTTCCCGTACGCGGGCCGCCAGCTCCACCGGTTCGACGGGCCCGTCCGCCCGGGCCAGGTGCCCCGCCAGCAGCAGGGTGACGTGACCGTGGGTGCCCTGTTCCGGCATGCGCGCGTCCGTGAGGTCGTCCATCGGGTCGACCATGGCGATGCCCTCGGCCCGGACCTCCGGGACGAGTCCCGTCAGCTCGTTGATGCGGGCGGTGATGAAGCCCCGCTGCCGGGTGAGATAGGCCAGTTCGTCGTCGGTCAGGTCGTCGTAGTACAGCACCGGGTCGTCCAGGAGGATGCGGGTCAGTTTCCAGCGGACCGCCCGGAACCTGAGCTCGTCGCTGTCGAGCACGGTCCACGCGGTCATCTCCACCAGGCGCTCCTCGAAGCCCTCGGCCTCCACCATGGAGGGACCTCGCAGGGACGCGGGCACCCCGGCCAGCACACGCCGCCGCACGTCGTACAGCACGTCGCCCGATCCGCTGACGTAGGCGTCCTCGTCGCCGGCGACCCGCCGCAGCACCCCGAGCCGCAGCAGCAGGCGGACGACGGCCGCGAGGTCGAGGCGCTCGTCGCGCCGCTCCAGAGTGAACGTGATCCCGGCGGCGACGAGTTCGGGATCGGCGGCGGCCAGGACGACCTGCTCGGCGAGGCGGCCGAGCGCCACCTGCGACTCGCCCCGTTCCAGCGCGGCCAGGGCCAGGCAGAGCAGGACGTAGCGGCGGCGGGTGAAGGGCAGGGCGCTGCGGGCGGCCTCGCGCGCCGGGTGCGTGGCGTCGGTGAGGGTGCCCGGCGTCTTGCGCAGCCGTGCGGCGTCGGCGTCCGTGCGCAGCGTCCAGCCGACGTTGCGTTCGAACCACTCCCGCAGCTCGGCGGTGTGCCGACGCACCAGCTTGAACTCGTCGGCGTACGGTCCGTCCGCGGTGAGCAGCGGCTCCTTCAGCAGGGCGCGTGCGGCCTTCTGGAGGTCGGCCTGCCGCTGGCCGTCGAGGACCTCGGCGAGCGGGCCGCTCATCGGTCCTCCGTGAGCTGGGGAGCGGTGTCCCGTCGCGGGGCGGGGAGGGGAACGGGTGCCGATGGCCGTGCGGCGGCGCGGTCGGGCTGCCCCACCGTGAGGTCGACGATGTCGATCAGGTGGTCGGGGCCGCTGAACACACCGTCGGGAGTGCGCACTTCGGCTGTCGATCCGTCGCCGAGGGCGGTCAGCCGGATCTCCGTCGAACCGTCCCCGCTGGTGGCGACGGTGGTGATGGTGCCCGGCCGCCAGGTGGCGAGCGCGTCGCCGAGCAGCCGCAGGAACAACTGGAAGGCATGCGGGTCGAGTCCGCCGAGCCGGGACAGCCGCACCGGTCCGTCCGTCACGAGACGGTCCCGGGCCCGCCTGGTCTCCTCCGTCTGCCGGGCGGCGATCTCGGCGAGCCGGCGCTTCGCCTCGCCCCGGTCGGCCACCCGGCGCGGCTTGCCGCGCCGTTCGTAGCTGCCGGTGCGGCGCAACTGGGGGCTGATCCTCAGCGGTCGCGCCTCGCTCCACGGGGTGGAGGCCGGCTCCGGGGCGGCCGTCCGTTCGGCGAGAGTGTCGGCGTCGACGGTGAGGTGCCGGGAGGAGTGCAGCCCGAACGCCACCCGCCACAGCCGGTGCCGGGCCTCGTCATCCGGCGCCTGGGCGAACCAGCGCGCCAGGGTGCGGAAGTCGGCCGAGCGGTCCGAGCGTCCGGCCCGCCGCTCGTTGAGCTGCCGTACGACGGCCAGGAGCTGCGGGATCGAGCCGAGCGCCCGCCCGCGCAGCAGTCTGGCCTGCGACTCCCGCCCCTCCCCCGACACGAACCACTCGGCGAGCCCGGACCACCGGGCGGCCCACCGCTCGTACGCCACCGCCTCGGCCCGCTCGGCGTCCTCGGGAGCGGCGTCGGCGGCCTCGCGGGCGGCGGCGAGCCGCAGCATCGGACCGACGCGCTCCTGCTCCTCCAGCTCCCCGATCAGCAGGGCGATCCGTCCGCCGAGGGTGATGAGGTCCTGGATGAACCGCTCCAGGTACTGGATCAGCCGGTCCTTGTAGGCGAGGAACGCCTCGACCTCGATGTCGTGCAGGTCGATGGTGCGCTGGAGCGAGCCCATGAAGGCGCGGGCGTTGTCGGCGAGGTCGGTGAACCGCGCCGTCAGCACGGACAGCGCGACGTACGTCTTGGCCGGGTCGGGCTCGTCCTCCGCGGCGATCACCAGGAGCGCGCGCAGCTGCGTGACGATGTCGTGCAGCGCGACCGCCTGGAGTTCGCCGCGCCGCCCCAGCACCTCGTCGTACGTCCCCAGCGCCGCCTCGGCCGCCTCACCGGCCCGGGTGAGCTGGTAGATGAACCGCCTGCGGTAGAAGTCCTCGACCGCCGTCACCCGCGCGTGGTCCGGATCGGCCCGCAGGTTTCCCCACACGACGAGCTTGTCCAGCGCCTGCGTCACCGCTTCGAGGTCGGCGGGCCTGTCCCCCGCGTCCAGGGCGGCGTACACGTCCTCCGGCCGCAGATGCACCGCGAACCGCTCCTTGGCGGCGAGGAACGCCCGCATGACCTGGCGGTAGAGGGGGGCGTTGGGGGCGGTGAGGTGGGCGAACGGGGTGTAGGCGACGGATTCGGCAGTCTGGGAGATCTCGGAGTTCATCGTCGGCCCATTGTTCCGGACCGGTGCGCGCGACCGTACGGGATGTCTGATTTCTGTCGCCCAACGGGGCATCGTTCCGCGGCGTGGAGCGATCAGGCTGCGCGGAATCCGCCGGGCCGAAGGACGGTCGGTCGTTTCCTGCGCTGATCCGTGGCCCGATGCCCAGCTGCTCGCACCGGAGCGTCCTCCCCCGTCGTCTCCAGGCCCGCCTTCCGGGCCGGCCGTCACCGCCGCCCTCCGGGACGTACCCGCTGTCGGCGGCCACGACTAGGATTCACCGGGTCCGCGACGTGGTGGAAACGGTGCGAAAGGCCGGGAGACCCGGAGCGGACGCCCACTGGAGTCGGAGTGCAAGAGGCGGGGACGGCGCATGCGGGAAGGCCGGTGGACCACGGTCACCGAGTCCGAGTTCGACCATGAACACCGTGGCCTGGAAGCCGTCCGGGAGCAGCTGCCGGACGCCGATCCGTGGCGGGCCTGGTCGAACTTCACCTTCACCGCCCACACCGGTCACGTACGCGAGGTGGACCTTCTCGTCGTCGCCCCCGGCGGCGTCCACATGATCGAGCTGAAGGACTGGCACGGCTCCGTCACCAGCGAGAACGGCACCTGGGTCCAGACCACCCCCGGCGGGCACCGCCGCCCGCACGGCAACCCCCTCCACCTCGTCAACAAGAAGGCGAAGGAACTGGCCTCCCTGCTCGGCCAGCACGGCAGGCGGGTGTGGGTCGGCGAGGCCGTCTGCTTCACAGACGGCGGCCTGCGCGTGCGCCTGCCCGCCCACGACCAGAACGGCGTGCACACCGTCGACGAACTGGTCGCGATGCTGAAGCGGCCGCCGCGCGACGAGCGGCGCCGGATCACGGCCGTCGAATCACGCGAGATCAAGACGGCGCTGGACCGGATCGGCATCCGCAGGAGCGAGGCGGAGTACAAGGTCGGCCCGTACCAGCTGGACCGGAAGTCGTTCGACTCGGGGCCGACCTGGGCCGACTACAAGGCGCAGCACAGCGAGCTGCCCGAGGTGGCCCGGGTCCGGGTCTACCTGAGCGAACGCGGGTCGGACGCGTCGATCCGGCGGTCGGTGGAGAACGCGGCCCGCCGCGAGGCGGCGGTGCTGCAGCGGTTCAAGCACCCCGGCGTGGTGCAGCTCAAGCAGTACTACCCGTCGGGGCACGCGGCGGGCCCCGCGCTGATCTTCGACTACGACCCCCGTACCCTCCGCCTGGACGAGTACCTGCTCCAGCACGGCAAGGGGCTGGACATCCTCGGCCGGATGGCGCTGGTCCGCCAGCTCGCCGAGACGATGCGCTCCGCCCACTCCGCCCGCATCCACCACCGGGCGCTGGCCGCCCGCGCCGTCCACGTCGTCCCCCGCGACCGGGGCCGCCGTGGGCAGGCCATCGGTGAGGACGCCGCCTGGCTCACGCCCCGCCTCGAGATCTCGGACTGGCAGATCGCCACCCAGCGCGCCTCCGGTTCCGAGGGCGGCAGCGGCCAGGGCGTGACCCGCTTCGCCCCGACGGCACTGTCGGCGATGCACCTGTCGGAGGGCTCCGACCCGTACTTCGCCCCGGAGCTGACCGCGCTCAAGGCCGACCCGGTGTACCTGGACGTGTACGGCCTCGGCGTCCTCACCTATCTGCTGGTCACCGGGAAGGCTCCGGCCGCGAGCCAGGCCGAGCTGCTGGCCCGTCTGGAGGCCGGCGAGGGCCTGCGCCCCAGCTCCCTGGTCGACGGCCTGTCCGAGGACATCGACTTCCTCGTCCAGGCGGCGACCGCCTACCGCCCCGGACAGCGGCTGTCGTCGGTCGACGAGTTCCTGGAGATGCTGGAGATCGTCGAGGACGCTCTGACCGCGCCGTCCCCGGCCGCCGGACCGGAGCGCGCCGACTCCGCCGAGGACGCGGGGAAGGACCCGCTGGAGGCGGTGGCCGGTGACGTGCTCGGCGGGCGCTGGGAGGTGCGCCGCCGCCTGGGCACCGGCTCCACCAGCCGGGCGTTCCTCGTCCGCGACCTCGAGGCCGAGGCGCGCAGGACCCGGCCGCTGGCGGTCCTGAAGGTCGCCCTCTCGGACAGCCGGGGCCAGATCCTCGTCCAGGAGGCCGAGGTGATGAACCGGCTGCGCCCCGACTCCCGGGTGATCCGGCTGGTCGAGCCGGAGCCCCTGCGCATCGGGAGCCGCACCGTCCTCGCCCTGGAGTACGTGGGTGACGAGCGGGAGAGCCTCGACCACGACCCGGAGGCCGCCGAGACCGGTACCCGCACCCGTACCCGCCGCCGTGAGGAGACGGTCGCGCGCCAGCTGCGCGAGCACGGCCGCCTGCAGATGGACCAGTTGGAGGCGTACGGCGACTACCTGTTCGGCGCCGTCGACTTCCTGGAGGGCGAGGGAGTCTGGCACCGCGACATCAAGCCGGACAACATCGCCATCCGCATCCGCCCCAACCGCACCCGCGAGCTGGTCCTCATCGACTTCTCGCTGGCGGGCTACCCGGCCAAGGACCACGAGGCCGGGACGGAGGGCTATCTCGACCCGTTCATCGGGACCCTGACCCGTACCGCGTACGACTCGCACGCCGAGCGGTACGCGGTCGCCGTCACCCTGCACCAGATGGCCTCGGGCGAGCTGCCGAAGTGGGGCGACGGCTCGGTCCCGCCCCGCATGACGGACGAGAAGGAGTTCCCGTACCCGACCGTCCAGGCCGACGCCTTCGAGCCCGCCGTGCGGGACGGGCTGGTCGCCTTCTTCCGCAAGGCCCTGCACCGGGACGTGGCCCAGCGCTTCCCCGACCTGAAGCCGATGCGGGACGCCTGGAAGCGGATCTTCCTGGACGCCTCGCAGGCGGTGCCGTCCAGCCATCGTTCCCGCCATCCCGAGCCCGCCCCGCAGCCGGCCCCGGCCGGTGGGCGCCCCGCGTCGATCGCCGACGCCGAACCCCTCAGCGCCGACGAGCAGCGCGAGCGCCTCGCGGCGGCGGTCACCCGGGACACCCACCTGTCTGCCGCCGGTCTCACCCCGGCCGCCGAGTCCTTCCTCTACGGCCTCGGGATCACCACCGTCGGCGGACTGCTCGACTACAGCCGCAGCAAGCTCCTCAACGCGCCGGGCCTCGGCACCAAGACCCGAACCGAGGTGCAGCGCCGCCAGCGCCAGTGGGGCAGGCTGCTGCGTGAGACGCCGCTCTCCCCGCTCACCCCGAAGGGCCGGGCGGAGGCCAGGGAGGAACTGGCCCAGCTCACCGCCGCCGAGTCGGCCGTCGCCGGGACCCTCGCGGTGGGCGAGGGAGCGGCCGGGCTGACGGAGTCCGCCCTGCGCTCGGTGAGCCTGGACACCCTCGCCACGCTGTTCGTCCCGGAGCTGAACAACAACCGCTCCAACGCCAACAAGGTCGAGATGGTCCGGCTGCTGCTGCGACTGCCGGACGAGCACGGGGAGCTGCCCGGCATCGGCGTGTGGCCCAAGCAGAAGGACGTGGCCGAGGCGCTCGGGCTGTCCGCCGGCCGCATCCCGCAGATGCTGAAGGAGGAGCGCAAGCGCTGGAAGAAGCTGCCCGCGGTCCAGGCCCTGCGGGACGAGATCGTCGGACTGCTGGTGGACCTCGGCCGGGTCGCCTCCGCCGTGGAGATCGCGGACGCGCTCGCCGTACGCCGCGGTACGCAGCTGCCGGAGCGCGAGCAGCGACGCGCACTCGCCCTGGCGGCCGTCCGCGCCGTAGTGGAGGTGGAGCAACTCCAGCCGGAGGAAGCCGAGTTCCAGCACCAGCCGAACCGCAGGGCGACGGAGGAGTCGCTGGCGGCCGGACTGCTCGCGCTGGACGTCCGCGAGGTCGACGCCCCCGACACCCCGACGGCTCCCGGCCTCCTCGACTACGCCACCCGCCTGGGCAGGACCGCCGACCGGCTGGCCCGCCTGGAGACCCTGCCGACGGCGACGACCGTACTGAGCGAGCTGGGCGCGCTGACCCCGCCGCCTGGCGTCGTCGACTGGGACGAGCGCCGCCTGGTCGAGCTGGCCGCCGCAGCGTCCGTCAACGCCGCGGCCACGCCCCGCCTGGAGATCTACCCGCGCGACCTGCCGCTGGTCCGGGCGCTGCGCCTCACGCAGGCCGGCCTGGTCCGGCTGAACCCCGGCGTCCCCGAGGCGTGGCAGCCGGGCCTGCGTCCGGAGGACATCCACGAGCGGGTACGGGCCCGCTTCCCCGAGCTGGTCGTCCAGGACGCCCGGGGCAGGAGCACGCACGAGCTGCCGACCGGCGGGCCGCTGACCAAGGCGCTGCGCGAGGCCGGCTTCGACCTCACCCTGTCGACGCACGAGGACTCCGGGAAGCCGCGCTACCTGCCCACCCGCATGGACGACGCGTCCAGCTACCTGACGGGCGTGGCGGCCCGGCAGTCCACCTTCGTCGGCGCTGCGACCCGGTACTCGGACGACCCGCTGCTCGCGGGAGCGGTCCGCGCGGACGAACGGCTCCTCGCGTCCGCCCGGCGCGACGGCTACCGGGTGCTGACCGTGCACCACGGCCGCACGGTCGAGGCCGTACGGGAGCTGGCGGCGGACCGCATCGGCGCGCAGCCGGTGTCGGTGACGGAGCTGTTCCTTCAGTCCCTGCACGCGCTGGTCCCGCCGGGCACGAAGCCGACGTGGGAGACCCTGCTGAAGGCGGACGTGGCCGAGCCGGGATCGCGGGGGGCCATGAAGTTCACGGAGTACGCGCGGACGGCGTGGGGGACGGTCGAACCGCGGGTGCGTGAGCTGCTGGCGCCGGGGGCGGGCTCGGGTCCGGTACTCCTGACGGAGGTGGCGGTCTTCGCCCGGTACGACGCGATGGGCGTCCTGGACCGGCTGGCGGAGGCGGCCCGGCAGGGCGGGCGGGGACTGTGGCTGCTCGTGCCGCAGCCGGACCCGGCACGCGAGCCGAGGCTGGGGCACGTCGCCGTGGCGTACCAGGCGGGTCTGGGCGAGTGGATAGAGCTGCCGGACTCGTGGGTGCGCAACGCCCACCGGGCCGGCGCGGTGGGGGCGGGAACGAAGATGAGCAACGGTACCGAGGGAGACTCCGAGTGATCGACCGCAAGGCCCTGTTGGACGACCTGAAGGGGCAGGTCAAGGCGGTCGAGGCCGACCTGGGGCGCCAGGTGAAGGTGGTGCCGGAGGGCGAGAAGCTGCGCGCGGAGTACGACCGTGCGCGCAAGCTGGGCCGTACGGCGGCGACGTGGAACTCCTGGCTCGACGAGCGGGTCACGCAGGTCGCCGTCGCGTGGGTGCTGGGCACGGTCTTCGTCCGCTTCTGCGAGGACAACCGCCTGATCCCGGAGCCGTACCTGACGGCCCCTGAGGACGACCGGCGCGATCTGGCGCTGGCCCGCTTCGAGGAGTACGTCGCGCGGTCCGACGACCCGACGTACCGGGGCTGGCTTGAGCAGGCGTTCGAGGAACTGGGCGCGGGGCAGGCGGGACGGCTGCTGTTCGACCGCCGTCACAACCCGCTGTACCAGATCCCGCTGTCGCACGACGGGGCGCGGGACCTGGTGGACTTCTGGCGCGTGCGAGACGAGCAAGGCGTGCTCGTCCACGACTTCCGGGACCCGCTGGAGGAGGACGGCGACGGGACGCGGGGCTGGGACACGCGGTTCCTGGGCGACCTGTACCAGGACCTGAGCGAGGCGGCCCGCAAGACGTACGCGCTGCTCCAGACGCCCGAGTTCGTGGAGGAGTTCATCCTCGACCGGACGATGGACCCGGCGGTGCGGGAGTTCGGGTACGAGGGCCTGAAGATGATCGACCCCACGTGCGGGTCGGGGCACTTCGTGCTGGGGGCGTTCCGGCGGCTGGTGCGGTTGTGGGCGGATGGCCGGCCGGGCAAGGACGTGCACGAGCGGGTGCGGGAGGCGCTGGACTCGGTCCACGGGGTGGACCTGAACCCGTTCGCGGTGGCTATTGCACGGTTCCGGTTGCTGGTGGCGGCTATGGCTGCGAGTGGGGTGCGGACGCTGGCGGAGGCCGCGAAGTACGAGTGGCCGATTCACCTGGCGGTGGGCGACTCACTCATCAAGCACCGGCACAAGCAAGGGAATCTGTTCGACGACTTGGAGGAGGAGGGGGCCGATGAGCTGGCCGACTTCAAGTATGAGACTGAGGATGTGCACGAGCATCCGGGGATTCTGACGCCGGGGCGGTATCACGTGGTGGTGGGGAATCCGCCTTATATCACGGTAAAGGACAGGAAGCTCAACGAACTCTATCGGGGACTATACAACGCTTGCGCCGGGACCTACGCCCTGTCGGTTCCCTTCGCTCAGCGCTTTTTCGAGCTCGCAACTACAGGGGACCCCGACAGCGGGCGCGGATATGGCATGGTGGGACAAATCACCGCGAACTCGTTCATGAAAAGGGAGTTCGGTACACGACTTATCGAGGAGTATTTTGGCCACGAGGTAGAGCTCACCGAGGTAATCGACACCTCGGGAGCTTACATTCCCGGACACGGAACACCAACCGTTATCCTAGTGGGTCGCCGCCGACGCGAAAGTGCCCGGTCAGCGACTATTCGCACGGTGCGTACTGTTCAAGGCGAGCCCGCGACCCCAGAAACGCCAGAAGAAGGACTTGTCTGGCGTGCCATCTTGCAGCAGATCGACAACCCAGGCTCTGTGAGCCAGTGGGTCTCGACAGATGATCTTGCGCGAGATAAATACCTTAGCAAAAAGCCTTGGATTCTCGCCGATGGCGGCCTTGAAATGATCGAGTCGCTGTCCACATCGAGCCCGAAAACCCTGAAGTCACGGATCATCCGGATCGGTTTCTACGGAGACACACACGCTGACGACGCACTAACAATGCCACTGCGAAAACTTCTCACACTTGACGCAGAGAAGGATTTCATCAAACCGATTGGCGTCGGTGATGAAGTTCGTGACTACGGTATCTCCGAGGGGGATTGGGTAATCCATCCCTACACTGCATCCCGCTCGATCGCTCCACTGAAGTCCATGCCATCGATCGCGCGGATTCTATGGCCTAATCGCACAGAACTGGGAAATCGATCCACCTTCTCCGGTAAAACCTACTTCACCGAAGGGCGGCCTTGGTGGGAGTGGCATCAACTCCCAAAGGACTTGGCGACACATAAGTGGTCTCTCAATTTTGCATTTGTGGCCACCCACAACCACTTCGCATGCGATCGCAACAGTAGTGCTTTCACGCGTACAGCTCCAGTAATAAAGTTGCCATCTGAAGCAAGCAAGGAAGATCATTTCCAGCTGATGGGGCTGCTTAATAGCTCGACAGCTGGATTCTGGCTCAAAATGGTGAGTCACGACAAGGGCAGCCAGGGCGTCAACGAAGGATACAAATCTCACCCCTGGGAAAGGTTCTTTGAGTTCACGGGAACTAAACTGCAGGATTTTCCACTTCCTGACGCATTCCCCACCGCTTGCGCCGTGGCGCTTGATCACCTCGCCCAGAAGCTCACCGAGGCAAGTCCTAAATCCATCGTCGCCCAAACAACCCCCTCGCCTTCCACCCTCCGGAATGCGCGCGAATCATGGCTATCGACCCGCGCTAGAATGATTTCTCTTCAAGAAGAGTTGGACTGGCAGGTCTACTCCCTCTACAGCCTGCACCCCGAGGATCTGCGCGTCTCCGAGGACCCCGACTCTCCCAGCATCCCCGAACTCGACCTCGGCGAGCGCGCCTTCGAGATTGTGCTCGCACGCCGTGTCGCCGCAGGGGAAGCCAGTGATGAGTGGTTCAAGCGACATGGGTCCACACTCATCACCGAGATTCCCACTCACTGGCCCGCCGCCTACCGCGAGGTCGTCCAGAAGCGGATCGACGCCATCGAGTCGTCTCGCGCTATCAGCATGATCGAGCGGCCAGAGTACAAGCGGCGTTGGGCAACCGAAGGGTGGGACGCGCTTCAGGAGAAGGCGCTCAAGGGTTGGCTGCTCGATCGGATCGAGGACCGTTCCCACTGGTTCGACGAGAACGGCATGCCCGCCCTCATCACCCTCTCCCGCCTCACCGACAACCTGTCCCGTGACGATGACTTCGTCTCCGTTGCCAAAATGTACGCGCCCCACAAGGAACTGCCCGCAGTCGTCGCTGAGCTGATGACGACCGAGCATGTGCCCTTCCTCCCCGCCCTGCGCTACAAGCCCTCCGGGCTCAAGAAGCGCGCGGACTGGGAGCAGGTCTGGGATCTCCAGCGGCAGGAGGACGCCGCCCCGGACGAGCCGGCCAAGCGGAAGATCCGGGACACCATCCCTGTGCCGCCGAAGTACACCTCGGCCGACTTCCTGCGCCCCTCCTACTGGCGGGCGCGGGGCAAGCTGGACGTGCCCAAGGAGCGGTTCATCTCGTACGGGCGGACCAACGCGGCCACCCCCACCCTCTACGGCTGGGCCGGCTGGGACCACCGCGAGCAGGCCATCGCACTGGACACCTACATCGCCACCCACGAGGGCCTGACCACCGAAGAGGTCACCCCGCTCCTCGCCGGGCTCCTCGAACTCCAGCCGTGGCTGGACCAGTGGCACAACGAGCCCGACCCCCTCTTCGCCCCGACCCCGGCGAAGTTCTTCGAGGGCGACCGGCAGATGGAACAGGGCAAGCACGGTCTCACCGACGACGACCTGCGCGCCTGGCGTCCGGCCAAGAAGTAGCCAAGGCGGGTACGGCAACGGCCCTCGCGGTAACGATCACCGCGAGGGCCGTCGACGTTCCCTGTCAGCCGCGCAGGCTACCGCTCTTGACAGCCGCCACGAAGGACGACCACCCGCCAGCCGGGAACACGAGTGCCGGACCGTGCAGAACCTTGCTGTCCCGCACGGGGACGACACCGGCGAAGTCGTCGGAGACCTCGACGCACTCGCCACCGTCCGAGTTGCTGTAGGAGCTCTTGCGCCAACTAGCGGCGCTCAGGTCGATGCCTCGCACGGTACTTCCTCCAAGATGGCCAGGACGAACTTCTGCGACTCGGTCGGGGACAACGCCAGGTCTCGCATCGCATCGTACGCACGCTGCAGTCGCTCAACTGGCACGTCCTCTTCGATGAGTTCGCCGCGGTGTGCGTTCTCGGTATACGCCACGGTAGCCCCGCCCGGGAGCCGTAGGAACATCAGTGCAGTGCTGTCCAGACCGTGCATCCCGGCACTTAGCGGAAGCACTTGCATCGTCACGTTCGGTTGCTCCGCCAGCTCCACCACATGCTCCAACTGCCCCCGCCACTCCCCCACATCCCGCAACGGCGTCCGCAGCACCGCCTCCGACAGGATCGTCCGGAACGGTGGCGCATCCTCCCCCTCCAGCAACTCCCGCCGCCCCATCCGCGCCTCGACCTGCTGCTCCAGTTCCTTCCCCTTCAGCCCTCCGGCCGCCAGCACCTCGCGCGCGTACCCCGGCGTCTGCAGCAGTCCCGGCAGGACGCTCACCGCGAAGTGCCACAGGCTCACCGCCTCCGCCTCCAGCGCCATGTACCGCCGGTACCGCTCCCGGAACTGCGTATGGTCCCCGGCCGCCAACTCCCAGAGCGCGAGCAGCAGTCCCGGCGTGCCGTAGTGCGTGTCGAGGGCCTGGACGACCTCCGGGCTGCCCAGCGTCTCGCCCTTCTCCATCTTGCCGAACAGGGACCAGTCCCAGCCCAGCCGTTCCCCGAGCTGCCGCAGGCTCGTCCCACTGCCCGCCCGCAGGGTCCGCAGTTCCTCGGCGAAACGCTGACGTGGTTCCTGGCTGCGGCCGGTGATGACGCGTCGTTGCGGCATACGGCTGGCTCCCCTCCGAAAAGCTCGCGTGGACGGTGTGGAAGGTGTGGAACGACTACCGGGACGTGGGGAAGCACGACCCCGTCCACGGCCTGACCGCTCAGATCCCGGCGCATCCTCGTAACACCCAGGCTACGCAGCGTAATCCACCCAGCGCAGCCGGGTCCTGGAATCCGTAGGACTGGACCGACGAGGACGACGATGACCCCCACACCGCGACACCCGGACCACGCGACGGCGATCGGCCACCCAGCCGTCGCGGACAGCCCGCCACCCACCGCTGCGAAGGTCCAGGAGGCCCTCGACGCCCGTGACGCCCTCGCCTCCGCGCTCAGCCGGGCCGGTATCCAGCTTCCGGCGATGGACATCCGCACCCCGTGGGTGGACGACCGCGAGGACGATGCCCGGTACGCGCTCGTCCACCTCGGGGTGTGCTCGGCGCCCGTGGCCCTCATGCTCGCGGACGTGATCCTGAAGGGGACCAGTGCGTGACGGAGGACGACGACCGGGGCGGAAGCCCGAGCGAGGTCCCGGCAGTCGGAGAAGCCGTACGGGACACCGCCCGCGACCGGGTCGGCCGGGTCATGGGCCACGAAGGCCCGTACCTCCAGGTCCGGCCGCTCGGCGGCGGCCGCGAGTGGGACGCCGACCCTCGTCACGTCCGCACGCTGAGCCAGGACGAGCTGCTGAGCGCTCTCCTCGCCGAGGTCAACGCCCGCTCCCGTCAGAGCACCAGGTGACCCTGCCGTCCGTTCCCGGACGTGGCCGAACCAGTACGGAACCCCCTCCTCTTGATCGCCGCGCTCACCTAGGATGTCGAGACAACATCTCAGCGGCCCGACGGGCTTCCTGATCCGCCATCGCACCCGCTCCACGGCGGCGCGCGGCGGACACCGCAGGACATGCCCCCACCCGCACGAGTCTTCTTCGTGCTGCCTGGGGGCATTTCCTTGCTGTTCCGTGAGTCCGCGGCGTCCGTGGCCACCCGCATCCTCGAAGGGTCGCTCGCGCTGCATCTGACCGAGAACTTCCGTCACCTGCACGGCAGGAACGCCGCACAGGCGGAGACACGGTCCTGGGAACGCAGCCTCCCCGCCCTCGTCAACGCCCTCATGGAAGCCGGGCTCGGCGAGGTCGAGGTGGTCATCGAGTACAGCCTGCCCCTCACCAGCAAGCGCGCCGACGCCGTCCTGGCCGGCGTGCACCCGACGACGGGGCAGCCGTCGTACGTCGTCGTCGAGTTGAAGCAGTGGAGCGAGGCCCACCCGGACGAGGACGACCCTCTCCTGTGCCGGCTCGACGCCTACCCGCAGCCCGTCCTCAACCCGATCGAACAGGTGCGGGGCTACTGCGCGTACCTGCTGTCGTTCAACGCGGCCCTGGAACGGATGCCCGGGTCGCTGGCCGGGGTGGCGTTCCTGCACAACGCGACCGAGTCCCGGATCGCGGGGCTGCGGAGCGTCGAGGAGGACCAGTACGGCCGGATGTACACGGCCGACCAGCGCGGGGCCTTCCTCGACTTCCTGCGATCCCGGCTGGCCGCCAAGTCCGGCGCGGAGGCCGCCGACCTGCTGAGGGACGCCAGGATCCGGCCGTCGAAACAGCTGATGGCGGTCGCCGCGGCCGAGATCCGCGACCGCGAGCAGTTCGTGCTCCTCGCCGAGCAGCGGGTCGCCTACGAGATGGTGATGTCCGCCGTGCGCAAGGCCAAGCGCGGCAACCACAAGAAGGTCATCGTGGTGACCGGCGGTCCCGGCTCCGGCAAGAGCGTCATCGCGATGTCGCTGCTGGGCGAGCTGTACCGGCGCGGGGAGACCGCCCTGCACGCCACCGGGTCGGCGTCGTTCACCAAGACGATGCGCAAGATCGCCGGGCACAAGAAGCGCGAAGTGCAGAAGCTCTTCATGTACTTCAACAGCTTCATGGACGCCGAGCCGAACGACCTCGACGTGCTGATCTGCGACGAGGCGCACCGGCTGCGGAAGACCTCCGCCAACCGCTACACCAAGGCCGAGCTGCGCACCGGCCGGCCGCAGGTCTCGGAACTCATCGACGCGGCTCGCGTGCCGGTGTTCCTGCTCGACCAGCACCAGGTGGTGCGGCCCGGCGAGATGGGGACGAAGGAGGAGATCCGGCGGGCCGCCGCCGCGGAGGGGCTCGACTGCACGGTGATCGAGCTGGACGGCCAGTTCCGGTGCGGCGGCAGCGACGCGTACGAGAAGTGGGTCGTCGACCTGCTCGGTCTGGAGGGCGGCACGCCCCACGCGTGGGAACCCGACGGCAGACTGGAGCTGCGGACCGCCGAGAGCCCGCAGGAGCTGGAGGACTTCCTCGTCGCGAAGCGCGCGGAGGGCTACGGCGCGCGGATGTCGGCCGGTTACTGCTGGAAGTGGACGACCAAGGTCACGCCCGAGATGACAGCGCTTCCCACCGATGTCGTCATCGGTGACTGGGCCCGGCCCTGGAACGTGTACGGCGACCGATCCGTGTTCGGGGCCCCGCCTGCGCCCCTGTGGGCCACCGAACCGGAAGGTTTCGGCCAGGTCGGCTGCGTCTATACGGCGCAGGGCTTCGAGTACGACTGGTCGGGCGTCATCATCGGTCCCGACCTGGTGTGGCGGACGGACCGGTGGGTCGTGGACCGGTCGGCGTCCAAGGATCCGATCTTCACCAAGGCGACGCCGGACAGCGAGATCGACCGGCTGATCCGCAACACGTACAAGGTGCTGCTGACGCGGGGCATGGTCGGCACGATCATCTACTCGACCGACCCGGAGACGCGGGAGAAACTGCGCTCGCTCGTCCATCCCTCGTCCGGGGTGGATGTGCCCGCGCTCGTGTAGTCGGGCATGTGCGAAAAGTGGTCATCCGCTGTCAGTGGTACGCCATACGATCGGATGAGCCCGCGCAGCCGCCCGTCGGAGAGTGATCGTTCATGGCCCAGCAGCCGCCCCTGCTCCGCGATGTCATCGACATCAAGGAGTCCATCTCCACGTCGGACTTCGTCCTCCAGCTCTCGGAGGCGACGACCCCCGAGGGCGCCGAGCGCGCCCTGCGGGACTACGTGGTCACGGAGCGGCTGCTGGAGAACTTCGACGAGGCGCTGGGACTGATCAAGGCCGCGCTCGACGGGCACACCTCGAAGGCGGCCTACCTGCACGGCTCGTTCGGTTCCGGCAAGTCGCACTTCATGGCCGTGCTGCACGCGCTGCTCAGCGGCAGCCCGGCCGCCCGCTCCCGGACGGACCTCGACCCGGTGCTCAGCAAGCACGAGTGGCTCGGCGCCGAGGGCAAGCGGTTCCTGCTCGTGCCGTACCACATGCTCGGGGCGAAGGCGCTTGAGCAGCGGGTCCTCGGCGGCTACGTCAGCCACGTCAAGAAGCTGCACCCCGAGGCGCCGACACCGCAGGTGTACCGGACGGACGCGCTGTTCGAGGACATCCGGGCGATGCGGTCCCGCATGGGCGACGCGGCCGTCATCGCCGGGCTGACCTCGCCGGACGGCGCCGGTACGGACGAGGAGGACGAGTGGGGCGAGGCGTTCGGGTGGGCGCCCGCGCTGCTCGACACCGCGCTGGCCGCCGAGGAGGTCCACGAGGGCGGGCAGTCGCTCAACCTGGTCAGCCCGTCGACGCCCGCCGAGCTGCGGGCGCGCCTCGTCCAGGACGCGAGCACCCACCTGCTGCCCGGCTTCGCGAAGAACGCCGCCGAGGACGAGCACGGGTTCGTCTCGCTGGACGCCGGCCTGTCCGTGATCGCCGAGCACGCCAAGTCGCTCGGCTACGACGGACTGATCCTGTTCATGGACGAGCTGATCCTGTGGCTGGCCACCCTCATCCACGACCAGAAGTTCGTGGCCCGGGAAGCCGGCAAGATCACCAACTTCGTGGAGGGCGGCGACGCCCGCCGCGCCATCCCGGTCATCTCCTTCATCGCCCGCCAGCGCGACCTGCGCGAGCTGGTCGGCGAAGAGGTGTCCGGGGCCGCCGAGGCGTCCATCCAGGACACGCTCAACCTGGCCTCCGGCCGCTTCGACAAGATCACTCTGGAGGACCGCAACCTCCCCCAGGTCGCCCACGCCCGGCTGCTCAGGCCCAAGGACGCGCAGGCCGCCGCGCTCATCGAGGCGGAGTTCGACAAGACCCGCAAGATCCGCCAGGAGGTGTGGGACACGCTCCTGGGGTCCGACCGCGGGGCGGACGGGGTCGGCGCGGACGAGGAGAGCTTCCGGCTGACGTACCCGTTCTCGCCGGCGTTCATGGACACCCTCGTGCACGTGTCCTCCGCGCTGCAGCGCAACCGGACCGGCATGAAGCTGATGGGCCAGCTGCTCGCCGACCACCGCGCCGAGCTGCGGCTGGGCGACCTGATCCCGGTCGGCGACCTGTACCCGCTGATCACGGCGGGCGGCGACAAGCCGTTCACCGACAGCCTGAAGGTGGTCTTCGAGGCCGCGGACAAGCTGTACCGGACCAAGCTGCGGCCCTACCTCCTCCTCACCCACAACGTGTCCGAGGAGGACGTAGAGCAGTACGCGAACCGGCCCGACAGCATCACCGACCCCGCGCTGCGCACCCGGATCAAGCAGTTCACCGGGGACAACCGGATCGTCGGCACGCTGCTGCTGTCGGCGCTCGCCCCCAGCGTCCCCGCCCTGTCCGACCTGACCGTCCGCCGCCTGTCCGCGCTGAACTACGGCTCGGTCGTGGCCCCGATCCCCGGGCGCGAGTACGGCATCCTGAAGAACAAGATCGCCGAGTGGGCGGGCCGGTTCCCCGAGATCAAGGAGACCGGCACCGAGGCCAACCCGGGCGTCCGGCTCGAACTGTCCGGCGTCGACGTCGACTCGGTGATCGCCAACGCCGACGTCAACGACAACCCCGGCAACCGCCAGGCCCTCGCCCGGCGCATCCTCGTCGAGGAACTCGGCATCAGCCAGGGCCAGTTGGTCGACCAGCTGCAGTTCGTGTGGCGGGGCACGGAGCGCAGCGTCGAGGTCGTCTTCGGCAACGTCGCGGACGAGGACGAGCTGCCCGACCACGACCTCATGCCCCAGCAGGACGGGCTCTGGCGGCTCGTGATCGACCTGCCCTTCGACGACAGCGAGTACGGAGCCGTCGAGGACGCCAACCGGATGCGGCGTCTGCGGGAGCGGCAGGGCGAGCCGTCCCGCACGGTCGCCTGGCTGCCCACCCATCTGTCCGGACAGCGCTACGCCGACTTCCGCCGTCTCGTCGTCATCGACAAGGCCCTCTCCGACAGCCGGCGGTTCGACGGCCAGTACGCCGGCCACCTGAGTCCCGACAACCGGGCCCGCGCCAAGGGCCTCCTGGAGACCCAGCGCGAGTCGCTGCTCAAGAACGTCAAGGCCGCCTTCAAGCAGGCGTACGGCCTGGCCGACAAGAAGGCCACCGACGTGGAACTCGGCTTCTCCGACCACCTGGAGTCGCTGCGCGAGGTCGACGGGCTGACCCTGTCGTTCGGCCAGTCGCTGCGCGACGGCGTCCGGCACATCGCGAGCCGGCTGCTCGTGAGCCAGTACCCCGACCACCCGGACCTGGACCCCGACGGGAACGGCACGGTGGTCAGGCCCGCCGACGCGAAGAAGGTGTTCACGCACGTCCAGGCCGCCGCCGAGGCCCGCGACGGGCGGGCCGAGGTCCCCGCCGCCGACCGGAACCTGATGCGGCGGGTCGCCACCCCGCTGCGGCTCGGGCAGCAGAAGGAGGCGTACTTCGAGCTGTCGCACTACTGGGCGGACCACTTCCGGCAGCTGGCCCGCGAGCAGGGCGTCACCGGCGACCTCAGCCTGATCACGCTGACCGACTGGACCGACCGGCCCGCGCCGCGCGGTCTGCCGGGCTTCCTCGCCCGGCTGGTGGTGGCCTCGTTCGCCGAGATGGACGACCGGGTGTGGGTGCGCGCGGGCACCCCGCTCGACCCCGCGCCCGCACTGAGCGAGATCAAGGACCACGACGCGCTGCGCAGCCAGCCGCTGCCCTCGGAGGAGGACTGGTCGGCCGCCCGGCAGCGGTTCACGGCGCTGTTCGGCGAAACGGCCCCCACCCTGCGGCGCGGCCGCATGGTGAACCAGCTCGCCCGGCAGATCGTCCAGCAGGCGGGCGCCCACCAGGAGGCCGCCCGGGAGCTGGTGACGCAGTTGGAGCGGCACGCCGGGTTCCTCCGCCTGGACGAGACCGCCGAGAACGGGCGCCTCGCCGTCGCGCGCCGCGCCGTCGACCTGCTGCGGGAGCTGACGCGGTCCGCAGGCCAGGGTGCCGCCGGCGCCAGGAAGACCGTCGAGGCGCTGGCCGCCTTCGACTTCGGCGAGGTCGGCGCGGACCGGTTCGGGACCTCGGTCAAGCAGGCCCGAGCCGTGGCGCAGGCACTGGACTCGACGTCGTGGACCACGCTCGACCTGGCCACCTCGGAAGGCCCCGAAGGCGAGGCACTGCTGGATTCCCTGCGCAACGCCGCCCAGAGCGACCAGCGGACCAACGACCTCAAGGAGGCGCTGGCCCGGACCCAGCGCGAGGTGCTGGCCCTGGTCAAGCGGAACCGCGCGACACCGCCCGCGCCGCCCGCGCCCCCGGCCCCGCGTCCGAGTGACGTCCCCCTCGACACACCGTCCAGCCACCCGCCCGTGCCCGAGCAGCCGCCTGGCACGCGCCCGTCCACGCCGGGCCGGGTGAAGCGCTCCGGCGGCGGGCGGACGACCGCGGCCAGGGCCGTGGCCGAACTCCAGGCGGAGATCGCGGAGCTGGCCGCCCGGGAACCCGGTGCCACGGTCGAGATCACCTGGCAGGTCGTCGAAGGATGAGCACAGCGACGACCGGCGCGGCGGCGGTGCGGCTGAACCTCGCCACCCTCACCCAGTACCTGTCCGCCCAGGCCTCGCTGGCCGACGCCCTGGCCGGCCGGGACCGGCGACGGGCCGTGCTGCTGCGCTCCGCACCCCAGTGGGACGGCCCGGCCGAACACGCCTGGGGCGACGGGCAGTCCGCCCGCATCGCGGCGGCCCCATCCCCGCTCGCCGTGCACGAGCTGGTGCTCGGTCACCTGTCGGACTCGGCGACCGGACCCGCCGTGCTCGTCGTCCTCACCGACCGCGAGCAGAACGAGCTGGACCCCGCCATCCTGGCCCGCGCCCACAAACAGCGCGTGGACACGGTGGACAGCTGGGACGTCGTCCGGGACGCCTTCGGAGCACACCAGGTCGACCCGAGGCTCAAGGACGACAAGTGGGCCGCGGAGGCCCTTCTGGACGCGGCGCCCCCAGGAGGGGGCTGGCCCCGGCTCGGCGGCGGCATGCTCTCCCGTGGCACCGCCCTGACCGCGCTCGCGCTGCGCCGCCTGAGGCTGGGACGGTACGAGGACGAGACGGCCCGCCAGGACCACGCCACGTCCGCCGACCGGCTCGACACCCACACCCTGCTGGGCTGGTCGTTGATCCCCGGAGGGCCGGATCGGCTGTTGGCGCTGCGCGGTCCGGAACGCGCGGGCCTGGCGGCGTTCCTCGGGGAGGAGGACCAGGCCGGCCTCGCGGGACGCGCCCTGCTCGCCCTGGTCGAGGCCGAGCACGGGCCGGACGCGGTGGCCTTCGGCCTGCTGTGCGCGGCGCTGTGGTGCCACGCCGAGCCGGACGCGGCCGTCTACACGGCGCGCGGCCGCGCGGAGCGGTGGTTCGGAGACCGCCCACCGCTGCGGGGCGAACAACTCGACGCCATGGTCGCCGCCTTCGGCCGGGTCACGGAGGACTACGTCGGCACGCTGCTCGCCGGAGCGAAGCGGGACGGCGGCCCGGTGTCGGAGGAGGCCCGCGAGGCCCGCCGGACGAGCGACACGGTGCTGGAGCGCGCTTCGGCGCTGGTCCGGCAGTTCGGGGCCGAGGCCGCCGCCCGGACCAGTCCCCTGCTGCCGGCCGGCCTGGACGCCAGGTTCACCACGGTCGGAGAGGCCCTCGCGGCCGGCGAGCCGGAAGCGCTGGACGCGGCCGTCCGCCTGCTGAGCTTGCACCGGCGTGCCGACGGGCCGGAGGTGCGGGCCCGGATCGAACGGGCGCGGATGGGGCAGCGGCTCGTTCAGTGGCTGGCCACCGACCCGGCGGCCGAGGCGTCGCACGTCGGCGCGGCCATCGGGCGCCACATGGAGGAGACCGCCTGGGTCGACCGTGCTGTGGAGCACATCGAAGCGGGCGGCGACCCCGACGACCGGCTGAGGACCGCCTACGACGCGCTGGCCGCCCGCGTGCGCCGACGGCGGCACGAGATCGACCGCGACTTCGCCCGCACCCTGGCGACCTGGACGGCGGCCGGCACCGATCCCGGCGGCATGCTGACGGTGGAGACGTTCCTGGAGCGGGTGGTGAAGCCGCTCGTGCGGGGCGACGACCGGCGCGTGCTCCTGATCGTCCTGGACGGGATGAGCGCGGCCATCGCCAGCGAGCTGGCCGAGGAACTGCGCTCCTCCTGGGCCGAGTTCGACCCCGTGGCCGCAGAGGGCACGCCGCGGCGCCGCGCCATGGCAGCTGCGCTCCCCACCCTCACCTCCGTCTCGCGCACGTCGCTGTTCGCGGGAAGACTGATGCGGGGCTCGCAGAAGGACGAGGCGCAACTGTTCCCCGCTCTGTCCCTGTGGAGCGGGGCGCCCGCCGCCGTGTTCCACAAGGACGACCTGCGGGCCGACAGCGCCGGGGAGACCTTCGGGTCCGCGCTCACCGAAGCGCTCATGGACGGCCGTACGCATGTGGCGGTCGTCCTCAACGCGATCGACGACCGGTTGGCCAAGGAGCAGAAACTGGGCGACGGCGCATGGCGGGCCGAGCACATCCCGGGCCTGCCGGACCTGCTGCGGATCGCCGCCTCGCAGGGCATGGCGGTGCTGATCACCAGCGACCACGGACACGTCGTCGACCGGCACGGTGCGAAGGTGGAGACCGGCTCACCGCTGTCCGCCCGCCACCGCGAGCCGGGCGACGAGGTGGGACCTGCCGAGGTGGAGCTGCACGGCACGCGAGTGGTCGCCCCGGAACCGGGCGGCTCGATCGTCGCCCTCTGGGACGCCGACTCCCGGTACACCGCCCGCAAGGCCGGCTACCACGGCGGAGCCTCTCTGGCCGAGTTCGCCATTCCCGTCCTGGCCTTCCTGCCGTTCGGAGCTCCCCCTCCCGCGTCCTGGCGGGAGCTGGGCGACCAGCGGCCGGCGTGGTGGTCCCTGGACGCCCCGTCTCCCCGGCACGCCGTCCCCGCCCTGCCCGAACGCGCCGCCCCCGGGGATCGGGCCGCCCGGCAGCGACCGACCAAGGCCCAGGCCCGGCTCGCCCGCTCCCACGACGCGCTGTTCGACGTCGCCGTGGTCCCCTCGCCCGAGGACGACGGAACTCTGGTGACCGCCGCCGCGGCGAGCCCGGACGACGCCCTTGTCACAACCCTCTTCGCCTCGGAGACGTTCCAGGGGCAGATCGGCCTGCTCGCGCGCAGACCACCGATGGAGAAGGTGGAAAGCGCGATCCGGGCTCTGATCGAGGCAGGAGGCACGCTTCCCGTGACGGCACTCGCCCAGCGTGTGTCCTATCCGGCCACCCGTGCCGACGGGTTCGCCGCGATCCTGCGCCAGTTGCTCAACTACGACGGAGTCCAGGTCCTGGAGACACTGCCGGACGGCCGGACCGTCCGCCTCGATCTCTCCCTGCTCCGCATGCAGTTCGAGTTGGGTTGACGATCTGCCAGCCGTATCCCACACCGATGAGCCGGGAGCCATGAGCGCCAACGACCGTGTGTTGATCAACCAGATGATCGAGGAACGGCGCAACGCCCGCGCCGTCCCCCTCTCGTTCGACGCGGAATTCGAGCGGTTCGCCAGTGAACACGCCCTGCATGGCTTCGGCCTCTCCGAGGAGGAGATCGAAGCCGGTGTGATCGGCGGCGCGGACGACGGCGGCATCGACGGGGCGTACGTCTTCCTCGGCGGGCGCCTTCTGCACGAGGACAGTGAGATCTTCCAGCAGCAGTCCGCCGTCGCGAACGTGGAGCAGGGAACCCAGTTGACGCTCTGGCTCGTCCAGGCGAAGACGAGCCCCGGCTTCTCCGAGGTCGCCATCGACAAGGTGGCGTCCACCTGTAAGAACCTCCTCGACATGGAGGTCGACGAGGCCGCCGTCGGCCTGCTGTACAGCGAGGACCTCCTCGCGCGCTTCAGCCTCTTCAGGGAAGCCCTGAAAAAGCTTCTCACCCGCCATCCCACCGTATTGATCAAGTTCTCCTACGTGACACGCGGCTCGGCGAGCGAGGTGCATCCCAAGGTCCAGGCCAAAGCCAAGATCCTGGAGAGCCAGTTCTCGGGCGCGTTCGCCATCTCCACGGGCGAGGTCGAGTTCCTGGGCCCCGCGGAGCTCTGGAAGCGTGCCAGCACCCTTCCCTCGTACACCCTGGAACTCCCCTACCGGGAGAGCATCACCCACGGCACCAGCCACATCGCGCTCGTCGGCCTGGGTGAGTACATCGACTTCCTCAGCGACGAGACCGGGGCGATCAAGTCCCACATCTTCGACTGGAACGTCCGCGACTACCAGGGCAACGTCGAGGTGAACCGGGAGATCACGGCCTCCCTGCAGAACCCGGGGGCACCCGAGTTCTGGTGGCTCAACAACGGCATCACCATCGTGTGCTCGCAGGCGACCTCGGTGGGTAAACGGCTCAGCCTCTCCGACGTCCAGATCGTCAACGGCCTGCAGACCTCCTACACCCTGCACGAAACGCTGCGCGACCGCTACGTGACCGACCCTGCCGAACCGGTCTTCGACAGACTGGTGCAGGTGCGCATCCTCGTCACCGTGGACCAGGCCGCCCGTGACTCCGTCATCCGCGCCACCAACCGGCAGACGAGCGTGCCCGTCGCGTCCCTGCGGGCCACGGACGACATCCAGCGGCAGATCGAGTCGTACTTCCTCGAACACGACTGGTTCTACGACCGGCGCAAGAACTTCTACCGCAACCAGGGCAAGCCGGCCGACCGCATCGTCAGCATCCCCCTGCTGGCCCAGTCCGTGATGGCGATGGCGCTGGGACGGCCCGACTACGCGCGAGCCCGTCCGTCGAGCCTGCTGAAGTCGGACGTGGACTACCGGCGCGTCTTCTCGGACAAGACGGAGCTCGCCGTCTACCTGTGGCTGGCCAAGGCGCAGCGCCAGGTGGACGAGTTCCTGCAGTCGACGTCGGATCCCATCTCCCGCTCGCTGCACACCAACCTTCGCTTCCACCTGGCCATGCTCGGCGCCGTCGACCTCGTGGGCCACATCTTCAGCAAGCCGGAAGCCCTGAACAACGCCGCTCGGGAGGACGTCTTCCCGAGTCCCGCGCGCCTTCGGTCACTGTGGACGTCGCTCCAGGAACACTTCGACACGTACCAGCAGCGGCAGCGGTCGGGTCCCGACAAGACGGCGAAGAGCAGTGACTTCGTCACCTACCTCACGACCGAGCTGGGATACGGCAGCCTCCACCGCAGGTGACTCCTGCACGGCCCGCGGCCGGGCGGGGGATGGGAGGATGGGCAGGTGATCGACCCTCGTCCCTCTCCCGTCTCCGCCGCCCGGCGGCGCACCGCCATCGACGCGCTGCGGCGCGGTGCCGTGCCCGAGAGCGGCCTGGATCTCCTCGCCACCGGACTCGGCCGTTTCGAGTCCGCCCTCGACGCGGAACTCGACGCGGTCGCCTCCGGCGCATCCGTCTTCAAGGCCGTGCGCGGCGAGTACGGCTCCGGCAAGACGTTCTTCACCCGATGGCTCGGGGAACGCGCCAAGCAGCGCAACTTCGCCGTCTCCGAGATCCAGGTCTCGGAGACGGAAACGCCGCTGCACAGACTGGAGACCGTCTACCGTCGCCTCACCGAACGGCTGTCCACGACGAGTTTCCCGCCGAGCGCGCTGCGGCCCGTCGTGGACGCCTGGTTCTACGCCCTGGAAGAGGACGCCCTCGCGGCGGGGGCCGACGAGGACGACCTGAGCGGCGCGGCGGAGCAGTTGCTGGCCGCCCGCCTGACCGAGGTGTCACGGCACGCCCCGTCCTTCGCGGCGGCGCTGCGCGGATACCGTTCCGCACTGGCCGACGGCGACGAAGCGACGGCGGCGGCCGTCCTCGCCTGGATCGGCGGCCAGCCCCACGTGGCGGCAGCGGCCCGTCGAGCGGCGGGAGTGCGTGGCGACCTCGACCACTTCGGCGCCCTGGGCTTCCTTCAGGGACTGCTCACCGTCCTGCGGGATTCCGGCCACCGGGGACTGTTCGTCGTACTCGACGAGGTGGAAACCCTGCAGAGAGTGCGGTCGGACGCCCGCGACAAGGCACTCAACGCGCTCCGGCAGCTGATCGACGAAGTCCACTCCGGGCGGTTCCCCGGCCTCTACCTGGTCATCACCGGAACCCCCGCCTTCTACGACGGCCAGCAGGGCGTGCAGCGGCTCCCACCGCTCGCCCAGCGGCTCGCCACCGACTTCACCACCGACCCGCGCTTCGACAACCCGCGTGCGGTCCAACTGCGCCTGCCCGGCTTCACCCTGGAGTCGCTGACCGGGCTCGGGGTGACCATCCGCGATCTCTACGCCTCCGGGGCCGACGCACCCGGCCGGATCGAAGCACTGGCCGACGACGCGTACATCGCCGACCTCGCCCGAGCGGTGGGCGGAGCGCTCGGCGGGAAGGTCGGCGTGGCGCCCCGGCTCTTCCTCAAGAAGCTGATCGGAGACGTCCTCGACCGCATCGACCAGTTCCCGGACTTCGACCCGCGGCAGCACTACCGGCTGACGGTGGACAGCCGGGAACTCACCGATGTCGAGAGGAACCTGGCCGCATCCGCATCGGCCGGCGACGTCGACCTGGAGGTGTGATGGCAACGCCCGCGGACCCCGTCGAGCGGCTCGACCCTGTCATCCTGCACCACGTCGTCAACACTCTCGGCTGGCCGGATCTGCGGCCGCTGCAGCGGGCCGCGATCGACCCCGTGATGGACGGCGAGGACGTCGTGCTGCTCGCTCCCACCGCGGGCGGCAAGACCGAGGCGGCCTGCCTGCCGATCCTGTCGGCCATGTCCGCGCAGAGCTGGACCGGAACCTCGGTCCTCTACCTCTGCCCGCTCAAGGCGCTCCTCAACAACCTGGTGACCCGGGTCGACGGCTACGCACAGTGGCTTGGCCGGCATGCGGCCCTGTGGCACGGGGACACCAAGGAATCGCAGCGTCAACGCATCCGTACCGACAGGCCGGACATCCTGCTGACGACACCCGAGTCGCTGGAAGCCATGCTCATCGGCGTGAAGACGGACCACGCGCACCTGCTGGGCGGTGTCCGGGCCGTCGTCGTCGACGAGGTGCACGCCTTCGCGGGCGACGACCGGGGCTGGCACCTCCTCGCGGTCCTCGAACGCCTCCAGCGGGTCACCGGGCGTCCCATCCAGCGGATCGGGCTGTCGGCGACCGTCGGGAATCCACGGCATCTGCTCACCTGGCTGCAAGGGTCCGGTGCCGGCCGGCGTCCGGGCCGAGTCGTCGCCCCGGACCTCACGGCGTTCCCGCGGACGGAATCAGCAGGAGCGCCTGCGAGCGACACGGCCGGTCCCCCACCGGGTGAGGTCGAACTCGACTACGTCGGTTCCCTGTCCAATGCCGCCAAGGTCATCGCGGCCCTGCACAAGGGCGAGAAGCGACTGGTGTTCTGCGACTCCCGGCGGCAGGTCGAGGAACTGGGCGCGGCACTGCGGGCGCGCGACGTCACCGTGTTCCTCTCCCACGCGTCCCTCTCGGCCGACGAACGGACCCGGTCCGAGGAGGCGTTCGCCGAGGCACGAGACTGCGTCATCGTGGCCACGTCCACCCTGGAACTGGGCATCGACGTCGGTGACCTCGACCGGGTGATTCAGATCGACGCTCCTGGCACCGTCGCCTCGTTCCTCCAGCGCATCGGCCGGACGGGGCGCCGCGCCGGAAGCACCCGGAACTGCCTGTTCCTGGCCACCCAGAAGGACACCTTGTTGCAGGCCGCCGCGCTGCTGCTCCTGTGGGGCCGCGGCTGGGTCGAACCGGTCGTCGCACCACCCGAGCCACGACACCTCGTCGCGCAGCAACTGCTGGCCGCCGCACTGCAGGAGCACAAGCTGGGCGATCAGACGTGGCCCGAGCAGTGGAACGGCCTGGCGCCCTTCGACCGTTCGGCCGCTCCTGTCCTCCGCCATCTGACGGACGAAGGCTTCCTCGACACCGACGGGGGCATGCTCTTCATCGGCCATGAGGCGGAACGCCGCTTCGGACGGCGCCACTTCATCGAGCTGACCGCGTCCTTCACCGCGCCACCCCAGTTCACCGTCCTGTCCGGTCGCACCGAGATCGGACGCATGGATCCGTCCGTCCTCACCGAGGAACGCCAGGGTCCGCGTCGGCTGCTGCTGGCGGGCCGCAGCTGGCAAGTGACGTTCATCGACTGGGGGCGCAAACGGGTCTTCGTCGAGCCGGTCGAGGGCGGAGGGATCGCCAAATGGTCCGGAGGCACGATCGCCGGACTGTCCTACGCGCTGACGCGGGCCATGCGCGAGGTCCTCCTGGGCGCCGACCCGGACGTCTCGCTCACCCGACGAGCCCAGGTCTGCCTCCAGGAGTGGCGTGAGGAGGACGGCCCCCACCTCGTCCACCCCGGCGGGACATTGGTCGCACGACGCGGGAATGACGTCCGCTGGTGGACGTGGGCGGGGTACCGGGCCAACGCGACGCTGGGAGCGACGCTGCCGTCGGTTGCCGACCCGGTCCAACGGCCCACGGACTGCTACCTGCGGCTGCGGGAGGACCTGAGCCCGGACATGTGGCGCGCCGCGCTGGACGCCGTACCAGCCGGGCCGACACTCGTCCTGCCCGACGTCGACCAGCGGGCAGTGCGTGGTCTGAAGTTCTCGGCGGCGCTCCCCCGACGGCTGGCCGTGGCCACCCTGTCGGCGCGGCTCGCCGACTTCGACGGTGCCGGCACCGTTCTGGCGGAGCCGAAGCGCTTCTTGAACGTCCGATGACGCGGGCCTTGCCACCGCCCTCCGTGTGTCGCCTCGAACGCGCTACCCCCTCCCCGAGGGCGAGCACTGATAGCGCACCCCCCGGCTGACCATCCTGAAGCGGTCACGACCCTGGGCCGAGAGCGGGTTCGGCAGGTCGAAGACGCGGCGTTGCTCCGGCACGAGGGCGGAGGTGATCAACAGGATGCGGTAGCGGTTGCCCCGGGCGTGGCGGCGGGCCGCTTCCACCTCGGACGGTCCGAGTTCGAACTCCACCCGCTCGGCACATGGGTCGCTCAGTGCCTTCACCTCGTACAGCCGGGTGGTGTCACGCCAGGTGACCTCGAAGTCGTAGCCCAGGGAGTCGGAGGCCTCGTCGTCTCCGTTGACGACGGCCGCATAGCCCGAGGTCCACCGCACGTCGGGGTAGTGGCGCTGGAGCCAGGCGCGCGCTGCCACCTCCCCGACGAGACCGATGGCGGACCGCTGGTCCTCCGTAGTCCGCTTCGTCTTCGCGACGACGATGCGCGGCCTGACGGAGGATCCGCCCCCGCTGCGTGGCCGGGGCACACCGGCCACGGTGTCCAGGCGCACCCTGCCCGACTGGGCGAGGAAGGCCTCGTCGATGGTTCTCGAGGCGATGTCCGCGATGGTGGAGAGCTGATCGCTACCGACCCTGACCTCGGCATCCCCGATGGTGATCGTGCGCGGAGCGACGATCGTGGAGACACCCGAATCCCGGGCCCGTGCCGCCGTCCGTGCGAGGTCCTTGTCGGTGAGGCCCAGCGCCGCTGGGTCCGCGGCGTGCGGCATCCCGGCGGGCCACCCCACGGCTCGTCCCACCGCATCGAGCAGACGGCTCTCGCTCAGCGGCAGCAGGTCGCCCAGCCCGGTACCGTCGATGAAACTCCTGCATTCCAGCAGCACCGCCCCGTGCCACCCCGCAGGCACCTGGACGCCGTGACGGCGGCACCAGGCGGTCACCAGTGGGGGCAGCACCGGCACGAGCGCGTCCAGTGCGGCCGTGTTGCGTGCCCGGAGCCGGTCGAGGGGCTCGAGTTCGGTGGGCCGCTCGAGGTCGTCGTCAGCTCCGCGCGCCCGGAGCCATTCCCGCACCCTGTCGCGCATCGCCTCCTCCGGCGGGGTGATGAACCGGGGAAGCCAGTCCGGGTCCGGCTGGAGGTCGTGAAGACCGCGGGCCGCGGCGTAGCCGGAGATGTCCTCACCCTGCTGCGCGGCGACGGCGTATCGCTCGCGGAGCCGGTCGAGGAGGATTCCGGAGCGAGCCCGTACGAAGTCGCCGAAGGCCTGTTCGTGGCGGTCGGGGTAGTACTCCGGGGGGTACCCGAGGGCGACCAGTGCGGCGTTGAACTGCTGGAAGTCGAGTCCCAGTTCGTCCCTGAGCTCCGCCGGCCTCGTGCAGGAGCGGGCCAGGGCGACCAGTTCCGCCGACGGCAGCGGCAGACCGGGCGCGAGCCGGTCGATGATCCCGACGAGTTCGCGTTCGCCGGCCGCACGACCGAGGAGGTGGGCGGCCTCCTCGTTCCAGGCGTCGGCGGCCAGGCATGCCAGCACCGGGCGGAGCAGTCTCACCGTGTCCTGCACGTCACCGGTGAGGTTGCGCCGGATCTCGGCGACCTTGGCCTGGGTCGTGTCCAGAGCGGCGGCGAGGACGGCGTCGTCGACGAGCGCCGGGCTGCTGCCGCCGAGGCTCCGCTCGAGTTTGACGAGGACCAGTTCCAGCGCGTCCTGCAACCACGGCCTGCCCAGCAGTTGTGCGACGGCAGGTGTCGCCGCCTGCAGTTCGTCCCACCCCTCGTCGCTTCTCCAGACGACCACCGTGGGGTACTCGTCGTCCGGCAACGGCAGGGCGCGCGTCGACGACGGCGGCTCGGCCGGCGTCCCGGAAACGGTGATCTCCACATCGTCGGCGTGTACGACGCGCAGGCGGCGGAGCCGTTCGAGCGCGGCCCGGACACCGCGCTCGCTGCGGCGCACGAATGCCCCGGACTTGAGTTCCATGGCGAGGGCGACCACGGTGACCAGCCACTCCCGTTCCCGGATGAACACCGCCGCCTGACTCGACGGCGCGATGGGGGCGCCGTCGCGGTGACGTACCTGCACGTTGGTGGTCGACGTGCGCTGCACCCTCAGCCCGTTCGCCTCGGCCAGGCGGACGACGGCGTCACCGGACTCCGCCGGTGCGACGAGGACGGGATGCCCCGCCGGCTCGATGAGCGCCTCCTTCAGGGGATCCGCCTCGTCGCAGACGATGACGGGTGCTTCGTCGGCCGACGGGGTGAAGGTGCCGAGCTCGTGGGTGCGGCTGACCACGAGGCGCACCTCTTCCCTCGGCGCCCAGGGCCACTGGCCCGTCCGTACGACGTTCGACCACGCCCGTTCGTAGTGCCGTTTGAAGGAGACGCTGAGGTACTCGGGCACGTCGCCCTTGTCGAGCACGTCAGCGAGCTGACTCACCGCCGCCCCCGCGTGCTGTGGATCTTCCCACCTGCGCAGGCCGAGCCGGAGCATCCGCTCGACGACATTCCTGTCGGTGAGCAGGCGGCGCGTCGACAAGGGCAACGCGGGGACGAAGGCCGGGAGTTCCCCGTCGGTGCTGAACCAGGCCCGCCGGGGTGCGACGAAGGAGGGGCCATCCGGCTCCTCCACGGGCAGCCAGGCCATGCCTCGGAGGTAGGAGGCCAGAGGAGTGGGCCAGGTGTGCGCGTCCTTGAAGGAGTAGGTGGGCCTGTGCACGGTGACGGTGAAGACCTCCTCGCCCCAGGTGCGCAGCCCGTGCATCAACAGCTCGGCGAACTCACGCCGGGCGGCGGAGCCGAGTCCGGCCACCTCGGTCGCTCCTGTCAGGTGGGCAGGCGGGTGCGTGAACTCGTAGGGCGTGTAAGGGTGCTGGAATCGGGTCCAGTCGCTCCTGACGTCGGCGCACCAGGCATCGGTGAGCGCGTCCCCCAGCCCGAAGCCCGCGGCGAGTCCCGTGAGGCGCAGTTCGTGTCCCTGGCGGGCTCCCAGTCGCTCCCCGACGGCTCCCGGCCGCAGGCCGTCGCACACACCGAGGGATTGCAGGAACTCGGTGTAGGCCGCCCGGTCCCGTACCGGCGCGGGCCAGTCGTCGGGGCCGCTGATCCACTGGTCCCGCTGCGCGGCCAGGGCCGGGATCCCGGATCCTCCCTCGGCGAGGAACCGCTCCAGCCGCCGCGCTCCCTCGGTGCCCCATGCGGGTGAGAAGGAGCAGCGTGCGGCTCTGCCCCACCTGCCGGTGTCAGCCAGTGGCAGCCGGAAGGGAATGTGGGCCAGCCGTCGGCGCTGGGCCTGGGTGAGCAGCGGGTACTGCCGGAAGGCGAAGGTCAGGGCGTCGCGGCCGAGCGCCTCCGAGGGATGGCCGCCGAGCAGGTCGTCCAGTGCGTCGAAGACCCGGTCGAGTTGGTACGGGCGGACCAGTTCGTTGCGCTCGAGGAACCCGCGCCCGGCGCTGTCCCAGGCGATCGCCGGGTGAGTGAAGGAGATACGGCGCCGGAGTGCCTTGAGATCCCCCGGCACCCGGGTGGCGGTCTCACCGTCCGCAATTTCGTCGGGCTCGGGGTGGAAGAATACGGTCGCGTCCTGCCTGCCGGAATCGGTCCGGCCGCCGAGCGCGCTTCTCAGCCGCACGTCCTGGTCGAGGATGATGCGTCGGCCTCGCAACACACCTTGGTCCCGGGCGAACGCATGGGACAGGTCGCTGTAGAAGTCCGCCCATACCTGCCCTTCCGGTTCCGTACCGCCGAGCAGAGACCGGGCCACGGCTTCTGCCCACGTGGCGACCAGGGGCGCCGGCGGACGGAAGGGCCTGGAGATGACGGCTCTGCACAGCTTGTCCAGACGCGCGTGGCGGACAGGACTGACAGACGGCGTCAGCAGGTCGGCTCCGGCCTTCGTGAGTGCCTCGGTGGTGAGTACGCGCCAGGAGCGCTTGCCGTCGGGCCATCCGTAGGAGTCCTGAAACGAGCCCCACGCTTCCCTGCCGTGCAGGGGCACGATCGGTTCAGCGGCGAGCCTCCCGTCCAGGGCCGCGTCCAGCCGGTCCGGCACGTCCCAGCACATGAGGTCAAGGACGAGGTCCGCGGCGACAAGGTACGGGGTCTCCGAACGAATGCGCCTGCTCAGTTCCACCGTCAGCAGAGCGAGTTGGTCGAGGAGGAAGGCGTTCAGGGCCATCGCCTCGCTGATGTCGAGGCGAGCCAGTTTGGTGAAGAACGGGGCATGGGCGTGGCCGGGGAACGGTGCGTGGACGCCCTCGGCCATCGGCAGGAAGGTGTACATGCGGCCGTTGGGGAGCGGCGCGTCGAGGCGCAGCGCGACCGCCACCCATGCCTCGGCGTCCCAGTTCTCCCAGGCGGCGTCGATCTCGCGCGCCTGGACGCTACGGCTGATCGCTCCGCTCAGGGCCTCGGGATCGAGAGTGCGACGCGCCAGCAGGTAGCGGCCCGCCTCGGCGAGGTCGACCTCCCGCACCCAGTCGTCCTCGCCTGCGGTGACCAGGTCCGATGTGCGCTCGGTACGCGAGAGAACCTGCCGGAAAGCGGTGTCCGAGCCGTCCCGCACCTCGACGAGGAGTTCGGCCACCCGGTCGAGGAAGAGCAGCAGCGGCGCCTCACCGTTCACCACGTCCTCCGCTTGTGCCACGGCGAGTCCCCAGGCGTGCCGGTCGCGCAGCGGCAGCCGTACGACCGTGGCGTACCCGTCCTCGGCGAGTTCCTTGAGCACGGGATCGGTGACGTCGGCCGGTACAGGCAGCGCCAGCGGGGAGATGTCCTCGATCACCCGGGTCGCGAGTGCCGGGTCTTCCACCAGGGAGCGCACATCCTCGGGCCTGGCGAAGCGGAAGCAATAGCCTTCGAACACTTGAGAGTCGGAGGACGACTTCGAGTAGATCTCCGGCCAGTCCGTCACTTGCAGCACACTGCGGAAGCCGAGGCCCTTGTTTCCGATGCCCTCACCGGCCGTCTTGCTCGACAGGGCCAGCTCGGTGATGGCGCGGAAGTTCTTCTCAGCGAACACCGCCCCCTCGTTGGCGACGTAGAGGACGCCGCCGTCCTCCCGGCTGACCGCCAGGACGGCGATCCTTCCCGGGGCGGCTTGACCGAGTGCGTCGTGGCCGTTCTGGACGAGTTCGAGGATCGTGCGGCCCTCGTACTCCTGGGCGGTGTCCTCACTCACGGACTTCAGGCTCTCGGCGAACCGCCATGTCTCGCCTGCGTCCCTGTAGATCTCGACTCGCCGCCTGGTCAGGGCGAGTACGGCCGACCGGAATCCGTCGCACTCCGCGGCATCCCACGTCGATGTCATGGCTGTTCCCCCTCGTTCGTGCACAGCCCTGCGCCCGCCAGAAGCCTCCTGGCAATGTCATCCAACCGAATCACGGGGCATGATTTCTGGTGAATCCCACATCGAGTTGCACTGAGGCACCCGGCCGCTCTCGCTGCCCCACTCGCATTCAAGCGCGCTGTTTCATCGCCTTCGCCGAGGTCACCGACTCATCGGAATGCGCCTCCGCCGTCCTGTGGAACCGCGCCACCCGGCGCCTGCCGCCGAAGGCGCAGTGTCGGCGGACACCTCCTGGCCGCCACTGCCTGTAAACGTCGGGTTGTCGGGATGACGGCCATGCCGAAGGCAGAAGCGGCCGGCCTCGGTGACCTCGCACGCCCCCCGCCACGGCACCTGACGCCCGGAAGCCCACGGTCGCGCGGAGCGTAAGCCGACCGCCAGCCATCCGGCTCCCAGGCCGCGTGATCTTCACTGACCGCGACCCGTTCGAGAAGTGCGCGTTGCCGTTCATTCAGGGCGGACCACCGATGCACGAACATCAGCCCACACCGCGCCCGTACGGCCTGCGCTAGCCGAAAGAGTGCCTACGGTCAGTCGGAGTCCCCTGGGACTCTTCTGGGACTTCCGGCTGCATCAACGGGTACGAGCGTGAAACAGCCGAAAGGCCGTTCGTGCAAGTCAGCGACGCACGACCGTCATCGCAGCAGGTCACGCCGTCCGCTGGTCTCTTCCGGGACATCTGACCTCCGGTCGGCGCGGGCGGTCGACGGGCTGCCCGGGCGGGCGTCCCCGCGGTCAGCCCGCCACGACCGCCTCCGCCGCCGCCACCCCGCACACCCGGGCCGCGCCGTACGTGGTGATGTGCAGGGCGCCGCGCGCGGCGGCCTCGGGCAGGCCCATCTCCACGACGACGGTGTCGGGGCGGGCGGCTAGCAGGGTGTCGACGGCGGTGCGCATCCAGGCGTGCCGGTGCTCGTCGCGCACCACGGCGACGATCCGGCGGCCGCCGGCGGCGGCGAGGACGCGCGGGCCGGCGTCGCCGTCGCCGGTGAAGGAGCCGGCGGCGGTGCCGGGCAGCAGCCGCTGCAGCTCGGCGGCCACGCCCCAGGGGGTCTGGTCGCCGACGGCGATGTTGCGGGCCGGCTCGAACTGGGCGACGTACACCGGCGCGGTGACCGGTGCGGCGGGGCCCGTGCGGGTCACCCTGAGCGCGCGGCGGGCCGCGACCAGACCGATCTGCGGGTCGGCCGCGGCGGCCGCCGCGTGGCCGCGGGTCCGCGTGGTCCACCGGGCCAGGTCGCGTACCCGGGCGGCCGCGTCGGCGAGCCGTTCCTCGGGCAGTTCGCCGGAGCGTACGGCGGCCACGAGCGCGTCCCTGAGCCGCAGTACGGTGCCCTCGTCGCACAGTCCGCCGCCCACACAGATGGCGTCGGCACCGGCCGCGATCGCCAGGACCACGCCGTGCTCCAGGCCGTAGGTGCCGGAGATCGCGCGCATCTCCATGCCGTCGGTGACGATCAGGCCCTGGTAGCCGAGTTCCTCGCGGAGCAGTTCGGTGAGGACGCGGTGGGAGAGGGTGCCGGGGCGGTCGGGGTCGAGGGCCGGCACGAGGATGTGCGCGCTCATGACCGCGCGGGTGCCGGCGGCGATGGCCGCGCGGAACGGGGGCAGTTCTCGCTCGTACAGCGTCTCCGCGTCGGCGTCGATGCGGGGCAGCGCGTGGTGGGAGTCGACGTTGGTGTCGCCGTGGCCGGGGAAGTGCTTGGTGCAGGCGGCGACGCCGGTGGACTGCAGGCCCTCGACCCAGGCGGCGGTGTGCCGGGCGACCAGGTCGCTGCTCGCGCCGAAGGAGCGCACCCCGATGACGGGGTTGTCGGGGTTGGCGTTGACGTCGGCGGACGGCGCCCAGTCGAAGTTGACGCCGCAGGCCGCCAGACGCCGGCCCAGCTCGCGGCTGACGGCCCGGGTGAGGCCGGGGTCGTCGACGGCGCCGAGGGCGTGGTTGCCGGGGAAGGAGGAGCCGGTGCGCACGTCGAGGCGGGTGACGTCACCGCTCTCCTCGTCGATGGCGACGAGCAGGTCGTCGCGTTCGGCCCGCAACTCCGCGGTGAGCGCGGTGACCTGGCCCTCGGTGACGACGTTGCGGCCGAACAGGGCGACGGATGCGAGCCCTTCGCCGAGGCGGCGGCGCACCCAGTCGGGCGCGGTGGTGCCGTCGAATCCCGGCTGCAGCACGGCGAGGGCGTCCCGGGTGAGGGTGTCCGGGCCGGTGGCGAGTGTGGTCATCGGCGGGGTCATCCCTTCACGGCGCCGTCGGTCAGGCCGCTGACGGCCTTGCGTTGCAGGAAGACGAAGAGGATCAGGATGGGCAGCGCGAACAGGGACGACGCTGCCATGGTGGCGCCCCAGTCGTCGCCGAAGGCGGTCTGGAACTGCGACAGCCACAGCGGCAGGGTCTGCTTCTCGACGTCCTTGTTGAGGATCAGGACGAGCGGGAACTCGTTCCAGGCGGTGATGAAGCCGAACAGCGAGGTCGCCATCAGGCCGGGCGCGAGCAGCGGGAGGATGACCCGGACGAAGGCCTGCATGCGGGTGCAGCCGTCCACCATCGCCGCCTCCTCCAGGTCCTTGGGCACGGCAGCCACATAGCCGCGCAGCGTCAGGACGGTGAGCGGCAGCACCATCATCGTGTAGAAGACGGTCAGCGGGACGAGGCTGTCGAGCATGTCGTTGTCGCGGACGATCATGTAGATGGCGATGATCATGACTTCCCAGGGGGCCATCTGCGCCAGCATGAACGTCACGATCAGTCCGCGCCGGCCCCGGAACCGCATCCGTGCGAGGGCGAAGGCGGCGAACAGCGCGATGACGAGCGAGAACACGACCGAAAGGACGGTGACCGTCACGGAGTTGCCGACCAGCGTCCAGAAGTGGTCGGCGTCGACCGCCTTCCTGAAGTGGCCGAGGGTGACGTTCGTCGGGAACCACACGGGGTTGTCGGCGATGATGTCGCCGGTCGGCTTGAAGGCCGTGGCGAACATCCAGTACACGGGGAACACGAAGCCGACGAAGAGGACGACGGCGGTCGCGTTGGGCCAGATCCGGACGAAGAGCGAGCGCTTCACAGCTCGTCCTCCTCTTGCTTGAGCACCATGCGCAGGTAGTACGAGGTGATGACGAGCAGGACCAGGATGGTCAGGAAGGAGATCGCCGCGCCGACCCCGAAGTGCTGGTTGCCGACGCCCTCGACGTAGGCGTAGATCGGCAGGGTCTCGGTGAGGCGGTCGGGGCCGCCCTCGTTCATCGCGAAGAGCTGCGTGAACGACTTGAACACCCAGATGACCTCGAGGAAGGTCGTGGCGTACAGGAACGGCCGCAGGAAGGGCAGCGTCACCGAGGTGAAGCTCTTCCAGGCGCCCGCGCCGTCCAGGGACGCGGCCTCGTACAGCTCCTTGGGGATCGTGGTGGTGGCGGCGTACAGGTTGATCGCCACGAACGGGACCGACTGCCACACGATCAGCAGGACGACCACGGAGAAGGTGGAGAGCTGGGAGCCCATCCAGTTGTGGTCGGCCATGGAGTGCCAGCCCAGCTTGTCCAGCACCCAGTTGACGACGCCGAAGCGCTGGGCGAAAAGCCACTGGTAGACGGTGGTGGCCGCGACGTAGGGCATGGCCCAGGCGAGGACGAGGCCCACCATGAGCAGCAGCCGCATTCTCCTGCCGAGGCGGGCCAGCAGCAGACCGATCAGGGTGCCGATGCCCATGATGAGGACGACGTTGGCGGCGGTGAAGAAGACGGAGCGCTCGAGGACGTGCCAGAACTCCCCCTCGGACAGCACCTGCCGGTAGTTCGCTGCGCCGTTCCACTCGGTGAGGTGCTGGATGAGCTGGCGGGGGTTGAGGTTCTGGAACGACAGCATGCCGTTCTTGACCAGGGGCCAGCCGAGCAGGACCAGGGTGGCCAGCAGCGCCGGCAGCAGCAGGAGGTAGGGGGCGGCGGCACCGCGGCGGGACGGGGATGCGGAGTCGCGGTCCGCGTCCCGCGGCGGCCCCGGTGTCCCGGCCTTGCGGACAGCGGGCCCCCCGGCCGTGTCCGTGCCTTGGGTCTGCACTGACATGAGGTGTCATCTCTTCCGTGGCCGAACCGGCCGTACGAACGGCTGAGCCGGGGGCGCCTGCCGCGGCGCCCCCGGCGCGGGTCATCAGTTCTGCTGGGCCAGGCGCTTGTCGATCTCGGACTGGACGTCCTTGGCGGCCGCCGCGGGAGCCTTACCGTTCAGCACGGCGGTCATGTAGGACTTGATGGGGTTCGGGGTGTTCTCCACCGCGGCCCACTCCGGGATCAGCGGGGTGGTGCCGCCGACGGCAGCGGCGGGGGCGGCGGCCTCGGCGGCGCCGTTGCCCTGGAGGTTGCTCTGCAGGGACGTCTTGTTCGGGATGACGCCGTTGAGCTTGGCCAGTTCGCCCTCGTACTGGTCGGACAGGGCGATCTTCAGGAACTCCTCGGCCAGGGACTGCTTCTTGCTGTTCTGGGCGACGGCGAGGTTGGAGCCGCCGAGGAAGACACCCTCGGGCTTGTCGGCCGTCGCGCCCGGGATGGTGAAGTAGCCGATCTGCTTCTCGATGGACTTGTTGGCCTGGACGGCTGTGCCGGCCTCCCAGCCCATGCCGATGAAGGCGCCGGTCTTGCCCTTGGCGAAGATCGTGGCCTGCTGCGGGGTGGCCTCGTCCTTGTCCTTGGGGGCCTTGGAGTAGGAGGCGTACTTCTTGTACAGCTCCATCGCCGCGGCGACCTTGGGGTCGGCGAGGTTGGAGACGTACTTGTCGCCCTGCTTCTTCACCAGGTCGCCGCCCTGGCCGATGATCAGGCCGTCGAGGAAGTACCAGTTCTGGCCAGGCAGGTAGAGCGGCTCGGCGTCGGTCTTCTTCCCGATGGTCTCCAGGTCCTTGAAGAACTCGTCGCGGGTCTTCGGGGTGGTCCTGATGCCGGCCTTCGCCCAGATCGCCTTGTTGTAGATGACGACGCGGTTGGCGAAGTACCACGGGGCGGCGTACTGCTTGCCGTCGTACACGGAGGACTGGGAGACGGAGGGCGTCCAGTCGGCGCCGATCTCCTTCTTGACGTCGGAGAGGTCGGCGAGGCCGCCGGTGGCCGCGTAGGCGGGGGTCTGGGTGTTGCCGACCTCCAGGACGTCCGGCGGGTTGTCCTCGGAGAGGGCGGTGGTGATCTTCTGCTGGATCCCGTCCCACTTCTGGATCTCGAACTTCAGCTTCGCGCCGGTCTTCTTCTCGAACGCGGCCTGGACGTCCTTGCTCCACTGCGGCGGTGCGGAGCCGTCCATGGTCCAGACGGTGAGCGTCTGACCCTTCCAGCTGCTCGGTCCCGCGTCCTTGGACCTGTCCTTGCCGCTGTTTCCGCCACACGCCGCAACGGAGACCATCATGCCCGCGATCACGATCGCGGCAGCGAGCTTGCGCTTCACGCCACCCTCCTCAGGGATGCCACTAACCCCCCACGCCCTCGGCGGTGACCTGCGTACGACGCTGTTGCACGTAGGGCTCGGGACCTGGCCACTAATGGTGTAGACCAGTACGGTGGAGCTTGGCCTAGACCTTTCGGGGTGTCAAGGGTGGTCAGCGAAGCCGATTCCGGCCGTTACGAGAACGTCACCGGAGCGCCTCCGTCCACATCCGCCCCTTTCGCCCGGCGTTGGACCGAACCACAGCCGGCCGGCCGATTGGACTAGACCATGGGCCAGTTGGTCGCTATAACGGGAGACCGTCGGCACGGCCGGGAAGGCAGGCATGACCATCGACGTCAGCGGCGCGCGCGTGCCGAAGTACTACCGGATCAAGCAACAGCTCCTCGCCATGGCCGAGGCGCTGCAGCCCGGTTCGGCCATGCCGGCCGAGCGGCTGCTCGCGGTCCGGTTCGGCACCTCGCGGACCACCGTCCGGCAGGCACTCACCGAACTCGTGGGCGAGGGCCGCCTCGACCGGATCCAGGGCAAGGGCACCTTCGTCTCCCCGCCCAAGCTGTACCGGACGCTCCGGCTGACCTCGCACACCGAGGACATGCGCGCCCAGGGCCTCACGCCCTCCTCCCAGGTGCTGGACCTCGGAGAGCTCAAGGCCGGCCAGACGCTCGCGGAGCTGCTCGGCATCGCAGCCGGCGAGCGCGTGCTGCGCATAGAGCGGCTGCGGCTGGCCGGCGGCGAGCCCATGGCGATCGAGACCACCCATCTGTCCGCGCGCCGCTTCCCCGGCCTGCGCCGCTCCCTGACGACGTGCCCCTCGCTCTACACGGCGCTCGCCGAGGTGTACGGCGTCCGGCTCGCGGAGGCCGACGAGACCATCGAGACCTCACTGTCGACCCCGCGCGAGGCGCAGTTGCTCAACACCGACGTGGGCCTGCCGATGCTGCTGCTCTCCCGTCACTCCCGGGACGCGCAGGGCACCCCGGTGGAGTGGGTGCGCTCGGTGTACCGGGGGTCCCGGTACAAGTTCGTGGCCGCCCTTCGCCGGCCGGCGGAGGAAGCGGGGCTGCGGCGGAGGCAGGAGACCAGGGGCTGACGTGCGTCGTGGTGGGCCGCGCGTCCGGCACGGCCCCGCGTCCTCGGCTGCGCCGTCCGGTCAGTCCAGGAACGCCGTCTCGATCCAGCGGCGCACCGCCCGGGGCCGCATCCGGTGCAGCCGGTCCACCGTGTCGGCGACCTGCGGCGCGCCGCCCACCGACAGGAACTTCTCCCGCACCAGATCGGCATGGCCCGCCCGGGTCTCCGGCCCGGCCGCGCCGACGGGGATGAGCCGGGTGCGCGAGATCGTACGGCCGTCCGTCAGACGTACGGTGACCCGGGCACCGGTCGCCTTGGTGGACCGGGAGAAGTCCCGCTCGTCGGCGGCCAACGCGCCCACCAGGTCGACCAGTTCGTCACCGCCGAAGCCGCGCAGCCACGGCACGGCCAGCTCCCCCGCCTCCCGCACGGCCTCGCCGAACGGCGCGTCGGACAGGAACAGCTCGCGGGTCATCTCGGTGTCGTGCTCCAGCCGTATCCGCTGGGCCAGTGCCCAGCGGTCGGGGTCGTCCAGGTGGGGCGGGGAGAAGTCGTCCACGCCGAAGCCGCCGGTGAGCAGCGTGGTGGCGACCGGATAGGGGACGTCCAGGACCAGTGCGCCGAGCGGGGAGCCGGGGCCGGTGACATAGCGGGCGGCCCGCTCCCCCGCGAACAGCGTGTACAGGGAGGCCTCGACGACCACCTCGGCCACGTCCCGCGGCTGCAGGGCCCCGATCTCCTTGTGGATCTCGGCCGCGCAGTCCACGGCGGCGTCGATGCCGGGGCCGCCCGGGTGCATCTTGAACGACAGGGTGTCGGTGTGCCAGCGGCGCCCGAGGCCCTTGGCCACCGCCTGCGGAAGCGGCACGGTGGCGAAGCGGGCCAGGAAGCCGTCGCTGTGCTCCATGATGTCCGGCGCCCCGCGCAGTCCGGCGTACGCCGCGTCGCAGGCGTCCATCGCGGTGCGCACCGGGGTGAAGGTGTTGAACAGGCGGGCGTCACTGGCCAGGAAGGCCCGCATCAGGGGCCAGTTGGGCATCGCGAAGGCCAGTCCGAAGGCGTTCTCGAACAGGGTCGCCGACGCCCGGTCGCAGTGCAGCCGGCCCGCCACCGCCCCGGCCAGATGGGTGTGCACGGCGCTCTGGCCGCGCAGCGGCCCGAGGGTCGCGGAGGCGGTGATCCGGGCCGCGCACTCGTTGGCCGCGACGACCGCGGTGAGCAGCGAGAGCCCGTCCAGCTGGCGGGCGTAGGCGAAGGCGAGCGGCACCGCGACCGTCGAGTTCGACAGGTGACCGGCGTACGCGGTGTCGTCCAGGTTGAGCCAGGAGCCGAGCGCGGCGAAGACGCCGGCCGCCTGCCGCGGGTCACGCTGCATGGGGTGCCCGAACGCGGCCACCAGCCGTCTGCCGAGCGGGTGCTGGAGGCCGGCGCGGATGGAGGCGATCTGCGAGAGCACCTGGCTCGCGGCGAGCTTCAGCACCCGGCAGGGCACGTCGCTGGGGCGCAGGGTCGCGGCCCAGTGCGAGAGTTCGCGCAGCGGGGTGTCCGCCGGAGTGCGGCGGCCCCGGTCGGTGCGGGCGGAACTGCCGTGCGTCGCGCCCCAGTCGGCGCACAGCGCCCGGGCGACGCTCTCCGCGAGGACGGCGGTCATGCGGGTACACCTTCCGTGCGTGCGCTGGGACGTCCGAGGGGGAACACGGCTGCGGGAGCACCGTCGTCCCGGTGCTCCCGCAGTGCTCGGTGGTGTTACGCGGCCGGGACCTTGTCCAGGAAGCCGTAGACGGCCTTGATCTTGCCGCTCTCGTCGGTGACGAGCACGTCGAAGCCGATGGCGATCGGCTCGGCCCCGGGCTCGGTCACCAGGCCCCACTGGAAGCGGGCCTGGTCGTGGTGGGCGTCGACGGTGCCGTGCAGTTCGAAGGCGAGGCCCTTGAACTGGTCTCGGGCGCCGGCCACCACGGCCCCGAAGCCCTCGTGGCCCTCGACCGCGGCGAGCGGGTCGATGTACGGGGCGTCGGCGGTGAACAGCTCGGCGATGGCCGCGGCGCGCTTCTCGGCGTCCGCCTCGTTCCAGATCTCGAGGTAGCGGGTGACGGTGGTGGTCAGGTCGCTCATGCGGGCGATCTCCTTACGTGGCGTTGCTTCTGGCGGTTCTTCGGACAGGTGGTTCAGGGGAGGGCCGGCGCCCAGACCGGGAGGGCTCCGGGGAGCACCTCGAAGGTGGCCGTGGTGCCGATGCCGTGCTGGTACTCGCCGTCGTGCTCGAGCGGGAGCCGGCGGCCGTCGGTGCGCTCGACGGTGATCGTGCGGCCCCGGGCGTACACGGTCGCCGGATGGTCCATGTGCTGTGCTTCCAGGGTCAGTTCGGGCACCCGGTCGGCGGGAACGGCGCCGCCGATCACGCAGACGTCGAGCAGTCCGTCGTCGAGCAGCGAGTCGGGCAGGACGAGGAACCGGCCGCCTCGGTAGGGTCCGCCGCCGACGTTGGCGAGGACCGTGGGGCCCTCGTGCACCACCCGGCCGTCGACGGTGACCCGGCCCGGGTACGGCTCGTAGCCGGCGGCCGTGTCGGCGAAGGCGCGGGCGTAGCGCTCCCGCCCGGTCAGCGGCAGCTCCCGGGCGGTGATCAGCGCGTCGGCAATCACCCCGGAACAGGCGCCGAGGTACACGAGGTTGCGGGTCTCGGCGAGGCGGGCCAGGTCCAGGCGGCGCAGTCGGGCGCTGCCGCCGATGCCGCCGTCGGTCAGGACCGCCTTCAGGGACTCGCTCCAGGGGCGGTCGCCCCACAGCATCTTGTAGCCCGAGTTGCCGGTGCCGCCGGGCACCACCGCGAGGGTGGCGTTCCCGGTCACGGGCACGAGGCCCTGGACGGCCTCCCGGACGGTGCCGTCCCCGCCGATGACGACGACCAGGTCCGGCGCCCCGGGTGCTGCCTGCGCGGAGCGTTGCAGGGCACGGCGCACGGCGGCCGTGGCGTCCCCCGGGCCGGTGGTGAGGTGCACCTCCGTGTGCTCCAGGCAGGAGGCGCACAACCGGCTCACCTCCTCGACCAGTTCGGGCGAGTGGCTGCCGGAGGCGGGGTTGCCCAGGACGAGCGCCCGGGTGGGAGCCGGGGCTGCGGTGTCTGCCATGGCGGGCCTGCTCCTTCTCGTCGGACGGCAGCGGGCCGACCAGGCCGGGTGGTGCCGCCCCGGTGTCGCTGCGGTTCCCACTGTGCCGGGGGGCGCTGACGCGGCGCTGACGCCGAGGGCGCGCGGTCACCAGGTGACGGGCAGTTCCTCCAGGCCGTACACGATCGTGTTCTCGCGGAACCGGACCTGCTCCGGCGGCACCGCCAGGCGCAGCGCAGGGAAGCGGGCGAACAGGGCGCTCAGGCAGACCTCCAGCTCCATGCGGGCCAGGGAGGCGCCGGGGCACAGATGGGCGCCGTAGCCGAAGGCGAGGTGGCCGGAGGCGTCGCGGTGGATGTCGAGGCGGCCGGCGCCGGCGTACACCGACTCGTCGTGGTTGGCGGCGGGGATGGCGACGATCACTCCCTCCCCCTTGCGGATGACGGCCCCGCTCAGCTCGGCGTCGTCCACCGCGGCGCGTACCTGGTTGTCCTGCGAGATGGACCAGTAACGCAGGAGTTCCTCGACGGCCGGCCTGTACAGGGACGGGTCGGCGCGCAGTTCGGCCAGCTGGGCCGGGTCGCGCAGCAGGCTGAGGACGCTCAGGCTGATCTGGTGGGCGGTGGTCTCGTGCCCGGCGACGAGGAAGAAGCGGGCCATGGCGACGAGTTCGTCGTGGCTCAGTTCGCCGCTCGCGACGTACCGGGTGGCCAGCCGGCTGATCAGGTCGTTGCGGGGTTCGGCGGTGCGCTGCGCGGCGAGCCGGTCCAGGAACCGCGTCATCTCCAGGAAGGCCGCGTACGTCTCCTCGGGTCCGGCCTCCTGGGAGAGGATCACCTGGCTCTGCTCGGTGAAGTCCGCCTCGTCCTCCTCGGGGACGCCGAGCATCCGGGCGATCACCAGCGACGGCAGCGGGATCGCGAAGCTCCGTACCAGGTCGACCGGGCGGGGGCCGGCTTCCAGGCCGTCCAGCAGCTGCTCCACGAGAGCCTCGACCTCGGGGCGCAGGGCGCGGGTGCGGCGGGCGGTGAACTCGGTCATGGCCATGCGGCGCAGCCGACCGTGCTCCGGGTCGTCCATGCGGTTGAACGACATCACTCCGGGCTCGGGCGGCAGCTGGATGCGGATCGGGAAGCCCGGCTGCTGGTCGTCGGCGCTGAAGCGGTGGTCGTTGAGCACCTGGCGCACGTCCGCGTGGCGGGTGACGAGCCAGGCCTCGCCGCCGCGTATGCGCACCTTCAGCGGGGGCTGTTCGCGCAGCTCCGCGTACGCGTCGGGGGGCGCGTAGGGGCAGGAGCGCGGCATGGGCCAGGCGGGGAGTGGGTCAAGGGTGTCGGGCACGGATGTCCTCCGTCGGCTCGGCCGAAAAGCGGCGATTCGTTTCGGCCAGCGTGGAGGAGACGGCTGACGGTCTTCTGACGCAGCGCTGACGGGCGCACGGAGGCTTTGCCTCCGTGCGCCCGCCGGGTGTGGGTTCTTTCGTCCGGTGCCGTCAGGACGCCTCGGCCCTGCGCGGCAGCAACTGCACCAGCAGCGCCACCGCCACGCAGATGGCCGCCTGGACCAGCAGGCCCGCGCCGAAGGCGTGGGAGTAGGAGTGGGCGCTGACCTTGTGGCCTGCGACGCCGAAGAAGACGACGCCGATGACCGCGATGCCGACGGCGTTGCCCATCTCCTGGGCGGTGGAGAAGACACCGGAGGCGGCGGCCGCGTGGTGCGGGGCGACGCCCTCCAGGACCAGCGAGGCGAGCGGGGCGACGACGAAGCCCATGCCGAGGCCGGCGAGCACCATGGCCGGGATGCACCAGGCGACGGAGCCGGTGCTGCCCAGCTCCCATGCGGTGGCGGCGAGCGCGAGGTTGCCGACCGCCTGGAGCAGCGCCCCGATGGTGAGGACCTGCTTGCCGAGCTTGGCCGCGACCTTCGGAGACTGCGCGGAGCCGATGAAGAAGCCGAGGCCGAGCGGGATGAACAGCAGACCGGACCGGAGTGCGGACAGGCCGCGGCCCTCCTGCAGGTACAGCGCGAGGACCAGGAAGAAGGAGGCCATCGCGGCGAAGAACACCAGCAGCGAGACGACGCCCACGCCGAACGCGCGGTCCTCGAACAGGCTCGGGTGGACGAGCGGCGACTTGTCGCGTGCCGCCTTGCGGCGCTGGGTCCACCAGAACGCGGCCAGCAGCGGTACGGCCGCCACCAGGCACTCCCCCGTCCAGGTCGGCCAGCCCTGCTCCCGGCCCTCGACCAGCGGCAGCACGACGGCGGCGAGTCCCGCGGTCACCAGGACGACGCCGGTCCAGTCGAGGCCGGTGTGGCCCTCCGCCCGGGACTCGGGCACCACCTTCGGCGTGAGCAGCAGCACCAGCGCGCCGATCGGGGCGTTGATCAGGAAGATGGTCCGCCAGTCCCAGCCGAAGACGTCGGCCTTGATCAGCAGACCGCCGATCAGCTGGCCGAACACGGCCGAGGCACCCATCGTGATGCCGTAGGCGTTGAACGCGGCGACCCGGGCCTTGCCCGCGTAGGCCGTGGTGAGGATGCCGAGGACCTGCGGGATGACGAGGGCGGCCGCGGCACCCTGCACCGCGCGCGCCACGATCAGCTCGGCCATGTTCGGGGCGATCCCGCAGGCCAGCGAGGACAGCGTGAACAGGGCCAGGCCGATGGAGAAGACCTTCCGGCGGCCGTAGAGGTCGCCGAGCCGGCCGCCGGTGATCAGCATGGCGGACAGGCCGATGTTGAAGGTGGCGGCGACCAGCTGGATCTCGGCGCTGGTCGCGTGCATGTTCCGCTGCAGCGAGGGGATGGCCACGTTGACGATGAAGAAGTCGACGTTGGCGATGAACAGGCCGGCCAGCACGACCCAGAGCGCACCCCAGGCGGGCTTGCCCGCGGCCTCCTCGATGTCCGGGGGCGAGGCGGCCGAGGCCGCGCTGCCGGTCAGTTCTGCTTCGGTGGTCATGGACGACCCTCCTAGGTCGTTTCGTGCTGGTGGGGGGCGTGCCGAAGGTGTCCGGGGCGCACGCGAGGGGCACGGGACGGTCCTCGGTACGACAGTCCTCCGAGCACTGTCCCGCGCCCCGCTGACACGGCGCTGACACGGACGCCGGCGGCGGTCAGTTCACGGCCGCGGCGGCCAGCCGCTGCAGCCGGTGCGCGACGTGCGCGGTGACGGCACGGGCGTGGGTGTCGATGTAGAAGTGGCCGCCCTCGTACTCGTTGTGGCCCAGGTAGACGGGGGTGCGCCCGGCCCAGTGGGTCATGGCGTCCGGGGCCTCCTGGAGCGGGTCGCTGCGGCCGCCGTAGGAGGCGAGCGGGCAGGTGACGCCCTTGCCGTCGTCCTCGTACTGGGCGGCGACCCGCAGGTCGGCGCGCAGCGCGGGCACGACCAGGGCGAGCATCTCCGGGTTGTCGTAGATCTCGGCCGGGAAGGACCCCAACTTCTTGATCCACTCGACGAGTTCGGGCTCCGGCATCCGGCTCTGCTCCTCCGTCGGCTGGAAGAAGCCCTCGGGCGACCAGCCGGACATGCCGACCATCACCGGCGCCGGTCCGCCCTCCTCCTGCATCCGGATGGCCAGCCGGAACGCCAGCTGGGCGCCGAGGCAGTGCCCGAAGAAGGCGAACGGCCGGTCGTCCAGGTCGTTCAGCACCGCGTCGTGCAGGGCGTCGAGCAGCGGCCAGAACTCCTCGTACGTCGGCTCGTCCCGGCGGTTGTGGCGGCCGGGCAGGGTGACGGCCTGCGGGGCGATGTCCGGTGGCAGCAGGCGCTCCCAGTCGCGGTAGATGATGGCGCCGCTGCCGGCGTGGGGCAGCAGGAACAGCCGGATCGAGGCGTCGGGCGAGGGCTCCACGGGGTGGAACCAGTGCCCCTCGCTGGACATCCGGCTGCCAATGGTGCCGATCTCGGTGGTCACGACTGCGTACTCCCAACGGTGGTGGACGGGCCGAGGGCGCGCACGGCGGGCAGCAGCACCTCGGCGATCTCCTTCAACTGTGGCTCGGGGTCCAGCGATCCGATCCGTACGACCAGGTGCCGGGCGCCGGCCCGGACGTATCCGCCGAGCCACTCGGCGCACTTCTCGGCACTGCCCCAGGCGTAGGCCTGGATGCTGCTCATCTGCTCCAGGGAGCGGCCGTAGTAGTGGCTGATGTAGTGCTCCAGCTCCGCCCTGGCGGCGGCTTCGCTGCTGTTCACGGTGACCGTGGCGTACAGCGCCGGGGTGACCGTGCGGCCGGCCTCGTCGGCGAGTTCGGCGATACGGCGGCGGGCGCGGGCGTATGCGTCGACGTCCGGGAGGAAGGGCAGCCAGCCGTCGTACCGGGCCGCCGCGCGGGCCAGCACCTTGGGGGTGTCGCTGCCCGCGAGCCACAGCGGCGGGCCGCCGGCGACGGCGGGGCCGGGGAGCCGGTCCAGGTTCTCCGCCTGCCAGAACCTGCCCTGGAACTCGGTGGGTTCACCCTCGTCGTGGGAGCGCCAGGCGGTGCGCCACAACGTGGTGATCTCGTCCAGCCGCCCCACCCGGCCCTGGAAGGAGGCGCCGACGGAAGCGAACTCCTCCTCGGTCTCGGCCATGGGGAACCCGGAACCGAGGCCCAGGACCAGACGGTCGGCGGCCACATGGCTCAGGCTGGCGACCATGTTGGCGCCGATGAGGGGATGGCGCAGGGCCGGGGTGAGGGCGGCGGTGCCGACGGTGATGCGGGTGGTGGCCGCCGCCGCGGCCGAGAGCACGACGAGGGGGTCGAGCCGTGGGCGGGCGGTGAGCGAGTCCCCTGCCCACAGCGAGTCGAAGCCGAGGGCTTCCGCCTGCCGGGCGAAGTCGAGCAGGGGCGCCGCGGCATAGATGCCGTTGATGGCCTGCTCGCGGGTGGGCAGGAGGATGCCGATCCGTGGTGAAGTCACACTGTGCTCCCGAGTACGTCCCTGGCCGGTGCCGTCAGTTGCTCCCGCACCGCGCGGCGCAGGATCTTCCCCGAGGGGTTGCGCGGCAGGGAGTCCATGAAGTGGTAGGCGCCCGGGATCTTGTAGTCGGCGATGCGGCCCCGCAGGGACAGCAGCAGTTCCCGGGGGGTCGCGGTCGCGCCGGGCGTCAGCACGACCACCGCGTGCACGCTCTCGCCCCACCGCTCGTCCGGCAGGCCGACGACCGCCGCTTCGGCGACGGCGGGATGCGCGGCGAGGGCCTTCTCGACCTCCGCCGGGTAGATGTTCTGCCCCGCGACGATGATCGTGTCGTTGATGCGGTCGCACAGGTGGAGGTGGCCGTCCTCGTCGAGGTAGCCGGCGTCGCCCATGTGCAGCCACTCCCCGACCAGGGTGCGGGCGGTGGCCTCGGGCAGGTTCCAGTAGCCGAGCATCCGGGACGGGGCGCGCACGCAGATCTGGCCGACGGCGCCGGGCGGCAGGCTCTCGCCGTCGGGGCCGATCACCTTGATCTCGTTGCCGGGGCAGGGCAGGCCCACTGAGGTGAGCTTGGTACTGCCCGGGTGGTGGGCGTCGGGCGGGAGGCACACGGCGACGCTGCCGGTCTCCGTGCTGGCGTAGATCTGGGCGAACGCGCAGCGGTAGGTCTCCATGCACTGCTTGAGCAGCGTCTCCGACATCGGTGCGGCACCGTAGGCGATCTTGCGCAGGGACGCGAACGCCTCCGGCCCGGCCTCGCGTTCCGCGGCCATCGCCTGGAGCATGGCCGGTGCGGCGAAGGTGGTGGTGACCCGGTGGGCGCGGATGAGGCGGACCGCTTCCTGCGGGTCGAACTGCGGCATGATCACATTGGTGCCGCCCGCGTTGAAGGTGTGCAGGAACCAGCCGATGCCGGCCACGCCGAATCCCGGCAGCGAGATCAGGGACACGTCCTCGGCCAGCCAGTCGATCCAGTCGACGCCCGCGGCGCGGCTCGCGTGCGGCAGGGTGAAGAAGCTGCGGTGGGCGAGGACGGCGCCCTTGGGCAGGCCGGTGGTGCCGCTGGTGTAGATCTGGATCACGGCGTCGTCGGGGCCCGTGCCGGGCGTGAGGTCGGTCTCGGGCCGGTCCGCCGCCCAGGCGAGCAGGCCGGCGCCGCGCGCGGGTTCCCCGTAGGGGTCGGTCCCGTCGACGCGGATCACCCGGCGCAGTCCGCGCAGCTGGTGGCGGACGGTGGCGACGGTGTCCCAGAACTCGTCGTCCACGAAGATCAGCGCGGCGCCGGAGTCGCGGAGGATGTGGTCGACCTCGCGGGGGGTGAGCCGCCAGTTGACCGGGACCAGGACGGCACCCGCCTTGGCGCAGGCGATCATCACCAGGTAGTAGTTCGCGGACTCGCGGCCCAGGTAGGCGACCCGGTCGCCGCGCCGCACCTCGCTCGCGTGCAGGGCGTGCGCGGCCCGGTTGCTGTCCCGGTGCAGCTTGTCGTAGGTGGTGACGTGGCCCTCGCAGATGATCGCCGGGTGGTCGGGGCGGCTGCCGGCGTGGGCCCGGGAGGAGTGGTGGAGCGTCCAGCGCTCCCTGGGTATGTCGGTCATGGTGTGTCCCGTCCCTTGCTGTTCACGCTGCCTTAGGCGAGCTGCCCGGCGACGAACCGGGCGAGCGCGCGGACCGTGGGGTGGTCGTGGGTGAGGGAGGCCGGCAGGGGCAGCCGGAGCGCCTGCTCCAACGCGGACTTGACCTGCTGGGCCATCAGGGAGTCCAGGCCCAGCGAGACGAACTCGGAGTTCACGTCCAGTTCGTCGCCCTCCTCCAGGTGCAGGACGGCGGCGACCTTCTCGCGGACCACGCAGGTGACGGCGGTCAGACGTTCCGCCTCGGGCAGCGCGGCCAGCGCGCCGAGGTCGAGGCCGGTGCCGTCCTCGTCGGGTGTGTGCCGGGCGAGCCGGTCGTAGAACAGGTCGCCGGTGACGCTGCCGGAGACGTAGCGGTCCCAGTCGAACTCGCCGACGATCCGCTGGGTGCGGGGCCGGCCCCAGAGCCGGGCGAGGGTGTCCAGGGCGCGGGTCGGGGAGAAGAAGCGGACGCCGCTGCGTTCGATCTCCTGGCTGAGGTGCTCCTCCAGCCGGGCGGACATGCCGACCCGGGCCCAGGCGCCCCAGTTCACCGACAGGCCCGGCACCCCGCGCCGGCCGCGCCACTCGGCGAGCGCGTCGAGGGCGGCGCTGGCGGCGGCGTAGTGGCCCTGGGTGGCGCCGCCGAGGACGGAGGCGATGGAGGAGTAGGTGACGAAGAACTCCAGCTCGGGGAAGGAGGATTCGGCGGCCTCGTGCAGCAGCCAGCCGCCGTAGGCCTTGGCGGCGAGCTGGGCGTCGATGGACTCCCAGGTCAGCTCGGAGATCAGTTTCTTGTCGTAGGAGCCGGCGGCGTGCACGATCCCGCCGACCGGGTACGGCCCGGCCGCCAGCTGCCGGACGAGCCGCTGCACGTCCTGCGGGCGGGAGATGTCGGCGCGCACGACGTCGATCTCGGCGTCGGCGGCGAGGTCGGCGAGCAGCTGAGAGGCCTCCTCGGTGGCCCGGCCGCTGCGGCTGACCAGGGTCAGGTGCCGGGCGCCGAGGGCGGCCAGCTTGCGGGCGGTGACCAGGCCGAGCCCGCCGAGGCCGCCGGTGACCAGGTAGGTGCGGTCGGCGCGCAGCCCGGTGGGGCCGTCGTCCACCTCGGGCCGCTCCTCCTCGATGTCCTCCGGCAGCGTCACCCAGGCCCGTCCGGTCGACTCGGCGAGGGCGGTGCGCAGGGCCTCGCCGGTCTCGTCGAGCCGGAAGCGTGGGGCGGTGTCGTCGGAGCCGGTGGCGTGGACGACGGCCGGGACGGGGACGGTGAGGGTGGAGCGGAAGGTGCCGTCGTACCGGACGAGCACCTCGTCGCCGGACGCGAATCCGGTGCCGGCTGCGGCGGCGAGGACCGTGCCGCGGGCCAACTGGCCCAGCAGCGGCGGCGGTCCCTCTTCGGCGGCCTCTTCGGCACGTTCGGCCCGGCCGGTGTCCAGGGCGGTGCGGGCGTCCTCGGCGGTGAGGCCGACGGCGTGCACGCGGACCTGGACCTCGCCGGCCTCCGGCGCCCGGTCCGCGGCCGGGGCGAGGGCCAGGTCCGAGAGGTCGCCGGAGTCGGGGGCGCGCAGTTCGAAGCCTCCGGTCCAGGTGAGCGCGGTGTCACCGGCGAGCAGCCGGCGCACATAGCGGCGGCCGGGACGGTGCGCGACCTGGTATTCGCCGGGGGGCTCGGCTCGCCATTCCTCGGCGAGCGGGGCGAGGCCGCTGCCGGGGGCGAGGTCGACCAGGGTGGCCCGGTACTGCGGGTACTCGGTGAGCAGTACCCGGCCGAAGCCCCACAGGGTGGCGGCGCCGAGGTGGCCGCCGTCACCGGCCGGGTCGCCGGGCAGCCACTGGGCACCCTCGGTGACCAGCCAAAGCCGGGGCGGGCGCGCAGCTGTCTCCAACGCCCCTACGAGAGCGAGTAGTTCACGGTAGTTGTCCTCGCACTCGGCGCGCAGCCGCCCGGCGGACATCGGCTCGGGGCGCTGGCGCCACAGCCGGCACACGTCGGTGACGGTCGGGTCCTCCAGGGCGGCCTTGAGGTCGGTGAGGTCGGCCAGCCAGGTGATCTTCAGACCGGGCTCGGCGGCGAGTTCGGCGGCGCGTGCGGCCGACGGGTCGAGCAGGACCACGTGCCGGGCCGGGGCGTGCTCGCGGGCGGGCAGGGCACGGCGCACCCAGTCGGGGCGGTGCAGGAACTGGCGGCGGCCGGCGCGGCCGTCGGGCCGGGCCATGCGGACGCCGAGCAGTTCGGCGACCGGCTCGCCGTTCTCCAGGAGCAGTACATCGGCCAGCCGCCGGTCCTGCTCGCCGCGCACCCGGGCCAGCACCCGCAGGTTCTCCCCGCGCGGCTTGCGGAAGTGCCGTACGGCCGCGATCTCGCGCGGCACGAACACCGGTCCCTCGGGGTCGAGGACGACCAGGGCCTGCACGGCGGCCTCCAGCAGCTCGGCCGGAACGTGCTCGACGGCGGTGGCGTCGCGTCCGGTCAGCTCGCCGGTGACCAGCCCGTCGCCATGCCGGGCGGCGCGGAGCAGCAGACGCATGCGCGGGCCCTGGGGGCGGCCGACGGAGGCGAGGTCGGTGTAGATGTCCTCGTCGTCGATGTGCTGGGCGGCCGGGGCGAGGGCCGCGTCGAGTTCCGCCAGCTCCGAGACGGGGACGAGGGGTTCGGGTGCGGCGGCGACGACGGCGGTGGCGTGCAGGTTCTCCTCGCCGCCGACGGTGGTGAACACCTCGACCTCGGCGCCGCCGCCCTGCCGGGGTCGCCAGCGGGTGGTCAGCGCGGTCAGGGTCTCGGCGGGCAGCTCCAGCGGGGCGAGCAGTTTCAGGTCGTGGACGGCGGAGCGGGCATGGCCCTGGACCGCGTCCTGCACGGCGAACAGCAGGTCGACGTAGGCACCGGCGGGCAGCACGGTACGGCCGCCGTCGGCGAGGTCGGCGAGCGCGCCCAGCTCCTCGGCGGTGAACTCCGCGGTGAACTCCCTCACCCCGCTGGCGAACCGCTCCTCGACGCCGAGCAGCGGGTGCCGTGCGGTGCCACCCGCGGCGGAGCGGCGCGGGGTGACGGAGGGCAGCCAGTAGCGCTTGCGCTGGAAGGCGTACGTCGGCAGGTCCACCCGGGCCGGCGTCGGTCGCCCGGCGTGGTAGCCCGTCCAGGAGACGGTCAGGCCGGCGGTGTAGTAGTCGGCGAGGGCCGTGAGGGTGGTGGCCGTCGTGGTGTCGCGGCGGCGCAGGCTGGGCAGCCACAGGTGGTCCTCGGCGGTGACGCCGCGCCGGGCGAGCGCGGTGAGCCCCGCCTGCGGGCCGATCTCGACCATCGCGTGCCGGCCGCGCCGGGCCACGGCCCGGATGCCGTCGAGGAAACGGACGGGTTCGCCGATGTGCCGGACCCAGTAGTCGGCGTTGCCGATGTCGCGGAACCGGGCGAGCCGGCCCGTGACGTTGGAGACGATGCTGATCTGCGGCTCGTGGAAGGCGAGGCCGTCCAGGGCGGCACGGAAGTCGTCGTAGACCTCGGCCATCAGCGGGGAGTGGAAGGCATGCGAGACCTTCAGCCGCTCGACGCGGACGCCCCGGCCGGTGAGGATGCCGGTGACCTCGTCGAGGGCGGCCGTGGCGCCGGAGATCACCGTCTGGTCGGGGGCGTTGATCCCGGCCAGCGCGAGGTCGTCGCGTCCCTGGAGCAGGGGTTCGACGTCCTCGACGGGCGCGGTGACGGCGGCCATCCCGCCCTCGGTGCGCACGGCCTGCATCAGCCGGGCGCGGGCGGCGACCAGCCGTACGGCGTCGGGCAGGTCGAAGAGTCCGGCCACGGCGGCGGCGACGACCTCGCCGATGCTGTGCCCGATGAGCACGTTGGGCCGGGCGCCCCAGGCCATCCACTGCCGGGCGAGCGCGTACTCCAGGGTGAACAGGGCGGGCTGGGTGTACTCGGTGCGGTCGACCGCCTCGGGGTCGTCGGCGGTGCCGAGCAGCAACTCGCTCACGGAGCGGCCGAGATGGTCGGCAAAGAGCTCGTCGCACTCGTCCACATGGGCGCGGAAGACGGGGAAGGCCCCGTACAGGGCGGCGCCCATGCCGGGGTACTGGGAGCCCTGGCCGGTGAACAGGAACGCGGTCTTGCGGATGCCGGAGGGGCCTTCGTGCTCCTGCTCGGCGGCCCGGTCCAGGAGCCTCGTCAGCGCGGCCCGGTCGGCGACCGGAGCGGCGATGCGGTAGGGGTGGTGGGCGCGCGTGGTGTTGGCGCTGTGGCAGAGCGCTCCGAGCGGCTGCTCGTCGACCAGCTTGCGGTACTCGGCGGCGAGTTCGCGCAGTGCGGTGGCGTTCTTCGCCGACAGGGTGAACAGCGGCGGCGCGCCCGCCGTTTCGGCGGCAGGTGCCCTCTCGGGCGCCTGTTCCAGCACCACCGCGCCGATGGTCCCGGCGAACCCGAAGCTGTTGACGACCGCGCGCCGGACCTCGGCCTCCCACGGCTCGCAGGCGGTGGGCACCCGCAGCGGGTAGAGGTCCCAGGGGATGCGGCCGGAGGGCGTGCGCAGGTTGATGTGCGGATAGATCGTGCGGGCCCGCAGCTGGAGCACGGTCTTGATGACGCCGACGATGCCGGAGGCGGGCTCCATGTGGCCGAGGTTGGTCTTCACGGAACCGACCAGCACCGGGCGTTCCTTGGTGTGCGAGTCGACGAACACGTCCCCGATGGCGCCGAACTCGATCGGGTCGCCGAGCGGGGTGCCGGTGCCGTGCGCCTCGACGTACTGGATGTCCCCGGGCTTGAGGCGGGCGGCGTCGAGCGCGCTGCGGATGACCTTCTCCTGGGCCGGACCGTTGGGCACGGTCAGGCCCGCGCTGTCGCCGTCCTGTCCGACGGCCGTACCCCGTACGAGCGCGAGGACGCGGTCGCCGTCGCGTTCGGCGTCGCTCAGCCGCTTGAGGACGACGATGCCGCAGCCCTCGGCGCGCGCGTAGCCGTCGGCGGCCTCGTCGAAGGTCTTGCACCGCCCGTCGGGAGCGAGCATCTGGGCGTTGGAGAACATCACCGGGATGCGCGGATGGTGCAGGGCGTTGACGCCGCCGCACAGCGCGATGTCGGTCTCGCCGCCGCGCAGCGCCTGCACGGCGAGGTGCAGGGCCACCAGGGAGGAGGAGCAGGCGGTGTCGACGCTCATGCTGGGGCCGCGCCAGCCGAGGAAGTACGACAGCCGGCCGGACAGCGGGAACATGGTGATGCCGGACGCCAGGTGGCCGTCCAGTTCCTCGTACGGCAGTGAGTCCAGTTCCAGGGCGTAGTCGATGGAGCTGGCGCCGATGTAGACGCCGCCGTTGCCCCGGCGCAGCGGGGCCGGGTCGATGCCGGCGTGCTCCAGGGCCTGCCAGGCGGTCTCCAGCAGCAGCCGCTGCTGCGGGTCCATGTACCGGGCTTCCTTCGGCGAGATGTTGAAGAAGCCCGCGTCGAACAGGTCGATGCGGTCGAGGAATCCGCCGGCCGAGGCGATGATCTTGCCCTTGTCGTCGGGACCCTCGGGGGTGAACGCCTCCACGTCCCAGCGGTCCCGGGGGATCGGGCCGATCCCGCTTGCGCCCTCCCGCAGGAAGGCGTCGAACTCGTCGGGCGAGCCGCTGCCGCCGGGGAACCGCAGACCGATTCCGACGATCGCGACCGGCTCGGGCGCCTGCTCTGTCTCCGTACGCGGCATGGAGCGACTCCTCAAGCTTCCTGGATGGCCTGGGTCAGGTGGTCCACGAGATGGGCGATCGTCGGCTCGTTGAAGAGCACGCTGACGTTGATCGACAGGTCCAGGAGCTGCTCCAGGCTCTGCCGTATCTCGGTCAGCCGCAGCGAGGTGAGGCCGAGATCGAAATAGCTGATGTCGAGCGGAAGGTCCTCGGAATCGTCCATGAGGAGAACGGCCTTGAATCTGCCGAGGACGATTGACTCGATTTCTTCGGCGAGTTCGCTGCGCGGCAGCTCACGCAGGCGCCGGCTCGTGCTGTCGACAGGTGGCATGCGCCTCATGCAAGCAGCGCCGGCTGACGCCCCACTGACGGGTTCCCACCGCCGGGGTTGGCCGGATCAGGCCGGTCAGCCGGGCGTCAGCGCCGGGTCAGATTCCGCTGTCAGGCTCGCCTTGCTTCAAGAAATCCACACGCCATATCCGAAAGGCTGAAGATGCTTCGCGAAGCCGCGCAGGAGGAGAGTGCTGAGGCACCTTCCGGATTGAAGAGCTACGACCTCTACATCGCGGGCAAGGACGTCGCCGGGGACGGCTGGGTCTACACCGTCAGCGGACGTTCCCTGCTGGAAGACGTGTTCACCAGCGTGAGCCTGAAGCGCTCCCTCGAGCAGGACCCCGAGTCCGAGGCGGCGAGGCACCCCTACGTCGTCGGGCGCTGCGCGATCGCGGACGACTCCGCCATCGACCTGGCCACCCAGGCCGCCGCCGCTGCCGCCCCCGACTGGGCGGCCGTGCCCCTGGAGCGGCGGATGCAGCTGGGCACCCGCTTCCGCGAGGAACTGATCAAGCACCAGGACGAGTTCCTGCGCATGCTGGTCGCCGAGTCCCACCCCGTGAAGCTCGCCCGCTGGGAGCTGAGCTGCCTGCTGCAGATCTACGCCCCCGGCTCCCTGCGCTGGTACCTGAAGCAGATGCGGGTGGAGAAGGAGTACAACGGCCGCAAGCTGATCCTGCACCGCCAGCCGGACGGCGTGGTCGCCTTCAACCCGCCGCAGAACGCCCCGCTGCCCAGTGCCGCGCTGTGCGTGCTGGCCCTGATGGCCGGCAACGCGGTCGTGGTGCGGGCGCCGCGCAGCATCGCGCTGTCCACGATGTGGCTGCTGCGGGACGTCGTCGCCCCGTTGCTGGAGGAGATCGACGCGCCCGCCGGGGTGCTCAACGCGGTGTGCTCCAACCCGAAGCAGACCATGGACCGCTGGATCGCCGACCCGCTGATCGACGACATCTTCTACATCGGCGGCAGCCAGGAGGGCCTGCGCTTCGAGCAGCAGTGCGTGGCGCACGGCAAGAAGCCGATCCTCGAACTCGCCGGCAACGACGGCATCGTGGTGTGGAAGGACGCCGACGTGAAGTGGGCGGCCGAGGCGATCACGGAGGCCTTCTACGGCTCCGGACAGATCTGCATGGTGCCCAACTACGTCCTCGCCCACCCCGACGTCGCCGAGGCGCTGATCGCCGAGGTGAAGGAGCAGGTCAAGGGCATCCGTCCGGGGCTGCCCGAGGAGGAGGACGTACTGCTGTCGCCGGTCAGGCGCAGCGAGCGGTTCTTCCGGCTGCTGCGGCAGGCCCTGGACAACGGCGCCGAGCTGGTGACCGGCGGTCACCGCACCGAGCTGGACGGCACGGTCTCGGAGACCGGCGTGTTCCTGCAGCCGACGGTGGTGCGGGTGGACGGCCTGGACCGGGCGCGGACGTACGACGTGGTCCGCGAGGAGACCTTCTTCCCGCTGATCCCGATCGTGGTCGCCGAACGCGACCACGACGACGCCCTGCTGGAAGCGTTCCTGCAGTTCGTCAACAGCAACGACTACGGGCTGCGGAACTCTCTGTGGTCCCGCTCGGACCACGTCGTGGAGACCTTCGTGCGGCGCACCGTCAACGGCGGTCTGCTGAAGGTCAACGACTCGCACATCGGCTTCCTGCCGTACCTGCCGAGCCACGGCGGCACCGGCCGCACCGGCGGCGCGTTCGGCGAGGCCAACTACCCGATGCTCAAGACCTCCCACGTGCAGGGAGTCAGCATCGCCCGCGACGTGAGCCCGTACGACGCGGTCTTCGGCGCCTGACCACCACCCAGAGTCCCGCGGAGGTTTCCCGTGCGTTCCCTCGATGCCGCCAGGACCGTCTGCGAGCGGTTCCACCCCGGACTGCTCAAGGAGCTGGAGCAGCTCCCCTACGCCGAACGGGAGCGGCCCGGCAGCCCGGTGATCGACCTGTTCCGCATCCACGGCGGGGTCGGCCTGCTCATACCCGAGTCCTACGGCGGCCACGGCGCCGCCCCGCTGGAGGCGCTGCGCGTCCAGCTGGCCCTCGGCGCGCTGTCACCCTCCCTGGTCGCGGCCGTGTCCATGCACCACTTCACCGCCGCCATGCTGTACTCGCTCGCCGTCAAGGACGGCCGGCTCACCGCCGCGCAGACCGAACTGCTGCACCGGATCGTGCCGGACCAGCAGGTGATGGCCTCCGGCTGGGCCGAGGGCCGTACCGCGCAGAACATCCTCAAGCCGGCCGTCACCGCGCGCCCGGTGGAGGGCGGGTTCCTGCTGTCCGGGTCGAAGAAGCCGTGCAGCCTGTCCCGCTCGATGAGCCTGCTCACCGCGTCCATCGCCATCCACGGCGAGGAGGGCGGCGAGCCGGAACTGGCGCTCGCGATCGTGCCCGCCCGCGCGCCCGGCCTGTCCGTGCACCCCTTCTGGGGCAACGACCTGCTGGCAGGCGCGGAGAGCGACGAAGTCCGCCTGGAGGACGTGTTCGTGCCGGCCGACATGGTGGTGCGGGCCGGCGCCGACGACCCCACCCGCCTGGACGACCTGCAGTCGGCCGGTTTCGTCTGGTTCGAGATGCTGATCTCCGCCGGGTACGCCGGTGCCGCGGCCGCGCTGGTGGAGCAGGTGCTGGAGCGCAAGCGGGGCGGCGCCGAGGAGCGGGCGGCCCTCGCCGTCGACATGGATGCCGCCCTCGCCCTGCTGGAGGGCGTGGCCCGCGGCACGGGCGCCGAGCCCGGCGACGAGGAGTCGGTGGCGCGGGTGCTGGTCGCCCGGTACGCCGTGCAGAACGCGCTGCCGGCGATCGTGGGGCGGGCGCTGGAGCTGCTGGGCGGGCTCGAGTTCATCAGCAACTCCGCGAGTGCGCAGGCCGCTGCCGCGACGCGTGCGCTGGCCTTTCATCCGCCGTCCCGTGTCGCCGCGTCGGAGCCGTTGCTCGCGTACTTCGGCGGAGGGCCACTGGTTCTGGCGTAGAGCTCGGTCGGCAGGGCCGCGTGCGCGGCCGCGGGTTCGTCGTCGCTGATCGCTCCGGCGAGTCCTCGGCTTCGCCCGGACCCGGCAGGGCCCCGTCGCGGCGCAGCCGCACATCGACACGGCTTCGCGCCCCGGTGGGGCGCGCTTCCCCACCCCTCTTCCTGGAGTGAGTGACACGTGACCGTTGTACAGGAATCACCGGCGGCCCCGGCCGTCGACGACGAGGCCGAGATCCTCGGTCTCTACCGTGCCCATCTCAGCAAGGGCCGGGCCACGCTCGCCGAGTTGTTCGGCAGTCACATGGAGGTCGCGTCCGAGGGCGCCTGGCTCACCACCAGCGACGGTGAGCGCTTCCTGAACGCCGGCGGCTACGGCGTGTTCATCATGGGCGCCCGGCACCCGATCGTCATGGAGGAGGTGGAGCGCCAGCTGCGCACCCACCCCACCGCGACCCGCATCCTGCTGGAGCCGACGGTGGCCCGCGCCGCCGAGGCGCTGGTGTCGGTGCTGCCGCCCGGTCTGGACCGGGTGCACTTCGCACTGTCCGGCGCGGAGGCCGTGGAGACGGGGCTGAAGCTGGCCCGCGCGGGTGGCCGCAAGCGCACCGTCTCGATGCGCGGCGGCTACCACGGCAAGACGCTCGGCGCCCTGTCGGCGACCGCGAAGGACGTCTACCAGGCGCCGTTCCGCCCGCTCGTGCCCGACTTCCAGCACCTGCCGTACGGCGACGCCGACGCCCTGGAGGCCGAGCTGAAGGCCCACCCCGGCGAGGTGTGCGTGATCCTTGAGCCGGTGCAGGGCGAGGGCGGGGTCATCGTCCCGCCCAAGGGCTACCTCAAGCGGGTCGAGGAGCTGGTCCGCGCGTACGACGGCTTCCTGATCCTCGACGAGGTGCAGTCCGGGTTCGGGCGGCTGGGCGAGTGGTGGGGCGCCGACATCGAGGGCGTCGTACCGGACGTCCTGCTCACCGGCAAGGCGCTCGGCGGCGGCGTGATGCCGGTGTCGGCGGCCGTCGCCACCCGCAAGGCGTTCCGCCCCTTCGACAAGGACCCCTACGTCCACACCGCCACCTTCTCCGGCCAGCCGGTGCTGATGGCCGCGGTGCAGGGCGCGATCCGGGCCGTGAAGGAGGAGCGCCTGGTCACCCGGGCCATGGACCTCGGCGCCCGGCTGCTGCCGCGGATCGCGGAGGTCGCCCGGCGCAACATCCCCGAGCTGGTGGTGGACGTGCGCGGCCGGGGCCTGCTCATCGGTGTGGAGCTGGTCGAGGCGGGCCTCGCCGGCGAGCTGCTGATCGAGCTGTTCAACCACGGCGTGGTCGCCAACCACTCCATGAACGGCAGCTCGGTGGTGCGTTTCACCCCGCCCGCCGTGCTGGACGACACCGACGTCGACTTCCTCGTCAACTCCTTCGACCTGGCCACCCGCGACCTGATCAAGGGCGCGGCCACAATGCCGGAAGGCGGTAACTGATCGTGCGGCACGTCGAACTCGATGCCCTCATACCCGCGGAGCAGGCCGAGACGGTCCTGCACGCCGTCCGGCGCTGGGAGAAGTACCCCGACCTCGCGCCCCACGTCAACACGACCACCGTGCACGCCTCCTACCCCGACCCGGAGGCCTCCTCCAGCTGGGAGCTGCACTTCCGCAGCGGCCTGCTGCGCTGGACCGAGGACGACGTGGTCGTGCCGGAGGAGGGCGTGATCCGCTTCGAGCAGTCCGACGGGGACTTCGACTCCTTCTCCGGCACCTGGTCCGTCCAGCAGTCCCAGGAGGACGTCACCGTCCGCTTCGACGCCGACTTCGACTTCGGCATCCCGAGCCTGGAGGGCATCCTCGACCCGATCGCCGAGCGGGTCATCAAGGAGACCGTCGCCTGGGCGCTGACCGGCCTGTTCCCGGCCGTGCGCATCCAGGGCGGCATCGAACTGACCACGCCCGCAGCGGTCGGCGCCTAGGACCCGGGCGAGGAGCTGACATGGACCAGGCGAACCCCTTCGAGACCCCGCGCACCTACTCGCTGCACCGCGCCGAGTACCTGGTGGGCCTCGCGGTCACCACCGGCCTGATCGTCTACCACTTCGGTGACATCCGCTGGCTGCCGGCGCTCGGGCTGTTCCTGTACATCGACCTGATCGGCTACGTCCCCGGCGCGATCGCGTTCCGCAGGAGCGGCGGCCGGCCGATCCCCAAGGCGTACTACGTCCTCTACAACGTCATGCACAGCCTCATCACGCAGGGCGCGGTCGCCGCGCTGTGGTGCTGGCTGGTGAAGCCGGAGTGGGCGCTGCTGGTGCTGCCGTTCCATCTGTTCGGCGACCGCGGCCTGTTCGGCAACTTCATGAAGTCCTTCGCGCTGCCCTTCGAACCGGTGTGCCAGGACGGCTACTTGAGGCTCCTGGACGACCTGGGCCTGCCCCACCCCAAGCCGGTCGGGCACGCCATGGACCCGGTGCCGGTCGGACACGTGCCCGCCCGTGCCGTGCGCGGGACGGAGGCCGTGCGATGACCACCGCCACGGACGTACGGCGCCCGGTCCGGCAGGACCCGGCCGAACGCCGGCGCGCCCTGTACCACCTGGCCTCCCCGGTGTCGGTGCTGACCACCGGACCCGAGCAGCGGATGCACGGCACGACGGCCAGCACGGTCACCCTCGTCTCGCGCGAACCGCTGCTCGTCGGGGTCGTGTTGCGGGCGGGCTCGTCCTTCGCCCGGCTGGCGGCCGCCGAGGGCCGGTTCGCGATCAACGTACTCGGCGGCGAACAGGCCGGCGTGGCACGGCGGTTCGCGGACAGCTCCCGGCCGGACGGCGACGCGGCCTTCGCGGGCCTGGCCTGGACGGCGGACCGGTACGCGCACGCGCCGCTGATCGCGGGCGCGCTCGCCCACTACGTCTGCCGCTTCCACTCCGCGCACACGGCGGGCGACAGCGAACTGCTGCTCGGCCATGTCGTGCGCGCCACGGCGGACGACGGGCTGCCGCTGTTCAGTTACGCCGGCGGGCTGTACGCCGGCTCCCTGCGTCCGGCGAAGGAGGCCGCCGCGTCATGACCGCATCTGTGGCACCGGAGGCGGACTGGGAGAAGGCTCCCGGTCTGCTGGACGGCGCGAAGGAACTCACTCTCGGCCCCGAGCAGTGCGACCTCGCCTACTGGATCACCTCGGTCGCCCAGGGCACCCTGCGCGACCGAGGGGCGACCGGCCACCACGAGAGCGCGATCACCCCGGACTTCCTGAGGGCGCCCGGACCCCTGCGCGAGGCCCTGGTGCTGGAGTTCGGCTTCCGGGCGCTGGCCGAGGAACTGGCCACCCGCCTGCTCGGCCACTACGTCTCGATCGCGCCCGGCATCCCTCAGATGGAGTTCTACGCCACGCAGTTGCTGGACGAGGCCCGGCACGCACGGGTCTTCCGACAGCACCTGGTTGAGCTGGGCATTCCGCAGCGGACCCTGCTGAAGGACATCGAGGAGATGGCCCGCGACTACCGCAAGCGGGTCCTGGACCCGGTGGTGGACTTCACCCTGGACATCGTCCGCGACCGGGCCGACTTCCCCGGCGGGGTCGCCGTGTTCGCCATCGTCATCGAGGGCGTGCTCGCTCCGGCCGCCGAGCTGAGCGAGCGCAAGTGGACCCCGCTGTCCCCCGCGACCGGGGAGATCTCGCGCGGCACCGCCATCGACGAGATCCGGCACCTCACCGTGGCCAGCACCATCCTGCGCGACCACGTCGTCGAGCACCCGGAGTACAGGCCGAGGCTGCTGGAGATCCTGCGCGCGGGCGTGAAGCTGTGGGACGAGATCCCGGACCGGGAGTTCGTGATCCACCGCGAGGAGCTGTTCCAGGAGGGCATGTTCGAGCACGCCGACCTGATCGGCGACTACGAGATCTGGCCGGGCGTGCGGATACTGGACACCACCGCCGAGCAGCGCTACGACATGGCCGAGCGGTGGACCGACGAGATGGCCGAGGTGCGCATGGCGTACATGGGCCTGCCCGTGGAGGTCCTCTCGTCGGAGGCGGGCGCATGAGCACCGGGCGGGCCGCGGTGATCGCCGGCATCGGGTCGTACGTGCCGCCCAACCGGGTGACCAACGACGACCTGGCGGCCCGGCTGGACACCTCGGACGCCTGGATCCGGTCCCGCACCGGCATCGCCGAGCGCTGCGTCATCTCGCCGGGCACGTCCACCGGCGACCTGGCGGTCGAGGCGGGCCTGCGGGCGCTGAAGTCGGCGGGTGACGAACGGGTCGGTGCGGTGGTGCTGGCCACCACCACCCCGGACCAGCCCTGCCCGGCGACCGCACCGCAGGTGGCGGCGCGGCTGGGGCTCGGGCAGGTGCCCGCGTTCGACGTGGCGGCGGTCTGCTCCGGGTTCCTTTACGGACTGGCGTCCGCCGCCGGGCTGATCGCCGCCGGGGTGGCCGACAGCGTGCTGCTGGTCGCCGCCGACGCCTTCACCACGATCATCAACCCCGCCGACCGCACCACTGCGGTGATCTTCGCGGACGGTGCGGGCGCGGTCGTCCTGCGGGCCGGCTCGCCCTACGAACCGGGGGCCCTCGGACCGCTGGTGCTCGGCAGCGACGGCGAGCTGAGCCATCTGATCGAGGTGCCCGCGGGCGGCTCCCGGCAGCGGTCCACCGGCCGCCCGGCCGCCCCCGAGGACCACTGCTTCCAGATGCTCGGCCGGGACACCTACCGGCACGCGGTGGAGCACATGACCGCCGCGTCCACCGAGGCCGCCGAGCGGGCCGGCTGGCGCCTGGCCGACGTCGACCGGTTCGTGGCCCACCAGGCCAACGCCCGGATCCTGGAAGCCGTCTCGGACCGGCTCGGCATCCCCGGCGAGCGGCGGCTGAGCAACATCGAGCGGGTCGGCAACACCGGCGCCGCCTCCATCCCGCTCCTGCTCGCCGAGGCCACCGCCGAGGGGCGGCTCGCCCCGGGCCACCGGGTGCTGCTCACCGCGTTCGGCGGCGGCCTGTCGTGGGGAGCGGCGACGGTCCTCTGGCCGCAGCTGCAGACCTTCTGACGCGCAGACACCCTGACGCAACGTCAGCAACTCGTATTCAGCGGTACGCGCGGCGCGTACACCTTCGAAAGGAACCGTCATGCTGGAGCAGCTCAAGGAAATCCTGTCCAACAAGCTCAAGGTGTCGCCCGAGGCCATCACCCCGGAGGCCACCCGGGAGGACATCGAGCTGGACTCGCTGGCCGTGGTGGAGCTGTCGCTGCTGCTGAAGTCCGAGCTGGACCTGGACATCAGCGACGACGACCTCCTGGAGGCCGAGACCGTGGCCGACATGGTCCGGCTCATGGAGGAGCGGAGCGCGACGGTCTGATGGCCGGCATGGACATCGCCGTCACCGGGCTCGGCCTGGTCACCCCGGGCGGTATCGGGGTCGGGCCGAGCTGGTCGGCGGTCTGCGACGGCAGGCCGGCCGCCGCCCTCGATCCGGTGCTCGCTGACAATCCCGTACAGATCTCCTGCCGGGTGCCCGGCTTCGATCCCGAGACCCTGCTGAGCGCACGGCGCGCCCACCGACTCGACCGGTTCGTACAGTTCGCGCTGGTCGCCGCGCACGAAGCGGTGGCCGACGCGGGTCTGGACCCGCAGACCTGGGACGGTGCGCGGGTGGGTGTGGTGCTGGGCTGCGCCGACGGCGGTCCGGGCACCGTCGAGGACCAGCACCACGTGCTGCGCGAGCAGGGCGCCGACCGGGTGTCGCCGCTGCTGCTGCCCATGCAGCTGCCGAACATGCTGGCCGGCCAGACGGCCATCGAGTTCGGGGCGACCGGGCCCAACCTGGTGGTGGCCACCGCCTGCGCCTCGGGCGCCACCGCCATCGGCACCGCCCGGGACCTGCTGGCGCTGGGCCGCTGCGACATCGTCCTCGCCGGCGGCAGCGAGGCCATGATCACCCCGCTGGTCATGGCCGGCTTCGCCCAGATGGGCGCGCTGTCCGGGCGGCACGACGATCCGGCGTCCGCGTCCCGGCCGTTCGACGCCGACCGGGACGGGTTCGTCGCCGGGGAGGGCGCCGGGATCCTCGTGATGGAACGGGTGGCGGACGCGCGGGCGCGGGGCGCCCATGTCCACGGCCGGATCATCGGCTACGGCGCGACGGCCGACGCCCATCACATGACCTCCCCGCATCCGGACGGCGCGGGGATCGAGGCGGCGGTGCGGGCGGCTCTCGCCGACGCGGGCGCCGACCCCGACGACGTGCAGCACGTGAACGCCCACGGCACGTCGACTCCGCTCAACGACCTGTCCGAGGCCCGCATGATCCAGCGGACCCTGCGAGGGAATCCGCTGGTCACGTCCACGAAGGGAGTCACCGGGCATCTGCTCGGGGCGGCGGGAGCCGTGGAAGCGGTGTTCGCCGTGCTGAGCGTGGAACGTGAGCTGATTCCGCCCGTCGCCAACCTGGTCATGCCCGATCCGCGGATCGAGATCAAGCTGGCGCAGACCCTCACCGAGATGCCGATCGATCTGGCTCTGAGCAACTCTCTGGGCTTCGGCGGGCAGAACACCGCGCTCGCGATCGCGCCCGCGTAAGCGCCTGCCTGGTTCCGGGGTCAACCCCCGCGGGCCGTCCGTGGCCGGTCGCCCCCGAGTCCCGGATTCACTCGGACCGGGGGGGCCTCCATCGCGGCGGAGCCGCACATCGAGCGCAACCCCGCGCCCCTTGCGGGGCGCCCCAGCAGCCGTCCGTGGAAGCCACTGCGGGCGGCTGTTCCCCGTACATCCCCGTCCTGCTCTGGAGTCCCCATGTCCACCAGTCAGTCCCCCTCCCCACCCGGCCGGCTCGGTACCGGGCACATCCTCTTCCTCATCGTCGCCGCCGCCGCCCCGCTCTCCGCGATGGTCGGCACGGTTCCCCTCGCCTTCGCCTTCGGTGACGGTGCGGGTGTGCCGGCGGCCTTCCTTTTCGCCGGAGTGACCCTGCTGTGCTTCTCGGTCGGGTACGCGGTGAGCGCCCGGCGGACCGGTGGGTCCGGCGGGTTCTACGCCTCCGTCGCAGACGGGCTCGGCAGGCCGCCCGCCGTCGCGGCCGGATATGTCGCCCTCCTCTCCTACAACTGCGCCACCATCGGCCTGGCGGGCGCACTCGGCTACTTCACCCAGCTCGTGCTCGCCGCACACGGGTTGACGATCTCCTGGGAGTGGTGCGCGGCCGTCGGGCTCGCGCTGACGGCCGTGCTCGGATACCGGGAGATCGCGCTGAGCGCGCGCGTGCTCGCCCTGCTGATGCTCGGCGAGATCGGCGTGCTGGCGGCGCTCGACGTGGCGATCCTCGTCCGGCACGGGGCGCACGCCCTGCCCGCCGTCTCGTTCTCCCCGCACACGGCCGCCGGCCCCGGCGCCGGCGTCTCGCTGATGTTCGCGTTCGTCTCCTTCATCGGCTTCGAGTCGGCCGCGCTGTACGGCAAGGAGGCGCGGGATCCGCGGCGCAGCGTGCCCCGGGCCACGTACGCGGCCGTCGTGCTGATCGCCGGTTTCTACGCGCTGACCAGCTGGCTGGCGGTCGGTGCGGTCGGCAGCGGCCGGGTGCGGGAGGTCGCGGGGAAGGAGATGGGCGACCTGTTCTTCGTGCTCGGCGACGACTTCCTCGGCAAGGCGGGCAGCACGGGCCTCCAGGTGCTGCTGTGCACCAGCCTGTTCGCGGCGACACTGGCCCTGCACAGTGCCGCCAACCGGTACGCGCAGGTCCTCGCCGAGGACGGGCTGCTGCCGGCCGCCCTGGCCGCCGAGCACCCGCGGCACGGCTCCCCGCACCGGGCGAGTCTCGCGCAGAGCGCGCTGACGACGCTGGTCGTGGCCGGATTCGCGGTGGCCGGCCTGGACCCGTACGCCGATCTGACCACCAGCATGCTCGGCCTCGGAACCCTCGGCATCGTCGCCCTGCAGGCGCTGGCCGCGCTGTCCGTGCTCGGGCTGCGGCTGCGCGGGGGCGGCGGCCACTGGTGGCGGGAGACCCTCGCCCCGCTGCTCGGCTTCGCCGGGCTGGCCGCCTCCGTCTGGCTGGTCGTCGGCAACTTCGACATGCTCACCGGCTCCCCCTCGAAGGTGATCGCCGCCCTGCCCTGGCTGCTGCCGCTGGTGGCACTGGGCGGGCTGGCGTACGCCGCCAGGCTGCGCGCGGCACGCCCGGCGCGCTACCGCCGGCTCGGCACCCGGCACCTCGCCCCGCCCGCCCCGGCTCCCTCCCCCGCCCTGACAGGAGACCGCCATGCATGATCCGCACGAGCTGATCGAGGCGGGCCCCGACGCCGTACGGCGCCTGGCCCGCCGCCGCCACGAGCTCGACCTGGACGCGCTGAACACCGCCCTGCGGGCCCGCACCGCCGCCCAGGCGGAGGTCACCCGGCTGCGCACCGAGCTGAACCGCACGGCCAAGGCCCGCCGCTCCGGCCCGCCCACGGAGGCGGAGAAGGAGGCCGCCCGTGCGCTGCGGGCCGAGGTCCAGGCGGCGGAGACCGCGGCGCGGACGGCGGCCGGCGAACTGTGCGCCATGCTGCTGTCCCTCCCCAACCTGCCGCTGGACGCGGTGCCGGACGGCGACTCCGAGAAGGAAGCGGTGGAGATACGGCGCGGCGGGCCCGAGCCGCGTCCGGCCGCCGGAGCCCGGCACCACGCCGAGATCGGTGAGGCGCTCGGCATCCTGGACTCCCCCGCCGCCGCGAAACTCTCCGGCGCCCGGTTCAGCGTGGCCCGGGGTGCCGGCGCCCGGCTGGAGCGGGCCCTCGGCGACTTCTTCCTCGACCTGCACACCCGCGAGCACGGCTACACCGAGCAGTCCGTGCCGTTCCTGGTCAGCCGGGACACCATGACCGGCACCGGCCAACTCCCCAAGTTCGAGGAGGACCTGTTCCGTACCCAGGTCGGCGACCGGGAGCTGTTCCTGATCCCGACCGCCGAGGTGCCGCTGACCAACCTGGTCGCCGGCGACCTGCTGGACGCGCGCGCCCTGCCGTACGCGTTCACCGCCCGCACCCCGTGCTTCCGCGCGGAGGCGGGGGCGTACGGCCGCGACACCCGGGGGGTGCTCCGGCTGCACCAGTTCGAGAAGGTGGAGCTGGTGCGGATCTGCGCGCCGGAGCAGGCGCAGGAGCAGCTGGAGCTGATGGTCGGGCACGCCGAGGAGTGCCTGCGCCGCCTCGAACTGTCCTTCCGCACCGTGCTGCTGCCCGCGGGCGACATGGGTTTCTCGGCGCGGATGACGTACGACATCGAGGTGTGGCTGCCGGGCGGCGGCTCCTACCGGGAGATCTCCTCGGTGTCCGACTGCGGCACCTTCCAGGCCCGCCGCGCCGACATCCGGGTCAAGCGTGCCGACGGCCGCAAGAGTCCGGCGGCCACCCTGAACGGCTCGGCCCTGCCCATCGGCCGTACGGTGGCCGCGCTCCTGGAGCAGGGCGCCCGGGACGACGGCTCCGTGGTGCTGCCTCAGGCGCTGGTGCCGTACGCCGGGTTCCGGCGGATCCTTCCGGGCGGCGCCACCGAGTGAGGGCGACGGGAAAGGGGCGGGAGTCGGACTCCCGCCCCTTTCCCGTGCGTCGGGTTCACGCGCCCGTCATGTGCACCCCGCCGTCCACGTGGACGATCTCTCCCGTGGTGCGCGGGAAGAAGTCGGACAGCAGGGCGACCACGCCGCGGGCGGCCGGTTCGGGGTCGGTGAGGTCCCAGCCCGCAGGGGCGCGCCCGGTGGTCCAGACGTCGGCCAGCTCCGAGAAGCCGGGGATGGACTTGGCGGCCATGGAGCGCAGCGGGCCGGCCGCGACCAGGTTGCAGCGGATGCCGTGCCCGCCGAGGTCACGGGCGAGGTAGCGACTGGTGGACTCGAGGGCGGCCTTGGCGACCCCCATCCAGTCGTAGTGCGGCCAGGCCACGCCCGCGTCGAAGGTGAGGCCGACGACCGCGCCACCGCGCCGCTTCAGCAGCGGCAGACAGGCGGTGGTCAGGGACTTCAGGGAGTACGCCGAGACGTGCATCGCCGTCGACACGTCCGTCCAGGTGCCGTCGAGGAAGGAGAAGGCACCCCGGGGGCCGTAGGCGATGGAGTGCACGACACCGTCGAGGGAGTCGGCGTGGGCGCCGATCCGGTCGGCGAGGGTGTCCAGGTGGTCCTGGTCGGTGACGTCCAGCTCGATCACGGGGGCGGGCCCGGGCAGCTTGTCCGCGAACCGCTCGATCAGGGAGAGCCGGCCGAAGCCGGTGAGCAGCACCTCGGCGCCCTCCTCCTGGGCGATCCGGGCCACGTGGAAGGCGATGGACGCGTCCGTGACCATCCCGGTGACCAGGATCCGCTTGCCGGCGAGGATGCCGCTCATGCCACCGACACCCCCTCGGGCAGCGCGCTCACCAGCGCGGAGTCGTGGTCCTGGGGACCGAGGGCGCTGCCGCCGCCGGGCGAGCCGAGGCCCGCGAAGAAGTCGGCGTTGGAGGCCGCGTGGTCGCCGCCCCACTCCTCGGGCAGGTCGTCCTCGAAGTAGATGGCGTCGACCGGGCAGACCGGTTCGCAGGCGCCGCAGTCCACGCATTCCTCCGGATGGATGTACAGGGCACGGCGGCCTTCGTAGATGCAGTCGACGGGGCATTCGTCGATGCAGGAGCGGTCCTTGACGTCGACACAGGGCAGTCCGATGACGTAGGCCATCTTCAACTCCTCGTTCCGGTGGGCGGGTTCAGTCGACCGGGATGCCGGTGGTGCGCTCGCCCAGGGTCAGCACGGTGAGCGCGAGGACGGCCATGGCGGCGGCGATCACGGCGAACAGGGCGCCGGGGCCGTCGGCGTCGAGGACCGGCAGCAGGACGAACGGCAGCGCGGCGGCGCTGAGCTTGGACAGCGAGTAGGCGGCGCCGGCGGCGGTCGCCCGGATCGCGGTGGGGTACTGCTCGGACAGGTACACGTGGGAGACGCTGGAGAAGACGTTGCTGAAGAGGGTGTAGGCGAAGCCGCACACCACGATCGGCTCCGCCGAGCCGGCGTACGCGAAGCCGAGTCCGGCAGCGACCATCGCGGTCGCCGACAGGGCGATCAGGGTGCGGCGCTCGACCCGGTCGACGACCGGCAGGGCGAGGGCGGAGCCCACGGGGTAGCCGAGGAAGGACAGCGCGGTGAAGCCGAGGCCGGCGACGATGCCGTAGCCCTTGGCGGCGACGATCTGCGGGGCGAGCGTGCCGAAGCCGTAGTAGCCGACGACCGAGAGCGCGCAGAACAGCCAGAGGACGAGGGTGCGGCGGAGCAGGCCGGGGCGAAGGACGTCGCGCAGTCGGGCGCCGTCCGCGGGGGTCGCGCTCCGGGGCGCAGGCGAGGCCAGGAGCAGGCCCCGGCCCGCCGCTTCCGCCTCCATGCGGGCCACCAGCCGCTCGGCCTCCGCGGTGCGGCCGGCCGAGGCGAGCCAGCGCGGGGACTCGATCAGGCCCCGTCGCAGGATCCACACCACGGCCGAGCCGAGCGCGCCGAGCACGAACAGCCAGCGCCAGCCGGCCACGCCGAGCGGGGTGCGCGGCACCAGCCACAGGGCGGCGAAGCCGACCGCGGGGACCCCGCAGAAGGCGAGGGTGTAGGCACGGGCGATGAAACGGCCGCGCCGGGTGGCGGGCAGCACATCGGCCAGGTAGCAGTCGGCCAGGGCCTGTTCGGCGCCGATGCCGAGGCCGGCGGCGAAGCGGGTCACGATCAGCCAGGCGGCGTTCGGCGAGACGGCGCCGAGCAGGGACGCCACCGAGTAGACGGCCAGGTTGAGCTGGAAGGCCCGGCGCCGGCCGAACCGGTCGGCGATCCGGCCGAGCGTCAGGGACCCGAGGAACTGGCCGAGGAACGCGGACGCCAGGACGAGCTTGAGCGAGGTCGTGCCGAAACCGAAGTCGCCCTGCAGCACCTTGCCGATGGTGCCGGACAGGTTGTTCTCGAAGGCGTCGAAGAACAGGCCGACACCGACGACGGCGGTGAGTCTGCGGTGCAGCGGGGTGATCGGCAGCCGGTCCAGGCGGGCGCCGATCGGGGCGGGAGCGGTGACACCGCCCGCCGCCGCGGTGGTCTGGGACATGGGGCTGGCTCCTTACGGACGGTCGCGTCGCCCCCTGGCCAAGGAACCGCCCGGGCCACCGGCGGGCCCGGGCGTACGGCCCGGGGGCCGGGGTGTGGGGTGTGGGGGAGGTGGGAAGTGGGGTGGGGGGTGGGCTGCGGGTGTTCGCTGCGGGGACCGGCGAGCCGGGATCAGACCGATTCCATGGCCCGGCGCCGGATCTGCTCCTCGACGTCACCGCGGCGGACCGGGGCGCTGACCTCGTGGAGGAACGAGGCGACTTCGCGGTACGAGGCCCAGAAGCCGACCTCGTGGTAGGGCACTCCGCGTTCGGCGCAGTACTGCATGGTCAGTTCGCGGGCGCGCGGCAGGTTCTTCTGCGGCATGGCCGGGAACAGATGATGCTCCACCTGGTAGTTGAGGCCGCCGTAGAGGAAGTCGACCAGCCGGCCCGGGCGGATGTTGCGGGAGGTGAGGACCTGGCGCTCGAGCCAGTCCAGGGTCTCCTCCTCGCCGTCGCGCACCTGCATCCCCTTGTGGTTCGGGGCGAAGATCATGCCGAAGTAGACGCCGAGAGCCGCGTGCTGGACGACGATGAACGTGACCGCGAGCGCCGGGGACAGGACGGTGAAGACGCAGGTGAGGTAGACGGCGGCGCGCAACAGGATGAGGAAGGTCTCCAGGGCGGGCCGCTTGGTCTTGCCGGTGACGATGGACTTGACCGCGGTCTTCAGCATCTTGAAGCCCTCGAGGACCAGCAGCACGAAGAACAGCAGGCTCTGGTAGCGCACGACGAGCTTCTGGGTGCCCTTGCGGGTGGGGTACTGCTTGATGTCGAAGATGGCGGTGCGGCGGCCGATGTCCGGGTCCATGTCCAGGTGGTTGGGGTTGCTGTGGTGCCGGTTGTGGTGGTTGACCCACCAGCCGTAGCTGACCCCGTTGACCAGGTTGGCGTGGATGTAGCCGACCGCGGAGGCGGCCTTCTTGCTGCGGAACATCGCCTTGTGGCCGGCGTCGTGCCACATGAACGCCGACTGGCCGCCGCACAGGCCCATCCACAGGGCCGTGACGAGCTGCCACCAGCTGTCGCCCAGCTCGAAGAAGGCGGCGAAGCCGAGCAGCAGCAGGGTGGTGTTGAGGGCGAGCTTGCCCACGTAGTAGCGCGGGTCGAGGTCGAGCAGACCCTCGGCCCTGACCCGTTTGAGCAGTTCGGCGAAGGTCGCCGAGGCGCCGGGGCGCGGGGCGGCCTCGGAGGCCGGGACCCCGGCCGTCTGGATGTGCGGACGCTGCATGCGTTGCTCTCCTTGGGAGAAGTTGCCCGGTGCGGGCGGCGGCGCCGCTGCCCCGCGGAGCTGCGGGCGCCGCGAGTCGACTTCAGCTCCCGCGTGCGGTCGCGGGCTGCGGCCCGCCCGGCGGGCCCGGACGACGGGAGCACAGTGCGGTGCTCCCGCGCCCGGACCGCCGGGCGAACGCACGTCCAGCGTTCCGCGCCGCACTGATGTGGCACTGATGCCGGTCTGATCCAGCCGGCGCTCAGGCGGCGGCCTCGGCGCACAGCCGCTCGTCGAGGGCGCGGACGACCGCGTCGGCGGCGTCGGCCACCTGCCGGTCGTCGGGCGCGCCGATGACGGCCATCAGCTGCTCGACCATGGCGTGCTGGAGTTCCTCGGTGGACTGGCTCATCGTGTGTCTCCTGTTCGGTCGGTCGATGTCGCGTCAGAAGGCGTTGCACGCCCGGAAGATGTGCGCGAACCCGGGCAGCGAGGCCTGCGGCCCGTCGAAGGCGACGTACTCGGGGATGGTCACGTCGGGCGCCCACTTCTGCTTGTAGGACAACTGGGTCTGCGCCGGGTACAGCGCCGCGCCCTCGGCCCACAGGGCGTGCATCAGCCACTGGAACGCGGCGCTGTGACCGTCGAGTTCATGGCTGGCATCCAGGCCGGTGAACGGCGTGAACCCGAAGTGCAGCCACTCGACGCCCTCGGCCCGGAACACCTCGACGGCGTGCGCGTTGATGGCCTCCATCAGACCCGGGGAGCCCTCGGGGATGCGCCGGCTGAGGTCGTGCATCCAGCCGGCCCGGCTGCCGTGCACCGGCGAGTACGAGATGTACGCGACCGGGGCGCCGTCGATGGTGCCGACGAAGAGACGCCGGTGCGCCTGGGCGGTGCCGCCGATCTGGCCGACGAGGAACTCCAGTTGCTGGGCGCCGCCCTTGGAGCCGAGCCAGGCCCGGTCGATGGTGGCGATGGCCTCGCGCACGTCGGCGGCGTCGGCCTCGTGGATCGTCAGGCCGTTGCGATGGGCACGGGAGATCTTGTTGCGCAGTTGCATGAACTTGGTGCCGCGCAGGGTGAACCCGTCGAGGCTCACCGCCCAGGAGGCGCCGACCTGGTTGACGGTGAAGCCGCGTGCGGCGTAGCGCTCGGCGTCCGCGCGCTGGAGCTGGACGCCGACGAGGTCCAGGTCCTCGCCCCGGACGTGGTCGCGGAAGGCGTCCAGCAGGGTGCCGTAGTCCTGCTCGGCGGCGAAGGGGCCGCCGAACTGCACGGCCCAGCGGCCGGTGCGCCGGTACACGACGACACCGTCCGTGCCCGGCGCGGTGAAGACGCTGTTTCCGCTGTTGAGCGCCAGGAACGAACTCGGGTTCTCGCTCGCGGTGTGCCGGCGTATCGCGTCGAGAATCCGGTCGTGGGTGGTGGTTTCGGTGGTGGTGGCGGTCATTCCGTACCCCTTTCGGAAGCCTTTCACGGCAAGGGAGTTCCGAAGCGAGTACAGCACCGCCGGGATGTCGGGGAAAAGGGCCGATGGAAATTCCTTTGCCTGCGTCAGAAGCGTGTCAGCATTCCGTCAGCGCGCACTGCCAGTGTGAGGACCCGTGAACGGCACGGGTCACCGGAGCCTGGGGCCCGCCCGCTCCACCGCAGTCTCCATCACAAGCCGGTTCATGTTTTCCGTGCCCTGGTGAACGAGAATTCACCAGCAGTTGCGCGGTAGCGAGACCACCCTCATCCGGTGCTCCGCCGAAGGCGACGGACACCGGTCTCCCAGAAACCGCCGGCCGCCCCCCGTCCCGGCGGAGCAACCGCCCCGGCGGGCCGCTCGAGAAAAGGCCCGCCGGGGCGTGGCGCGTTCGGCAACCCAGTCGTTCCACCGCAGCAGAAATCCGGTAACACCGTCGCCGAGGAATTGTCGTCAAGGTCGTCCAGGGGGAAAGACATGCTGAGGTTCTCCGTTCTCGGGCCACTGCAGATACGCACCGACGCGGGTCCGGCGGACGTGCCGGGCGATCTGCAGCGGATCCTGGTGCAGACGCTGCTGGTCAGCGAGGGCCGACCGGTCTCCGGGGAGAGCCTGGCCGAGGAGATGTGGGGCGAGGCCGCGCCGGACAACCAGGTCAACGCGCTGCAGGCGCACATCAGCCGGCTGCGCCGCCGACTGCGGGCGCTGGAGCCGGAGCGGCCGGTGTCGCGGGTGACGATCCATCCGGCCGGGTACCGGCTCGGGCTGGGCGAAGGGGAGCTGGACGCCGCCGAGTTCGTGCGGGCGGTGCGGCTGGCCGAGTCCGCGGCGCCGGACGATGCCGGGCGTGTCGCGCGGCTGCTCGGGGACGCGCTGGCGCTGTGGCGCGGGCCGGTTTTCGGCGGCTTCCCCGGCGGGACCCTGTGCCAGCTGGCGGGCGCCCGCTACGAGGAGCACCGGATGCGGGCGATGGAGCTGCTCTTCGACGCCGAGCTGCGGCTCGGCCGGCATGCGGCCATGCTGGCGGAGCTGGCCGAGGCGCACTCCAACCACCCGTTGCGGGAACGGTTCTGCGAGCAGCTGATGATCGCGCTGTACTGCTCGGGACGGCAGGCCGACGCCCTCGACGTCTTCCACCGGATGCGGCGCCGGCTCGACGACGAACTCGGGATCCAGCCCTCCCCCGCGCTGCGCCGGATCGAGAGCGCGATCCTCTCCCACGACCCGGTCCTCACCGGCGACCGTCTTCTCCAGCCCGCTTGAGAGGACGGTCGGCGACGTACGTCGGCGGCTCGTCAGCGCACGGTCAGCCCCGGTTGTCACGCTTCCCGCGGTGACGCCGGCTCGAGAACTCCTCACGTAGAGGCAGGGAGACATGAAGTCCCAGGTCGCGGAACTGGCCCAACTGCGCGAACGCGTGCTCGCCGGCCCCGGCGAGAAGGCGACGGCCGCCCAGCGGGCCAAGGGCAAGCTCACCGTGCGCGAGCGGATCGGCCTGCTGCTCGACGAGGGCTCGTTCCACGAGGTCGAGCCGCTGCGCCGGCACCGGGCGACCGGGTTCGGCCTGGAGGCGAAGAGGCCGTACACCGACGGTGTGGTCACCGGCTGGGGCACCGTCGAGGGCCGTACCGTCTTCGTCTACGCCCATGACTTCCGGATCTTCGGCGGTGCGCTGGGCGAGGCCCACGCCGCCAAGATCCACAAGATCATGGACATGGCCATCGCGGCCGGCGCGCCCCTGGTGTCGCTCAACGACGGCGCCGGCGCCCGCATCCAGGAGGGTGTGACCGCGCTGGCCGGGTACGGCGGCATCTTCCGCCGCAACACGGCGGCGTCCGGGGTGATCCCGCAGATCAGCGTCATGCTGGGCCCGTGCGCGGGCGGCGCCGCGTACTCGCCCGCCCTGACCGACTTCGTGTTCATGGTGCGCGGGACCTCGCAGATGTTCATCACCGGCCCCGACGTGGTCAAGGCGGTGACGGGTGAGGAGATCAGCCAGAACGGACTCGGCGGCGCCGATGTCCACGCCGAGACCAGCGGAGTGTGCCACTTCGCGTACGACGACGAGGAGACCTGCCTGGAGGAGGTCCGGTATCTGCTCTCCCTCCTCCCCCGCAACAACCGCGAGACCCCGCCGGCCGTGCCCTGCGACGACCCGCCCGACCGGCGCTGCGAGTCCCTCGTGGACCTGGTGCCGGCCGACGGCAACCGGCCGTACGACATGGCCAGGGTCATCGAGGAGATCGTCGACGACGGCGAGTACCTGGAGGTGCACCAGCGCTGGGCGCGGAACATCATCTGCGCGCTGGCCCGGCTGGACGGCCAGGTCGTCGGGATCGTCGCCAACCAGCCGCAGACGCTGGCCGGGGTGCTGGACATCGAGGCGAGCGAAAAGGCCGCGCGGTTCGTCCAGTTGTGCGACGCCTTCAGCATCCCGATCGTCACCCTGCTCGACGTGCCCGGCTTCCTGCCCGGCGTCGGCCAGGAGCACGGCGGCATCATCCGGCACGGCGCCAAGCTGCTGTACGCCTACTGCGACGCCACCGTGCCCCGTGTCTCGCTGATCCTGCGCAAGGCCTACGGCGGCGCGTACATCGTCATGGACTCGCAGTCGATCGGCGCCGACCTCACCTACGCCTGGCCGACCAACGAGATCGCGGTGATGGGCGCCGAGGGCGCCGCGAACGTCATCTTCCGGCGGCAGATCGCCGAGGCCGACGATCCCGAGACCCGACGGGCGGAGCTGGTCAAGGAGTACAGGACCGAGCTGATGCACCCGTACTACGCCGCCGAACGCGGCCTGGTCGACGACGTGATCGACCCGGCCGACACCCGCGCCGTCCTCGTCGGCGCGCTGGCGATGCTGCGCACGAAGCACGCCGAGCGTCCGGCGCGCAAGCACGGCAATCCCCCGCAGTGATTCTGCTCGGTACCCGCACCCCGACGGAGGTTCCCATGCCCGTGTCCCCCGCTTCCCCCACCGCCCCGATCCGGGTCGAGAAGGGCCAGGCCACCGAGGAGGAGCTGGCCGCCCTCGCGGTGCTGCTGCTGAGCCGCGGCGCCCTGGCCGCCCCCGACACCGCGCCGGTCTCCCCCGGCACCACCTGCTGGCGCCCGCACGCCTTCCACGCGCCGCACAGCTGGCAGCGCGCCTGACCGGCGACCGCGGCGGTCCGGCGCGTATCGCGTCCGGGCCGCTCGGCGTGGCCCGTCGCTCATCCCCGGCTCATCCCCGGCTCACCCCCGGGTGAGGGTGATGTCCTGGTCCGTGACCGCGTGGAGGGCGGGCAGCGGGACGACGCCCGCGGGCCGCATCTCCATGAGCGTGGCCTGCACATGGGCCCGGCCGGCTCTGAGGACCTCCGGGGCGACCTGGCCGGAGTTCCGCCACCGGTGCTCGGCGCCGTCGCACCGAGCGGGGCCGCCACCGATGCCGTGCCGGACGCGGGAGTCGCTCTGGCTCAGCGAGGAGGTGACGAACACGGGCCCGGTGCCGGCGGTGCAGCGGTAGCTGCCGTAGAGCGTGACCGTGCCCTCGGACGCGAGACGGCCGGTGGTGTCGACGGTGATGGTCTCGGCGGGGCCGGCGCCGGCCGGGCCCGCGGCGACGCACAGCAGGGCGACAGTGCCGAGGGCCGCGGCGAGGGCGGGACGTACGGGCATGGGATACCCTCCCGGTTCCGATGGGGGCCGGGAGCCTCCACTGGTACCGGGCGGCCGTACCGCCGAGCGCGACCGTCACCCCTTCGGTGGCGCGTCATGGGACCGTCCGGGAGTTGTCCGGGAGTTGTCACTCTTCACGGCGAGCGGTTCCGGGGCGTTCACGGCGCGGGCATGGTCTGGGTATGACGGGCCGCGACTGCAACGGCCGGCCCCTCACGTCCCGATGTGGAGGTGCGCCAATGTGCTCCGACCGGTCCTCGTGCCCCGCGTCCGGTCCCGCCCCGCGGCACCCGGTGGCCGCCCGTCCCGAACAGGGCTGGACCGTGCTGTGCGACGGCTCGATCGTCTTCGACGACAGCGGCGAACTGCGCCCGGACGGCAGCGTGGTCCCGCCGCTCCGGGTCCTCCCGGCAGACCGGCCCGCCGTGGCGGCGGCCTGAACGGTCACGGAGGCACGTCGGCGGCGCGTCACGGCAGGACCGCGAACCCGTCCAGCTCCACCATCGCCCGCTCGTCCCACAGCCGTACGACCTGCACGACGGCCATCGCCGGGTAGTCCCGGCCGGCCAGGTCGCGCCAGATGCGGCCGAGCCGGCCGGTGTGGGCACGGTAGGCGGCGACGTCCGTGGCGTAGACGGTGACACGGGCGAGGTCGGCGGGGGTGCCGCCGGCCGCGCGCAGGGCCGCCAGGAGGTTGCCGAGGGCCCGCTCGAACTGCTCGGGGAGGGTGTCGCCGGTGACCTTGCCGTCGGCGTCCAGAGCGGTCTGGCCCGCGAGGAACACCACGCGGGAGCCGGACGCGACGACGGCGTGCGAGAACCCCGTGGGCGGGGACAGCTCGGGCGGGTTGACGCGCTCTGTCGTCACCGGACCTCCTGCTCGTGGGCGTCGGCGTGGGCGTACAACTCCTTGGCGATGATGCCGCGTTGGACCTCGCTGGCGCCTTCGTAGATGCGCGGGGCGCGCACCTCGCGGTAGAGGTGCTCGAGGAGGTGACCGCGGCGCAGGGCGCGGGCGCCGTGCAGCTGGACGGCGGTGTCGACGACGTACTGCGCGGTCTCGGTGGCGAGCAGCTTGGCCATCGCGGCGCGCTTCGGGACGTCGGCGGCGCCTTCGTCGTACGCCGTCGCCGCCGCGTAGACCATCAGCCGGGCCGCCTCCGTGCGCAGGGCCATCTCGGCGACCTGGTGGGAGACGGCCTGCAGGTCCATCAGCCGGCCGCCGAATGCCTCGCGGCGACGGGTGTGGGCGAGGGTGGCGTCCAGCGCGGCCTGCGCCATGCCGACCGCGAAGGCGCCGACGCTGGGGCGGAAGAGGTTGAGCGTGCCCATGGCGACGGTGAAGCCGTGGTCCGCCTCACCGAGCACGTCGTCGGCCGTCACGGGTACGGCGTCGAAGTCGAGGGCGCCGATGGGATGCGGGGAGAGCATCTCCAGCGCGGTGCCGGTGAGTCCGGGACGGTCGGCGGGGACGAGGAAGGCGGTCACGCCGCGGGCCCTGGCGCCGGGTGTGGTGCGGGCGAAGACGGTGTAGAAGTCGGCCTCGGGGGCGTTGGAGATCCAGCGCTTGGCTCCGGAGAGCCGCCAGCCGGTGCCGTCGGGCTCGGCCCCGAGGGACAGCGCGGCCGCGTCCGAGCCGGCGTCCGGCTCGCTCAACGCGAAGGCGGCGACCGCGCTGCCGTCGGCGACCCGGGGCAGCCAGCGCTCGCGCTGGGCCGGGGTGCCATGCGCGTGCACCGGGTGGGCGCCGAGCCCCTGCAGGGCGAGCGCGGTCTCGGCCTCGGTGCAGCTCTGGGCGAGGGACTCCCGCATCAGGCACAGGTCCAGCGCACCGGAGCCGAACAGCCGCGCGAGGAGCCCGAGTCGGCCCAGTTCGGTGAGCAGCGGCCGGTTGACGTGCCCCGGCTCGCCCTTGTCGGCGAGCGGCCGCAGTTGTTCGGCGGCCGTCGCGCGCAGCTCGGCGCACCAGGCGGCCCGTTCCGGTTCGAGCGAGAATGCGGACACTGCCGTCCTCCCTCCGGTCGGGGCCGGCACGGCCCCTCCCGTTCGCTGTCCGGGGCGGGCCGGCAGGCCCGCTCGCCGTGTGCCGGGTGGGCCACGGCCGTCTTCCCCTCGCCCCCCGGCATCAGGCGACCACGGCCGTCCGGTCCGGGCCCGGGATCGCCCGGGCCCTGCCCACCCACCGATGAGGTTATCGCGTAAGGTTGACTGCCGTCACCAACACGATACGCTCGATGCGCGAGCCCACGAGGACGCCGGTGCCCACCACGACGCCCGTCTCCGACGTTTGTCACGGCAAGGGGGCGAACCGCCCATGCATCGCTCGGCCCATGTCGACACCTTCGCACGCGACCACCTGCCGCCCCCGGACGAGTGGCCCGAGCTGCTCTTCGACCTGCCGGAACTGCGCTACCCCGAGCGGCTGAACTGCGCCGTCGAACTGCTCGGCCACGACGAGGCGGACCGGCCCGCCTTCCACACCCCGGCCGGCCCTTCATGGACGTACGGAGACCTGCGCGCGCACGTCGACCGGATCGCGCACGTGCTCACCGGCGACCTAGGCGTGGTCCCCGGCAACCGGGTGCTGCTGCGCGGCCCCACCACACCCTGGCTCGCCGCCTGCTGGCTGGCCGTGCTGAAGGCGGGCGCGGTGGCCGTCACCGTGCTCGCCCAACAGCGCCCGCACGAGCTGGCGACGATGTGCGAGATCGCCCTGGTGCGGCACGCGCTGTGCGACATCCGGTCGGTGGATGACCTGGCCAAGGCCGACATACCCGGGCTGCGGATCACCACGTACGGGGGCGACGGCCCCGACGACCTCCTGCACCGGCCCGCCCCCGGCACGCCGTACCGGGCCGTGGACACCGCCGCCGACGACGTGGCCCTGATCGCGTTCACCTCGGGCACCACGGGCCGCCCGAAAGGGTGCATGCACTTCCACCGGGACGTGCTGGCGATCGCGGACACCTTCTCGGAGCACGTGCTGCGCCCCCGCCCGGACGACGTCTTCGCCGGCTCTCCCCCGCTCGGCTTCACCTTCGGCCTGGGCGGACTCGTGGTCTTCCCGATGCGGGCCGGCGCCAGCTCCCTGCTCCTGGAAGAGGCGAACCCCCGCCGGCTGCTGCCCGCGATCGCCGAGCACCGCGTCTCCGTCCTGTTCACCGCGCCGACCGCCTACCGCGCGATGCTGGACCAGCTCGACGGGTACGACGTCTCGTCGCTGCGGCGCTGTGTGTCGGCCGGCGAGAACCTTCCCGCGGCCACCTGGCGCGCCTGGCACGAGCGCACCGGCGTGCGGATCATCAACGGCATCGGCGCCACCGAGCTGCTGCACATCTTCGTCTCCGCCGCCGACGAGCAGATCAGGCCGGGCACCACGGGCGTGCCGGTGCCGGGATGGCGGGCGCGGGTCCAGGATGCGCACGGCACACCCGTGCCGGACGGCGAGCCCGGTCTGCTCGCGGTGCGCGGCCCGGTCGGCTGCCGCTATCTCGCCGACCCGCGGCAGCGCCAGTACGTGCGCGACGGCTGGAACATCACCGGCGACACCTATGTCCGCGAGTCCGACGGCTACTTCCGCTATGTGGCCCGCGCCGACGACATGATCATCTCTGCCGGGTACAACATCGCGGGTCCGGAGGTGGAGGACGCGCTGCTGCGGCACCCGGACGTGGTGGAGACGGCGGTCGTGGGCCGCCCGGACGAGGCCCGCGGACAGGTGGTGGTCGCCTATGCCGTGCTGCGCGAGGGCGCCCGGCGCGACCCGGAGGCCCTGCGCGCCTTCCTCACGTCCGAGCTGGCGCCCTACAAGTGCCCGCGCGAGTTCGTCTTCCTGGACGCGCTCCCGCGCACCGCCACCGGCAAGCTGCAGCGGTTCCGGCTGCGCGGCGGGGGAGACCGGCAGTGACGCCGACGACCTAAAATGATCAACGTGTCCGAGCAGCGCGCCCCCAGGTCCCTCATCGTCACGCTCTATGGCGCGTACGGCCGCTCCCTGCCCGGCCCGGTGCCCGTCGCCGAGCTGATCCGGCTCCTGGCCGCGGTCGGCGTGGACGCGCCCTCGGTGCGGTCCTCGGTGTCCCGGCTCAAACGCCGCGGGCTGCTGCTGCCGGCCCGCACGGAGTCCGGCGCGGCGGGATATGAACTCTCGCCGGAGGCACGTCAGTTGCTGGAGGACGGCGACCGCCGCATCTACGCCACCACGCCCGTCGCGGACGCCGGCTGGGTGCTCGCCGTGTTCTCGGTGCCCGAGTCGGAACGGCAGAAGCGGCATGTGCTGCGCTCCCGGCTGGCCGGCCTGGGCTTCGGCACCGCGGCCCCGGGCGTGTGGATCGCCCCGGCCCGGCTGTACGAGGAGACCGAACACACCCTGCGCCGACTGCACCTCGACCCGTACGTCGACCTGTTCCGCGGCGAACACCTGGGCTTCGCGCCGACGGCCGAGGCGGTCGCCCGCTGGTGGGACCTGGCCGCGATCGCCAAGGAGCACGAGCGCTTCCTGGACGCGCACGGCCCGGTGCTGCGCGCCTGGGAGCGCCGTCAGGACACCCCGCCCGAGGCGGCCTACCGGGACTATCTCCTCGCCCTCGACTCCTGGCGCCATCTGCCGTACACGGATCCCGGCCTGCCCACCCGGCTGCTGCCCGCCGGCTGGCCGGGGCTGCGCTCGGCGGAGGTTTTCCAGGGGCTGCACCGCAGACTGCGGGACGCGGGGGCCGAGTTCACCGGACTGTGAGGCCGCGCCCGCATCAGAAGCGGCGCAGCCGCAACGCTGGCATGTGACCGACGCCGGACTCTTCCGGGCCGCCGGGATCAGACACAGCACAGGCAGTACAGGTGCGCGCTCGCGTCCCGGGCCCGCCGGGCCAGAGCGGCGAAGGTGCGCACACAGTCGGCGCAGTCCTGGAAGTCGGCGAAGTCGATCTCCTCGATGTCGTACCACTGCAGTGCGAGCATGGGCACGTGCTCCTCCGTCACGGAGGCGAGCAGGTCCCGCCAGGCGTCGGGCAGCTCGCTCAGATACAGGCCGGCGTCCCACGGCGACTCGCCGCCGGGCGGCGCCGGCCGCTCGGGGGGCCACTCCCGCCGGTCCGGCCAGACCAGTTCCGGCCCGGCGTCATGGACGTCGTACGGCTTTCCCTCGGTGAACGCGACGAGTTGTCCCAGGCTGACATGCGGATCGACGCCTTTCATGTCGATCCGGTCCGCGCCGGCCTCGCCGAGGGACCGCCTTTCGGCCGACGGGTCCCCGCCCGGTCCGATCGCCCGGTCCACCGCCGTCGGCCGGTCGGCCGCCACGAAGTAGTCGAACAGCACACCCATCAGCGCTCCGTCCCTCGTCTCCCGCCTCCGAGTAGAGCAGACGGCACTGACGGCTCAGCGGCCGAGGGTCAGCCGGGGCTTGGGGGCGTCCGTGCGGCCGGTCCGGGGGCGGCGGCTGCCCGCCCGGTAGGGCGCGGGCCACACCGCCCCGGGCCCCGTGTACCCCTGCTCGGCCGCCGCGTGCAGGGTCCAGTGCGGGTCGTACAGGTGCGGGCGGCCCAGCGCGCACAGATCCGTACGGCCGGCGAGGATCAGGGAGTTGACGTCGTCCCACGAGGAGATCGCGCCGACGGCGATCACCGGGATGCCCACCTCGTGCCGGATCCGGTCGGCGAACGGCGTCTGGTACGACCGTCCGAACTCCGGCCGCTCCTCGGCCACGACCTGCCCGGTGGACACGTCGATCGCGTCGGCGCCGTGCGCGGCGAAGGCGCGGGCGATCTCCACCGCGTCCTCGGCGGTGGTGCCGCCCTCGGCCCAGTCGGTGGCCGAGAGGCGCACGGTCATCGGCCGCTCGGCGGGCCACACTGCGCGTACGGCGTCGAAGACCTCCAGCGGGAACCTCAGCCGCCGCTCCGGCGAGCCGCCATAGGCGTCGGTGCGGTGGTTGGTGAGCGGGGAGAGGAAGCCGGAGAGCAGATAGCCGTGCGCGCAGTGCAGTTCGAGCAGGTCGAACCCGGCCCGCGCGGCACGCCAGGCCGCTGCGATGAACTGCTCGCGTACGTCGGTGAGTTGAGCTCGTGAGAGCTGGCGCGGGATCTGGCTGCCCGGCTTGTACGGCAGCGGGGATGCGGCCACGAGCGGCCAGTTGCCGCGGGACAGCGGCTCGTCCATGCCCTCCCACATCCGCCGGGTGGAGCCCTTGCGGCCACAGTGGCCGAGTTGTACGCCGAGTGCGGTGCCGGGTGCCTGGGTGTGCACGAAGTCGGTGATCCGGCGCCATGCCTCGGCCTGCCGGCCGGTGTAGAGACCGGCGCAGCCCGGCGTGATCCGGCCCTCCTCGCTCACGCACACCATCTCGGTCATGACCAGGCCGGCCCCGCCGAGCGCGCGGGCGCCCAGGTGGACGAGGTGGAAGTCGCCGGGGACGCCGTCGGTGGCGGAGTACATGTCCATCGGGGACACCACGACCCGGTTGCGCAGGGTCAGGCCACGCAGCCGGAACGGGGTGAACATCGGCGGCGTGCCGGGCGGGCAGCCGAACTCGCGCTCGACCGCCTCGGTGAAGCGGGCGTCGCGCAGCCGCAGGTTGTCATGGGTGACGCGGCGGCTGCGGGTGAGCAGGTTGAAGGCGAACTGGCGGGGCGGCTGACCGAGGTACAGCCGCAGGTTCTCGAACCACTCGAGGCTCGCGCGCGCGGCCCGCTGGGTGGAGGTGACGACCGGCTTGCGCTCCTCCTCGTAGGCCGCCGACGCGCTTGCCACATCGGGTTGTTCCTCCAGACAGGCGGCCAGGGCCAGCGCGTCCTCCACGGCCAGCTTGGTGCCGGAGCCGATGGAGAAGTGCGCGGTGTGCGCGGCGTCGCCGAGGAGGACGACGTTGCCGTGGGACCAGCGGCCGTTGGCGACCGTACGGAAGCCGGTCCAGGCCGAGTTGTTGGAGTGCAGGGGGCGGCCGCGGAGCGCGTCGGCGAAGACCTTGGCGCAGCGCTCGATGGACTCCTGCGGGGTGATCTCGTCGAATCCGGCCGCCTTCCAGACCTCCTCGCGCATCTCGACGATGACGGTGGAGGCACCGAACTGGTTCTTCTGCGCTCCAAAGGCGCCGGTCGCGGGGGCGTGGTCGACAGACGGGCGGGCATAGGGGTAGCCGTGCAGTTGCATCACGCCGTGCGGGGTCTCGGCGATCTCGAAGCGGAAGGCGTCGAAGGCGAAGTCGGCGGCGAGCCAGATGTAGCGGCAGCGGTGGGTCGTCACGTGCGGATCGAACACGTCGGCGTGGGCGGCGCGGGTGGTGCTGTTGACGCCGTCGGCGGCGATCACGAGGTCGTACGCGGCGGAGAGCGTGCCGGCGTCGGGTGCCTCGGTGGAGAACCTCAGGTCCACGCCGAGGGACCGGCAGCGCTCGTGCAGGATCGCGAGGAGCCGGCGCCTGCCCAGCGCCGCGAAGCCATGGCCCCCGGAGCGGTGCGTGACACCCCGGTGCACGATGTCGATGTCGTCCCAGCGGACGAAGTCCCGCTGCAGGGCCTCGAACACCACGGGGTCGGCGTGTTCGATGCCGCCGAGGGTCTCGTCGGAGAGGACCACGCCGAAGCCGAAGGTGACGTCGGGGGCGTTGCGCTCCCAGACGGTGATCTCACGGGCCGGGTCGAGTCGTTTGAGCAGCGCAGCGGCGTACAGGCCGCCGGGACCGCCGCCGATGACAGCCACGCGCACGGGCGCTCACCTTCCTCGCCATTTCGCAGGGCGCTTCTCGGTGAAGGCCGCGTGGAACTCCGCGTAGTCCTCGCCGTTCATCAGCAGGGCCTGGGTCGAGGCGTCCAGCTCGACGGCCGCGGCGAGAGGCATGTCCAGCTCGGCCGTCAGCAGGGCCTTCGTCTGGGCGTACGCCAGGGCCGGACCGTCGGCGAGGCGGCGGGCCAGGGCCAGCGCGGCCTCGTCCGCCCGCCCCTCCTCCGTCAGCTCGCTGATCAGGCCGATCCGCTCGGCCTCGGGGGCCCGCACCGGTTCGCCGAGCATGAGCAGGCGGGTGGCGTGGCCGAGGCCGACGATCCGGGGCAGCAGATAGGCCGCGCCCATGTCGCCGCCGGACAGACCGACGCGGGTGAAGAGGAACGCGAAGCGGGAGCTCGGGTCCGCGACACGGAAGTCGGCCGCGAGCGCCAGGACCGCTCCGGCGCCGGCCGCCACGCCGTGGACGGACGCGATCACGGGAAAGGGGCACTCTCTGATCGCCCGGACGACCTGCCCGGTCATCCGGTTGAAGTCGAGGAGTTGCGCCGTGTCCATGCCGAGGGTGGCGCCGATGATCTCGTCGACGTCGCCGCCGGAGCAGAAGCCCCGTCCCTCGCCGGTCAGCACCAGGGCGCGTACGGCGCGCTCCCGGGACAGCTCGGCGAGCAGGTCGCGCAGGTCGGCGTAGGCACCGAAGGTGAGCGCGTTGAGCTTTTCGGGGCGGGCGAGGGTGACGGTGGCGACTCCGTCGTCGAGCCGGAGGCGCAGATGCTCCCAGTGGGAGGTGCGGGCGGCGGAGCCGGTGAAGGGACTCATGACGTGCGGCCTCCTAGGGCGGCGGTGCCGTACGTTGCACTGTCCCACGAAGTTATCACTTGTTTGTGACTGTCGTCACGACTCCGCGACAAACCTCGGCCGTTCTTCGGCCGGATCCGGTCACGCGCGTCATCGGTCGGCGACAGCGCCGTAACAGTGGGCACGAGCGGGCGAGCCAGGCCGTTCGGCGGGGTAGGCCGCCCGGTACCGGGGCCGCGGGTCCCGGGCGCAGCCCGTCGTCGGCCCCCGAGGCCGGGCCCGTACCATTTCCACAGTCGAAAGCAGGACAGCCTGCTCCATGAACGGACTCGCCTTGCACGAACGCCCCGCCCGCCCGTCGCCCGACCACCGCCCCCCATCGGGTCACTTCGTGACGCCCCTTCGGTCTGCCTCCTGGCGCGTCGCGCTGCCGCACACCGCGGCGGCGGTGCCCGTGGCCCGCGCCCTGGTGCGCACGGCCCTCACCGAGGGGGAGCACCCGGCCGACTGCGACACGGCGGAGCTGCTCACGGCGGAGCTGGTGGCCAACGCCGTGGAGCACACCGCCGGGCGCGGCCCCATCGAGCTGGTGGTGGAGCTGCTGCCGGGCGGCTGCCAGGTCGAGGTGCACGACCCGGACCCGGCGCCGCCCGGCCATCTGACCCGGCCGGTGATCGAGGAGCCCGACGTCTGGCAGGAGGGCGGGCGCGGGCTGCTGCTGATCCGCACCCTCAGCGCGTCCTGCGGGCACCGCCCCACCGCGTCGGGCAAGGCGGTGTGGTTCAGGCTCCCTGCGGTTCCCGCTCAGCGGCGGAACTCGGCGTGACCTCGAGCGCGGCCTGGGCCAGCGTGGAGTGCCGGCGGCCGTAGGCGGCGTAGATCGCGAGGCCCACGGCGAGGAACACGGCGAACTGGACCCAGGTCTGCCAGCCGGTCTCGTACATGAGGTACAGGCAGAAGGCGACCCCGAGCAGCGGGCCGACCGGGTACAGCGGCACCCGGAAGCTGCGGCCGAGGCCCGGCTCGCGGCGGCGCAGGGTGATCACCGCGATGTTGACGACGGCCATGATCGCGAGGGTGCCGACGGTGCACAGGTTCATCACGGAGTCGAGCGAGGCGAAGGCCGCCGGGAGCGCGAATACCGCGGCGACGATCAGGGTGCCGGCCACCGGGGTGGAGGTCTTCGGGTTCACCTTCTCGAACACGCGCGGGATCAGACCGTCCCGGGACATCGACATCAGGATGCGGGTCTGCCCGTACATCACGGCGAGGACGACCGAGGCGATGGCGACGACCGCGCCGAAGGCGACGACTCCGCCGCCGACGGTGGAGCCGGTGACCTCGTTGACGACGTAGGACAGGGCGGCGGGGCGGCCCGCCACCTGGTCGCTGCCGACGGCGCCGATCGCGGCGACCGCGACCGCGCAGTACAGCAGCGTCACCAGACCCATGCAGACCATGATCGCGACGGGGATGTCCCGGCGCGGGTTCTTGGCCTCCTCGCCGGCCGTGGTGATCGCGTCGAAGCCGATGTAGGAGAAGAACGCGGCCGTCGTGCCCGCGCCGATGCCGCCGAGGCCGGCCGGGGAGAACGGGGTGAGGTTGCCGTGCTTGAAGGCGCTGTAGCCGATGGCGCAGAAGGCCAGCAGGATGACGAGCTTCACGGCGGCCATGGCGGCCGTCGCGCGGGCGCTCTCCCGCACGCCGCGCACCAGCAGCACGGAGGCCATGGCGATCACGACGACGGCCGGGAGGTTGATGATCCCGCCGTCGCCCGGGCCCGCGGACAGCGCGGCCGGGAGCTGGAGGCCGGTGAGGCTGTGCAGCAGCTCGTTGACGTACTGGCTCCAGCCGACGGCGACGGCCGAGACGGAGACGCCGTACTCCAGCAGGAGGCACCAGCCGACCAGGAAGGCGGTGGACTCGCCGAGGCCGGCGTAGGCGAAGGAGTACGAGGAGCCGGAGACCGGGATCGCGCCGCCCAGCTCCGCGAAGGAGAAGGCGGTGAAGACGCAGGTGATCGCGGCGAGGACGAAGGAGACGACGACGGCCGGGCCGGCCTGGGCGACGGAGTCGGAGAGGCCGACGAAGATGCCGGTGCCGACGATGGCGCCGACGCCGAAGCAGACGAGCTGGAAGAGGCCCATCGTGCGCTTCAGGCCGTGTCCCTCGCGGTCGGCGCCGGATTCGGCGACCAGCAGGTGCGGGGACTTGACACGGGGAGCGGGCATTGCGGGTGGTGCTCGTTTCTGGGGGTGCGGGCGACCGGGTGAGTCGCGGCGGCGGCCCGAGGCTGGGGTGGTGCCGGGCCGTCGGCCAGGATAAGGGCTGGTGAGGACGGGGGCCTACGCGCGCCGGGCGAGTGTGGCGACCAGCACCGCCTTGATGGTGTGCAGTCGGTTCTCGGCCTCGTCGAAGACCACCGAGTGCGCGGACTCGAAGACCTCGTCGGTGACCTCCAGCGAGTCGCGGCCGTAGGTCTCGTGGATCTCGCGGCCCACCTGGGTGCCCAGGTCGTGGAAGGCCGGCAGGCAGTGCAGGAACTTCACGTCCGGGTTGCCGGTGGCGCGCAGCACGTCCATGGTCACGGCGTACGGCGCGAGGGCGTCGATCCGCTCGGCCCAGACCTCCTTGGGCTCACCCATGGAGACCCAGACGTCCGTGGCGACGAAGTCGGTGCCCGCGACACCCTCCGCGGTCTCCTCGGTCAGCGTGATCCGGGCGCCGCTGGAAGCGGCCAGTTCCTGGGCCCGGTCGACGATCTCCTGGGCGGGCCAGTAGCTCTTCGGGGCCACGATCCGCACGTCCATGCCGAGCAGCGCGCCGGTCACCAGGTAGGAATTGCCCATGTTGAAGCGGGCGTCGCCCAGGTAGGCGAAGGCGATCTCCCGCAGCGGCTTGGCGCTGTGCTCGGTCATGGTGAGCACGTCGGCGAGCATCTGGGTGGGGTGCCAGTCGTCGGTGAGCCCGTTGTAGACGGGCACCCCGGCGTACGCCGCCAGCTCCTCGACCTTGGCCTGGCTGTCACCGCGGTACTGGATGGCGTCGAACATCCGGCCCAGCACCCGGGCGGTGTCCCGCACGGACTCCTTGTGCCCGATCTGCGAGCCCGACGGGTCGAGGTAGGTGGTGCGGGCACCCTGGTCGGCTGCGGCGACCTCGAACGCGCAGCGGGTGCGCGTCGAGGTCTTCTCGAAGACCAGCGCGATGGTGCGGCCGCGCAGGTACTGCGTCTCTGTGCCCGCCTTCTTGGCCGCCTTCAGCTCGGCTGCCAGCTCGACCAGACCGCGGAACTCCTCCTCGGTGAAGTCCAGCTCCTTGAGGAAGTGGCGGCCGACGAGGGCGTTCGGGGCTGTCGCCATGGGGGCGCTCCAGAGGGTACGAGAACACGTGACTATTGGAAGTCTATACGACCATCCACATTTCTATGCGCCGTCTCGCGGTGCGGGACGGCGTTACACGGCGTCTCGTTCCACCGGACAGCTCATGCACCGCGGCCCACCCCGGCCCCGGCCCAGTTCGCTGCCCGGGATCTCTATCACCTCGATGCCCTGTTTGCGCAGGTGTGTGTTGGTGGTCGAGTTGCGCTCGTAGGCGACGACCACGCCGGGCTCGACGGCCAGCACGTTGCAGCCGTCGTCCCACTGCTCGCGCTCGGCGGCGTGCACGTCCTGCGTGGCGGTCAGCACCCGGATCTCACCGAGGCCGAGCGCGGCGGCGATCGCGCGGTGCATGTGCTCCGGCGGATGGTCGGTGACCTTCAGCTCCTTCTCGCAGACCCCCGGCTCGATGGTGTACGAACGCAGCATGCCGAGCCCGGCGTACTGGGTGAAGGTGTCACCGTCGACCATGGTCATCACGGTGTCGAGGTGCATGAAGGCGCGCCGCTTGGGCATGTCGAGGGCGACGATGGTGCGCGCCGAGCCCGCCGCGAACAGCTTGTACGCCAGCATCTCCACGGCCTGCGGGGTGGTGCGCTCGCTCATCCCGACCAGGACGGCGCCGTTGCCGATCACCAGGACGTCGCCGCCCTCGATGGTGGAGGGGTGGTCGGCCTGCCCCTGCGACCAGACGTGGAAGGTCTCGTCGCGGAACAGCGGGTGGTACCGGTAGATCGCCTCGAAGTGGACCGTCTCCCGCTGCCGCGCCGGCAGCCGCATGGCGTTGATGGCGACCCCGTCGTAGATCCAGGCGGAGGTGTCGCGGGTGAACAGGTGGTTGGGCAGGGGGCCGAGCAGGAAGTCGTCGAGGTCCATCACGTGGAAGCGGACGGAGGCCGGCTCCGCGTGCGCCTGCAGGAACTCCCGCTTGGTCATGCCGCCCACCAGCGCCTCGGCCAGCTCGCGCGCGGGCATCGCCTCGAAGGCGGCGCGCAGATGGCCGGCGGCGAGGGGGCCGTACTCCTTCTCCTGGAAGACACGGTCGAGGACGAGGGTGCGGGCCTCGGGCAGCCGGAGCGTCTCGGTGAGCAGGTCGCCGAAGAGGTGGACGACGACGCCGCGGTCCCGCAGGACGTCCGCGAACCCGTCGTGCTCGGCGCGCGCCCGGCGCACCCACAGCACGTCGTCGAAGAGCAGGGCGTCCTTGTTGCTGGGGGTGAGCCTCTTGAGCTCGAGGTCGGGCCGGTGCAGGATCACCCGGCGCAGCCGCCCGGCCTCGGAGTCGACGTGGTATGCCATGTCTCCATCCTGGCCGCCCGCGCCCGTCTTCACGCCCTTGTCGACCGTTTCCGCCACTCCTGTTTTCGTCTCGGTGACAAGAAGTGGCGGCGCCGGTCAGATCGCCGTGCAGGGGACCGGCCAGCGGCGGATGCGCGGGGGCAGCGCGACCGCCCAGCCGCCGGTGGCCAGCACCAGCCGCTCGGCGGCGAGAAGGTCCACGGCCTCCGGGTCGACCGCGTCGAGCGGCGCGGGTTCCTGGAGGCGGAGGAAGGCGGCGAGGAGACCGGGATGGTCGAGGGTGAGCCGTACGGCCGTGCCCCGCTCTCTGCGGTCCAGGACCAGGACGAACCCGGGCCCGCGCCGGTGATGAAGGCTTCCGTGGGAGTAACCGGCCCGCCAGGCCGCCAACTCGCCTTCACGACCCGGAAGTTCCCCAGGCGGCGGCAGGTGGCGGAGCACACCGAGGTCGTACGGCGCACTGCCCGCGGCCCGCCAGGTGACGCGCAGCCCCCGGCTCTCGCACTCGCGCAGGAAGCGCACCGCCTCCACCGTCTCCCGGCCCGCGCCGCCGAGGTCCAGTGGTACGGCCGGTTCGACCCCTCGCCCGGTGAGCCGGTACGGCACGGCGCCGGGCAGCGCGGTCATACGGCGCCCTCGGGCAGCCGGACCGGCTCGCCCCAGGTCGGCAGGGACACGTAGGTGGCTCCGTCGCGGAACAACAGGCCCATTCCAAGAGCCTGTTGGACCCACTCCGCCAGCGAAGGGAGCGTCGGCCCCGAGCCGTCGGCGGTCAGCAACCGGTGCAGGGCCGGGACGCTGCGGCCGTCCTCCAGGCGGCGCAGGGCCTCGGCGCGCCAGCCGGTGAAGCAGTGGGTGGCCGGCGGTCGGCCGTGCCGGCGGTCGTGGACCAGAAGGTGCTCCCCGTCCTCCTCGAACAGCAGCCGGGAACGGGCGTGCCCGGCGCGCCACGCGGCCACGGCGTCCTGCAGGCGCCGCTCGACCGGGCCCGTGATGCCGGCGTCCTCGGCGTCGAACAGGTAGACCAGGTCGCCGAGTTCGTCCTCGGGCAGCTCGTAGACGTGCTGGTACATCCGGGCCGGGCGGCGCTCGGCGAAGCCGAGGCCCGGGTCGGTGAAGTGCGGGCTGAACCGTTCCAGCTGGATGCGGTGGGCGCCGCTGGGCGGCTGGAGGTGGACGAGCGCCGGGAGTTGGTCGATCACGGGGGTGTAGTCGTCGGCCGTCTCGCCGGGGAAGCCGTAGAGGAGGTTCCAGGAGCAGGTCAGGGCGTGGTTCTCGCACTCGCGCAGGGTGCGGACGTTGCGCGCGCCGGTGACGCCCTTGTCCATCAGGTCCAGCACCCGGCTGCCCAGGCTCTCGATGCCGGGCTGGAGGTGCACGGTGCCGGACTCCCCGAGGAGCCGCAGCTGGGCCGGGGTGAGATTGGACTTGACCTCGTAGTGCAGCCGCAGGTCCCAGCCACTGTCCACCACGCGGGGCAGGAAGTCCCGGAAGTAGGCCATGTCGATGATGTTGTCGACGGTGACCACGTCGAGGACGCGGTGCCGGCGCACCAGCCGGTCGATCTCCGCCCACAGCCGCTCGCCGGGCTTGGCGCGGAAGGCCATGGCGGAGCCGTTGAGCCCGCAGAAGGTGCAGTGGTGCTTCTCGCCCCACCAGCAGCCGCGGGCGCCCTCCACGACGAGCTTCGGATGCACGTACTCCCGCACCGGGGAGGCGTCCAGCGCGGCCTGCCACTGGTCGTAGTCGGGCGAGGGGATGTCGGCCGGGGCCACGGTCCGCCGGGGGGCGGGGTTGGCGCGCGAGACCGTGCCGTCCCACCAGCACAGGCCCGGCACGTCGACGGGGTCGGTGCCCTCGGCCAGGTGCCGCAACAGGGCCGGGAAGGCGTACTCGGCCTCGCCGCGGACCACATGGTCGACGAAGGGGTGGTTGCGGTGCAGGGCGTGGCCCATCGGCCCGTCGCAGTTGCTGCCGCCGAAGACCACCGTCAACTCCGGCCGCCTGCATTTGAGTTCGCGGGCCAGTGCGAGGGACGCGACGTTCTGCATGAAGGTGCTCGTGAACCCGACCACGTCCGGCCGGGCCGCCAGCACCTCCTCGGCGCAGGCGGCGACGAAGCCGGCGGCGTACGGCCGCATGGCGACGGCCGTGTCGATGAAGACGTCCCGCTCGGCTGCGTACCCGCGCAGCCGGGCCAGGCCCCAGCCCGGATCGTCGTACAGGACACCGGAGAAGACCCAGTCGCCGAGGCCGTGGAAGATGGCGTCGCTGCCGACGGAGACACAGTCGCCCGGCCTCAGCCGGCCGCCGGAGCGCTCCAGCAGGAACTCCGCCCAGCGCAGCGAGCCGTGGAACTCCGTGACCTCGGCGTCCGGTTCCACCCGGCGGACCAGCCGGTTCAGCAGGCCGAGCTGGAGGGAGGGAAGGTCGAGCGGATGCCAGGGCATCGTGACCAGGTGGACGCGCATGCTCAGCGGGTCGGCCGTTTCTCCAGGATCGCCGGGCGCCGCCCGGTGCCCCGTGCCTCCTCGCGGACCACGACCTTCTTGATCTCCATGTCCACCCCTCCCGTCGGCGCGCGGAACACCCCTGTGCCGTACGGCCGTCCACCATATGGACAGATGTGTGTGCGACACAAGGGCGTTCTGTGACCGACGCGGTGAACCGGGACGGCTACAGGCGCGGGTCGACCGGCTCCGACTCCAGGGCGAGGACCCCGAACACCGCCTCGTGCACCCGCCACAGGGGCTCGCCGTCCGCGAGCCGGTCCAGGGCCTCCAGGCCGAGGGCGTACTCGCGCAGGGCGAGGGACCGCTTGTGGTTCAGGAACCGCTGCCGCAGCTTGGCGAGGTTGTCCGGGCGGGTGTACTCGGGGCCGTAGATGATCCGCAGGTACTCCCGCCCCCGGCACTTGATGCCCGGCTGGACCAGCCGCCCGTCGCCGCCCCGGACGAGCGCGCCGGCCGGCTTGACGACCATGCCCTCGCCGCCCCGGCCGGTCATCTCCAGCCACCAGTCGACGCCCGCGCGCACCGACTCCGGCTCACCGGTGTCGACGTACAGCCGCCGGGTCGTGTGCAGCAGTCCGGTGCCGTCGTGCTCCACCAGCCGGTCGATCAGGGCCAGTTGTTCGTCGTGCGGCAGCGCGGCGAGGCTGCGGCCCTGGACCGCCAGCAACTGGAAGGGGGCCAGGCGCACGCCGTCCAGGCCGTCGGTGGTCCAGCAGTAGCGGCGGTAGGCGGTGGTGAAGGCGGCCGCGTCGGCGGCGCGCTCCCGCTGCCGCTCCAGCAGGCCGCCCACGTCCGCACCCCGTGCGGCGGCGGACTCCAGGGCGGCCAGCGCGCCCGGGAACAGCGCGCCGGACGCGGCGCCGACGGCGGCGTACTGGCTGCGCAGCAGACCCGAGGCCTTCAGCGACCACGGCATCAGTTCGGCGTCCAGCAGCAGCCAGTCGGTGGCCAGTTCGTCCCACAGCCCCGCGCCGGCGATCGCCGAGCGGAGCCGGCCGAGGATCTGCTCGGTCACCTTCTCGTCGTCGAAGAACGGCCGGCCGGTACGGGTGTAGAGAGAACCGGTCGGCCCTCCCCCACGCTCGGCCTCGCTCGGGCCGGAGGTGCCCCCGGCCCCGAACCGCTTGCGTGCCGCCTGCGCGTCCCGGCACACCAGGGCCACCGCCCGCGAGCCCATGTGCTTCTCCTCGCACACGACCCGCCCGACGCGGTCCGCCGCGTACTGCGCGAAGGCCTCCACCGGGTGCTCCAGGTAGCCGTCGACCTGCGAGGTCGCCGTAGGTGCCATGGTCGGCGGCAGGTACGGCAGCAGGCGCGGGTCGATCGCGAAGCGGCTCATGACCTCCAGGGCCGCCGCCGCGTTCTCCTCGCGGACCGTCACCCGGCCGGCGTGCCGGGTCTCCACGGCCCGGCGGCCGTGGACGTCCGCCAGGTCCAACGGCCGGCCGTCGTGTCCGCCGGGCGCCTCGGAGCGCAGCGGCTTCGCCGGCTCGTACCAGACCCGCTCGGCCGGTACGTCGACCAGCTCGCGCTCCGGCCAGCGCAGCGCGGTCAGCTTGCCGCCGAAGACGGCGCCGGTGTCCAGGCAGATGGTGTTGTTGAGCCATGTGGCTTCGGGCACCGTGGTGTGGCCGTAGACCACCGCCGCGCGGCCCCGGTAGTCCTCCGCCCAGGGGTAGCGCACCGGCAGCCCGAACTCGTCGGTCTCGCCGGTGGTGTCGCCGTACAGGGCGTGCGAACGGACCCGGCCGGAGGTGCGGCCGTGGTACTTCTCGGGCAGGCCGGCGTGGCAGACGACCAGCCTGCCGCCGTCGAGGAGGTAGTGGCTGACCAGCCCCGCCAGGAAGGCCCGCACCCGCTCCTGGAACTCCTCGCTCTCGCCCGCCATCTGCGCGATGGTCTCGGCGAGCCCGTGGGTGTGCTGGACGTTTCGGCCCTTGAGGTGGCGGCCGTACTTGTTCTCGTGGTTGCCCGGCACGCACAGTGCGTTGCCCGTCTCGACCATCGACATCACCCGGCGCAGCACGCCGGGGGTGTCCGGGCCGCGGTCGACCAGGTCGCCGACGAACACGGCGGTACGGCCCTCGGGGTGCACGCCGTCGGTGTAGCCCAGCTTGGCGAGCAGCGCCTCCAACTCGCCGGAGCAGCCGTGGACGTCGCCGATGATGTCGAAGGGGCCGGTGAGGTGGGTCAGGTCGTTGAACCGCTTCTCGGTGACGACGGTGGCGTTCTCCGCCTCCTCGACGCCGCGCAGGACGTGCACCTTGCGGAAGCCCTCGCGCTCCAGGTGGCGCAGCGAGCGGCGCAGTTCGCGGATGTGCCGCTGGATGACCCGGCGGGGCATGTCGGCGCGGTCGCTGCGGGCCGCGTTGCGCTCGGCGCACACCTCCTCCGGTATGTCCAGCACGATGGCGATCGGCAGCACGTCGTGCTGCTTGGCCAGGTCGATCAGCTGACGCCGGGCGTCCTGCTGGACGCTGGTGGCGTCGACGACGGTACGGCGGCCGGCGGCCAGCCGCTTGCCGGCGATGTGGTGCAGCACGTCGAAGGCGTCCCGGGTCGCGCTCTGGTCGTTCTCGTCGTCGCAGACCAGGCCGCGGCAGAAGTCCGAGGAGATCACCTCGGTGGGCTTGAAGTGCCGGCGGGCGAAGGTGGACTTGCCGGAGCCGGAGGCGCCGACGAGCACGACGAGGGAGAGGTCGGTGACGGGGAGCGCCCGTCCCTGCTTCTGGATCTCGCTCATGCGGCCTTCGCCTCCTTCTCGGTCCTCAGGGTGAACACGGCCATCTGCGTGGGCGGGCCGACCTCGGCGTCGTCCGGGCCGACGGGCGCGAACCGGACGTCGTACCCGTGCCGTTCGGCCACCGTCCGCGCCCAGGCGCGGAACTCCTCGCGGGTCCACTCGAAGCGGTGGTCGCCGTGCCTGGCGTGTCCGGCGGGCAGGGTCTCCCAGCGGACGTTGTACTCGACGTTCGGGGTGGTCACGAGGACCGTGCGCGGGCGGGCGTGCCCGAACACGGCGTACTCCAGGGCGGGCAGCCGGGGCAGGTCGAGGTGCTCGACGACCTCGCTGAGCACGGCGGCGTCGTAGCCCTTGAGCCGGTTGTCGGTGTAGGCGAGCGAGCCCTGCACCAGCTTGACGCGGGACGCCTGCCGCTCCCCCATGCGGTCCAGCTTCAGCCGCCGGGAGGCGATGGTCAGTGCCCGCACGGACACGTCGATCCCGAGGATCCCGGTGAACTCCGTGTTCTTCAGCAGCTCCCGCACCAGCTCGCCCTGTCCGCAGCCGAGGTCGAGGACACGAGAGGCGCCGTGCTCGCGCAGGGCGGCGAGGATCGCCTCGCGGCGCTGGACGGCGAGCGGGGTCGGCCTCTCCTCCGTCTCGGTCTCCACCTCGACCGCGTTGTCGATCTCCTCGACCTCACTGTCGTCGGCCTCGGCCAGGCGCACCAGTTCCAGCCGCTCCATCGCCTGCCGGGTGAGCGACCAGCGGCGGGAGAGATACCGGCTGGTGATCAGCTTCTGCTCCGGGTGGACCGGCAGCCAGCCCTCACCGGCCCGCAACAGCTTGTCGACCTCGTCGGAGGAGATCCAGTAGTGCTTGGCATCGTCGAGGACCGGCAGCAGGACATAGAGGTGACGCAGTGCCTCGGCGAGGGTCAGCGCCTCGGACTCCAGGACGAGACGCACATAGCGCGAGTCGCCCCACTCGGGGAACTCGGCGTCCAGGGCGACCGGTTCGGCGGCGACCGTCCAGCCCAGCGGCTGGAAGAGCCGGCGTACCAGCTCTGGTCCGCCGCGGGCGGGCAGCGCGGGCACCTCGATGCGCAACGGCCTCGGCTGCTCGGGAAGTCCGGGCCTGGCGGCACAGGCGCCCTTCATCGCGCTGGAGAACACGCCGCCGAGCGCCACCGCGAGCAGCGACGAGGCCGCGTAGGGACGGTCGTTGACGTACTGCGCGAGTGCCGCGTCGGGGGCGCCGCCGCGGCCCTTGCCCCTGCTCCGCCGGACCAGCGCGAGCGTGTCGACCTCCAGCAGCAGAGCGGCCGTGCAGCACCGCTCGTCCGCCTCGGGGTAGAAGACGTGCGCCGTGCCGTGGGACGTGGTGAACTTCTGTGCCTTGTCAGGGTGCTTGTGCAGCAGATACCCGAGGTCGGTGGCCGGCTGGGCGGCGTCGCCGCGCATGGAGATCGTCAGGAACACATGTCCGAGTGTTCCGGCATCAGGCCTCGCCGACCACCGTTTTTCTCACCGTGCACCGGTCGTCACGACGCGTTGCCGGCGATCTTCTGCGCGTTCCGCATCGCCCGCTCGTCGGCCGCCCGCAGCGCATCGAGGCTGCGCCGGTGCCGGGCGATGGCGGCCTTCTGGGCCCGTACCTCCAGGGCGTGGACGGTGGGGACGTAGCCGGTGTCGAGCTTGCAGCGGGCGTCGGCGGTCGCCGTCTTCCTCTCCTTCTCCGACGGCTTGGTGTGCCCGAACCAGCCGGAGTCGTAGGTGGCCTTGTCCGGGGTGGCGTAGCGGAAGCCCATCTTCTTCATGCAGGCCGACCATGCCCGGTCCGCCTTCTTCCAGGCGGGGTCCTTGCTCGCCTGCTCGCGGGAGTCGTGCCAGAGTTCGAGGGCGAGCGAGTAGTAGCCGGACAGCCTGATGCCGGCGACCTTGGTCGCCTTGGGCGGGGCGCCGTAGATCTTCCGCATCGCCTGGCCCAGGCAGCCGCCCTCGGGGATGCGGTGCCCGTGGGTGACGTGGCTGTCGCCGGGCTGGAAGGATCCGGTGAGCGCGGCGTACTGGTCGGCGGGCCACCGCTGGTAGCGGCCGGCGGAGTCCGCCGTGCGGTTGTGGTAGCCGTGCTCGGCGGTCAGGTCGGGGTCGACGACGCCGTACGGCGTGTCGTCGCCGGGCATGTCGGCGTCCTCCGTGATCGTGTCCCGCCGGACCGGTTCGGTCGACGCCATGGACTCGGTGTCGAGCGCCGCGAATCCGGTGAAGCCCAGCTTGACCATGCACTGCTTCCCGAGGATCCACTGGGCCCTGCCGACAGCCTTCCCACCGTCCGACGCGGGATCGGGGACGTAGGCGTGCAGCGGGAGCGCCGCCATGGTGTTGAGGCCGCGGGCCTTGTCGGCGGGGTCGTCGTGACCGGCCAACTGGCAGGCGGACAGGGCGAACAGGCCGATGAGGGCGAGGGGAAGGACTCTGCGCACCCGGCCATCCGATCAGGTCCGGATCATGGGCGCCGTGATGGAGCCCACAGTTCCGGCACATCGACTTCACGGATGCCTCACGAGGGCCTCACCTGGAGCAGGTGAAGTCGGCCACCGCGAGATGTGCGCCGCAGCCGAAGGGGTACGCGGCCGGCCGCCCCTCCCTGTCGGGCACCGCGAGGCACGCCTCGGTCGCGCCCGAGCACGTACCGCTCCGGCCCCCCGGACGACCGAGGCATCCATCGGGACGGCGTCGCCGTCGTGGAAGGCACAGGAACGGATGCCGAAACCCATGGCCGTCACTTCATGACACGCCCGCCCGGCCGGTGAAAACGGCGCGCCGAGCCGGAAACCCACGTGCTCGACGTACGGGGCGGCTCATGGTCACACCATGGACGTCACCGGCCGGAACACCACCGCGACCGCGCGAGCGGCCGGCTCGCCGGTTGCCGCCGCCTGACGTCCCTCCACCGGCGACCGGAAACGGCCCGTCGATGATCCCCTGACATCCTCGCCCTCCTGTCCGGTGCGACGGCCGCACGGTCCCGTTCTCCGGTGCCTCCCCCGCCGGGCGAGGCTGCGTGCTGCGCCGCTTGGTGCGACGGGTGCTCACCGTGCTGTGGCGGGAGGATCCCTCGCGCGGTCTCGGAGACCTTCCGCAGGAGTTGGTCACGCACACCCCCGACCACTTCCGGCAGAAGGGAGACCCCGGCGCCGTACACCGGCTGTTGCTGGAGGAGGAGCGCCGGTTCGGCCGACTGCTGGAACGCGGCCGGCAGGTGCTTGCCCGGCCGCAGTTCCGGAGCAGGCTGACGGACGAGGACTTCGATCATCTTCACGACACCCATGGCCTGTCCCGCGATCCGGTCACGGGCCTGCGGGAGGAGTGACGGGCCCCGTGACCGGAGCGGTGGTTCCGGTCACGGGGCCTTCGTCACGGCGCGGTCGGATCCGCCCTCTCGGGCCGTCGTGTGCCCTACGACAGCTGCACCAGGACCTGTGCGGAGATCAGCTCCAGGTGGTCCAGGTCGTCGAGGTCCAGGAGCTGCAGATAGATCCGCTGCGAGCCGATCTCGGCGTAGCGGCCGATCTTGTCGACGACCTCGGCCGGCGAGCCGGCCAGACCGTTGGCCTTCAGTTCGTCCACGTCGCGGCCGATCGCGGCGGCGCGGCGGGCGACTTCCCGGTCGTCCCGGCCGACGCAGACCACGAGCGCATTGGAGTACGTCAGCGCGTCCGCGCCGCGCCCGGCCGCCTCGGCCGCCGCACGCACCCGGCCGAACTGCCGCGCGCTGTCCTCCACGGAGGCGAAGGGGATGTTGAACTCGTCCGCGTACTGCGCGGCCAGCCGCGGCGTACGGGTCGCGCCGTGGCCGCCGATGAGCACCGGGACCTTCCCCTGGGCGGGCTTGGGCAGCGCGGGCGATCCGGTCAGGTCGTAGTACGTGCCGTGGAAGTCGAAGGTCTTGCCCACCTCGGTCGCCCACAGCCCGGTGACGATCGCCAACTGTTCCTCCAGCCGGGCGAACTTCTCCTTCGGGAAGGGGATGCCGTACGCCCGGTGCTCCTCCTCGAACCAGCCCGCGCCGAGACCCAGCTCCACCCGGCCGCCGGACATCTGGTCGACCTGGGCGACCTGGACGGCGAGCACACCGGGCAGCCGGAAGGTACCTGCCGTCATCAGCGTGCCGAGGCGGATGCGCCGGGTCTCGCGGGCCAGGCCGGCCAGGGTGATCCAGGCGTCCGTGGGGCCGGGCAGGCCGTCGACGTTGCCCATGCGGAGGTAGTGGTCGGAACGGAAGAAGGCATCGAAACCGAGGTCCTCGGTGGCCTTCGCCACGGCGAGCAAGGTGTCATAGGTAGCCCCTTGCTGGGGCTCGGTGAAGATTCGAAGGTCCATACATCCATCCTGCACACCGCACCGCCGGTCAACCTCTTCGGTGCCACCGCGAACGGCGGTCGGTCGGGTCACCGCGGGGGTGCGCCAGGTGCCGGTGACCGGCACGGAGCCGCCGGCTGCCGGGCGGTGCGGCCGGCCCTCGTGGTGGTGCGGCGGGCGGGTCGTGTCAGGTGCCCAGGGCGCTCGACGGGCTGTTCTGCCGACCGTTCTCCCGCAACGTCTCGTCCCGCTGGGGCGTCCGCTCCCCCGGTAATGTCTCGTCCCGCTGTAATGCCTCCTCCCGCGCCGCCAGCTTGCGGAGCATCTCGACGACGCGGTCGCGGGACTCGTCGGCCGCGTCGATGGCCTCCATGCACTGCCAGTACGTCGTCTCGTCGTCGGCCGAACTCGCCATGCCGACCAGAGCGATGCCGACCTCGCCGAGCAGGCCCCCGAGGCAGAGCAGGGTCTCGCGGGCGTCGGCCAGTTCGGTGAGCTGGGCGGCGCGCAGGGCACCCAGGTCGAGCTGGGGCGGGTCCAGGACTCCGCAGCCCCGGCCCGCCAGCTCGGTCAGGCCGAGCGCCTCGCCGCGCAGCTCCGGCGGGCCGGAGACCGCGAGTCTGCTGCCGATCGCCTGGGCCAGTGCCTGCGCCTGCCAGACTTCCGCCATGATCTCGCCCGCGTCGGCAGCACAGGCCAGCGCACGCCTGCCCGTGAGGATGAGCCGTATCGCATCCATGCGTCGTCCCCGTCCTTCCGCGTGCCCCCTCGCACGCCCGGCGGAACTCCCGTGTCCACTACCCAGAGTGAAGGCGTCAAGGACGAAAAGCCAGAGGTAGACCGAAATCTGTGGACAACAATTCGGATTCGACAGGCAATTTGACTCCGTAGAGTGATATCGGACTTCAGGCTTCCGGTCCTTGGGGGTGCGCGACGCCGCTCTGCGCTCCCGGCACGGGAAAGCGCTCTTCGTTGCGGTCGATCTTGGCGTCCAGGGCGGCCAGCGGGTCGATGTCCAGGACCTCGCAGAACTGCAGCAGATAGGCGAGGACGTCGGCGACCTCGTCCGCGACCCGGTGCGCGGTGCCGGGATCGTCCATCACCCGCCCGGACTCCTCCGGCGTCAGCCACTGGAAGATCTCCATCAGCTCGGAGGCCTCCACGCTGAGCGCGGCGACGAGGTTCTTGGGGGTGTGGTAGGGCTGCCAGTTCCGTGCGGCCGCGAACTCGGCGAGCCGGCGCTGGAGTCGGGCGAGGTCGAGAGGTTCCGTCACGCGTCCAGGTCTACCACCGTGACGCCGTCGGTCCCGGCGGCCCACGAGGCGTCGCTCACCGCGCCGACGAACCGGATGTGCCCGCGCTCGCCCATCCGGGCCGCCGTACCCAGCAGTTCGCGGCGCTGGACGGGGTCGAGGCCGCGATCGAAGCCGTCGGCGAGGACGGTGAGGGTGCGCAGCGCGTCGGGCACCTCACCCGGGGCGTCCACGGCCAGCACGCCGGGCCCGGTCAGCAGCACCAGCGTCAGCGCGAGGTAGCGGAGTTCGCCGTCGCCGAGCCGGGCGAGTTCGGTGCGCGGGCCGTCGCCGCGGTCGAGCAGCGCCCGTACGGTGCCGTCGGGCAGCGGCTCGGCGAGGAGGTCGGCCACCGGGCCCGCGCATCCCGCACGCAGCGCGTCGACCAGCAGTCCGTGCCGGCGGCTGCACTCCGTCCGGGTGCGCCACAGCACGTCGGCGAGGTTGTCGCAGCCGGGCAGCAGCCGCCCGGAGCCGGTGGGGACGGGGCCGCGCATGCAGTCGGGCCGGGGGTCGCAGGGGAATACGGACCGCAGCGCGACCACCGTCTGCTCGGCCGCGGCGAGCACCTGCCGCTGCCCGTCCGTCTTGCCGGCCACGCGCAACGGCAGCAGGGCGGTGCCGAGGCGGTCGTCCGGCAGCGGGGCACGGGTCACCGGTGCGGAGCCGGCCGTGTGCCAGGCGGCCTGGACGGTACGGCGCCCGGGGTCGCGCAGCGCGGTCTCCAGCAGGACCACGCCGCCCGCGGTCAGCCGCTCGCCCACGATCCTGAGGTCCGGTTCGGCCTGCACGGCGAGGTCGAGCCGCACCGGCCCCTCGGCACCGTCGGCCGTACACCCGATCCGGAAGCCGCGGCGTCCGCCCGCATCGGGACGCGCCCGCTGCGGCACACAGGCCACGGGGTCCGGGAACGCCTCGCGCAGCGAGGCCCCGCCGCCGAGCCGGGCGAGCGCCTCGTACGCCGCGAGCGCGGTCGTCTTGCCCGCACCGCTGCGCCCGGCGAACAAGGTGACGGCACCCAGCGGGAAGCCGGCCCGCCGGTGCACGGCGAAGGCCGACAGCCGCAACTCGGTGATCCGGGCGCGCACATCGGAGGGCTGACGGAACTGCGGGGGGACGGTCGCGGCGGACGCGGAAGGGACGGCCATGCCCGGACCGTAGGCCGAGCCCCGCCTGCCGAACCGTTTCACGCCGGCGTCTTCCCACGATCGGGCGGTCGAGACGGCATCCGGCGCGACCGGGGCCACCCGGTCGAGTGACAGCGAACCGACCGTCGCCCGGAGGCACCCCCGCGCGCACCTCCGGCACCGCCACCGGCGCCCCGGACGACCGGACACGCGCCCGACCGCCGGGCCGCCCACTGTCCTCGACCGCCCGAGGATCGCACCCGACCGCCGAAGGCCCCGGCTCAGCCCCCGGAAACCCCCATGCCCTCCATCAACCCGCTCACCTCGGTGCCGGGTGGAGTGAGGAGGAACACATTGCGGTCGACACGGTGCATTCCGCTGCCCAGGCCGAAGACCACGCCGGTGCTGAAGTCGAGGACGCGCTTGGCGACCTCGTTCTCCGCGCCGGTCAGGTCCAGCAGGACCGGCGCGCCCGCCATCAGGGTCTCGGCCACGTCGCGGGCGTCCGCGAAGACGTTGACGCGCAGGACCACGAACCGGCGCCGGGTCTCGGTCTCGGCGTCCGGCAGCGAGCGGTGGTTCACCGCCGACGGCCAGGCGTCCCGGCCCCGCAGCGGCACGACCTGGGCGAGCCCCTCCCACTGCTCATCGGTGACGTCGTAGCGGCTCACCGGCTCCCCCCGACCTGACTCGCACTCCATGCCTGCACCAGCCAATTCTTACGCCATGTCACCCGTTCGGCCCAACAGCGACACACTGCGCCACCGGTCCTGTGCCACATGGCCGAGAGCGACCTGCGTCACATGTGCGAATACGCCCGCTTCTTACCTCCCTCATACCGTCCTCTTCACGAGGCGCCACGTGTCGCACATCCACCCCCGATAGCGTCCGTTCCCGTGCACTTGGCAGAAACACAGCAGGTGACAGTCGGCCGGCGGACGCAGTCGGCGGTGTCCGCCGTCCCGGTCGCCCGCGCGGCGATCCACGAAGCTCCCGCGCAGTGGCATCGCGTGCTGACACTGCTCGCCGATGTCAGCCTGTTCATCGGCACCCGCGCGGTGTGGACGCAGGCGGCCACGCACAAACTGGTCCTCGCAGCGGTCGTCTCCCTCTGCTACGCCTCGATCCTGGTGACCGGCGTTCTCACCCTGACGGTCCGCCGGGCTCGCTCGCTGGCCCGCCTGGACGTGGTGGTGCTGGTGACCGCCGTCGCGCTCACCCTGTGCGCCTGGACGCTGAACCACGCGGGCGGCGACGAGGCGGTCCTGACCACGCAGGCGGCGAAACAGATCGTGCACGGACACCAGGTGTACGACCAGCCGTGGCCGTGGCTCTTCCGCATCAAGGGCGTCGCCCTGACGGCGACGACGACCGGCGGTTACGACTTCACGTACGGCTATCCGCCGCTGGCGCCGCTTCTTACCGTGCCCTTCCTGTGGCTCGGCCACGCCGGCGCACCGGCCACGCTCGCGGTGACGGCCGTCCTGATCGTCGGCACGGTCGTGCTGTGGCGGCTGCTGCCGACGCCGTGGCGGTCGGCGGCCACGATGGTCTGTCTGGGCTTCAGTTTCCTGCCGTCGTACGCCCGTCAGGGCTACCCGGCGATCGTCGGCCTGGTCCTGCTGGTGCCGGTGGTGATGCGCTGGCCGCGGTTCGGCGCCGGGGGCCGGCTGGGTGCCGCCGGGATCGCGCGGGCCGCGTGCATCGGCGCCGCGTGCGCGGCCCAGCAGCTCCCCTGGTTCGTCACCCCGTTCCTGCTGGCCGGGATCTACGCCGTGCGCCGCGGTGAACTCGGCGGGCGCGAGGCCGCGCGGGTGGTGCTGCGGATCACCGGGATCGCCGTCGCCACCTGGCTGCTGATCAACGCCTACTTCGTCGTCAGTGAGCCGGGCCCGTGGCTGGACGGCATCGCCCTGCCGCTGACCCAGGGCGCGGTGCTGCACGGCCAGGGCCTGGTCGACGTCTCCCTGTACTTCACGCACGGCAGCGACCGGCTCGACTGGTACGGCCACGCGAGCATGCTGCTCGCCGCGGCCCTGATGGCGCTGTTCGTGCTGTTCGTACGGCGACTGGGCCCGGCCGCGACCGTGCTGCCCTGGTGCGCCTTCTACCTGGCGACCCGCTCCCAGGACGGCTACTACCTGATGTACACGCCGCTGTGGCTGGCGGCGGCCGTCACCGCGCCCCTGTCGGAGTTCCGGAACGCGTGGCAGCCGCGCCCCCGGTGGCTGACGGGCCGCCGCCGCCGGCCGGCCCTGGCGGCGGCCGTGGTGGTGCTGGTGCTGCCCGCGCTGGTGAGCGCGACCCTGGCGATGACGGGGAAGCCGCCGCTGAGCATGGACATCACGGCGAACCGCCACGGCTCGAAGCGCACGCTGACGGCGCTGAGCGTCAAGGTGACCAATACCGGCGACACCGCGCTCACCCCGCACTACATGCTGACGACGGGCCAGGGCATGAGCCGGTACTGGTCGCTGGCGCACGGCCCGGCCACGATCCCCGCGCACACCACGGCGACCGTCCAGCTGCGCGCGCCCAGGGGAGGAGTCCCGTTGCCCTCGAAGAAGTACACGCACATCCGGCTGCGCGCCTTCACGGCGACCCCGCAGACGCTCTCCACCAAGGACGTGACCCGGGCCGAGCTGGGCATCAAGGACGCGAGCGGCAAGGGCGGGGCGGCGCCGAAGGGCTGAGCGGGCGGTTCAGGCAGGCGTTCGCAGGAAGCGCAGGCTCGCGGTCACCGTGGTGAGCCCGCGCATCATGCCCAGCTGGTTCCACCCCATGCCGAACTGCTCGCGGTCCACGGTGAACTCCGCGTCCAGGGTGAGCGCGTCGGCGCCCGCCTCGGCCAGGCGCGCGGTGAAGGTCACGGGCCTGCTGACGCCGCACACGGTCAGCTGACCGGTGACCCGTACGGCGTCGCCGTCGAGACGCTCGGCGGCGCGGACGGCGAAGGTGAGCTCCGGGTGCTCGCCGGCGTCGAAGAAGTCGGCCGAGCGCAGATGCGTGTCCCGCTTGGCGTGCCCGGTGTCCAAAGAGGCCGCCTCCAGGGTCACGGTGCCGGTGGCCGAGCCGTCGGCATGCACCTCGCCGCCGCCGGACACACCGGTGAAGGCGCCTTTCACGGTGACGAGCCCCCAGAAGGTCTTGTGCCGCAGCCCCACGGCGGACGCGGCCGGGTCGAGCTGCCAGGTGCCTGTCTGCACGGCGACGGTCATGGTCGTACTCCCGACGTGAGTGGTTCAAATTTGGACGACTGTCGTCACGCTAGCCGCTTATCCAAATTTGGACAACCGACTCGCCCGGAATCAGGCACCAACATGGTCCAAATTTGGACAACAGGTAGACTCGAGCCATGTCCGACCCCGACGCGCACCTCGCCGACCGGCTGCCCTGCCCCGCCCCGGCCGGCAGCCTGCTGCCGGCCGAGCTGCGTGCCTGGATGATCCTGCTGGCCACCACCGGTGCCGTGGAGCAACGGCTGCGCTCGGCCGTGAAGGACACCCTCGACGTCTCCCACGACGAGTTCCTGATCCTGTGCCTGCTGGCGGAACAGCCCCGCACCGGGCTGCGCATGACCCAGGTCGCCGACCTCCTCGGCCGGCCCAAGACCCGGCTCACCTACCAGATCGCCTGCCTCCAGCGGGCCGGTCTGGTCGCCCGCACGTCCGTGTGCGGTGACAGGCGCGGCGTCCAGGTCGCCCTCACCGACAAGGCGCGCGACCTGCTGGCCGAGACCTCCGCCCTGCTCGCGGCGACCGTCCGGCAGGCCCTCGCGGACTCCATGGGACCCGACCAGCGCGCGGCCGTGTGCGCGCTCGTACCCGACCTTCCGGAGCCCGACGCCGCACCCACCGGGAGCTGAGCGACGCAGGTCACACGCGCAAGAGGAGAAACCTCACAGGGCTTCGTTTAGTCGTGGTCGAGCGCCCTGCCCTAGCATCCGAGCCATGACGGTCCTGCCTGACGACGGGCTCTCACTGGCCGCCGAGTTCCCTGACGCGACGCACGAGCAGTGGCAACGCCTGGTGGAGGGCGTGCTGCGCAAGTCGGGCAAGGAAGTCTCGGGCGCGGCAGTTGAGGACGCCCTGTCCACGACGCTGGAGGACGGGCTGCGCACCCGCCCCCTGTACACCGCGCGCGACGCCGCGCCCGACCCCGGACTGCCGGGCTTCGCACCCTATGTGCGCGGCTGCCGCCCCGAGGGCAACACCGTGGGCGGCTGGGACGTGCGGCAGCGGCACACCGCCCTCGCGGAGGGCGCCGTCCTGGCCGACCTGGAGAACGGCGGAACCTCGCTGTGGCTCGTGCTGGGCGAGGGCGGCATCCCGGTCGACCGGCTGGGCGAGGCGCTGGAGGGCGTGTACCTCGACCTCGCACCGGTCGTGCTGGACGCCGGCCGGGACACCGGGCAGGCCGCCGAGGCACTGCTGCGGCTCCACGCCGACAAGGGCGTGGACGCCGGGACCGTACGCGGCAATCTGGGCGGCGACCCGCTCGGGTACGAGGCCCGTACCGGCACCGCCCTGGACTTCGCGCCGTACGCCGCCCTGGCCGCGCGCTGCGCCGAGCGTCACCCCGGGCTGCGCGCGCTGACCGTCGACGCGCTGCCGTACCACGAGGCGGGCGGCTCGGCCGCACAGGAGCTGGGCGCCTCGCTCGGCACCGGTGTGGCCTATCTGCGGCAGCTCACCGAGGCCGGGCTGAGCATCGAACAGGCTGCCGGACAGCTGGAGTTCCGTTACGCGGCCACCGCCGACCAGTTCCTCACCATCGCCAAGCTGCGGGCCGCGCGCCGGCTGTGGTCCCGGGTCGCCGAGGTGTGCGGGGCCCCGGGCGCCCAGGTGCAGCACGCGGTGACCTCCCCGGTGATGATGGCCCGCCGCGACCCGTGGGTGAACATGCTCCGCACGACGGTCGCGACGCTGGCCGCCGGGGTCGGCGGCGCCGACTCCGTGACCGTCCTGCCGTTCGACCACGCGCTCGGCCTGCCCGACGCGTTCGCGCGCCGAATCGCCCGCAACACCTCCACGATCCTGATCGAGGAGTCCCACCTGGCCCGGGTCATCGACCCGGCGGGCGGCTCCTGGTACGTGGAGCGACTGACCGACGAACTCGCGCACGCGGCCTGGGAGTTCTTCCGGACGATCGAGCGCGACGGCGGCCAGGCGGCCGTCCTGCGCTCCGGCCGGCTGCGCACCGACCTCGCGACGACCTGGGCGGAGCGCTCCAAGAAGCTCGCCAAGCGGCGCGAACCCATCACCGGCGTCAGTGAGTTCCCGCTGCTGGCGGAGAAGCCGGTGGAGCGCGAGCGCGCGCCCGAGCCGCCGTCCGGGGGGCTGCCGCGGGTGCGCCGCGACGAGGCGTTCGAGGAACTGCGCGCCCGCTCCGACGCCCACCTGGCCGCGACCGGCGCCCGCCCCCGGGTCTACCTGGCGGCCCTCGGCTCGGCCGCCGAGTACACCGCGCGCGCCACCTTCGCCGCCAACCTCTTCCAGGCGGGCGGTGTCGAACCGGTCACCGAGGGCTCCTTCGAGGACAGCGGCGCCACCGAGGCCGTGCTGTGTTCCAGCGACGCCCTGTACGCCGAACAGGCCGGGCAGGCCGCCAAGTCGCTCAAGGCGTCCGGCGCCCGGCACGTGTTCTTGGCGGGCCGGGGCGAGTACGCCGGTATCGACAGTTGTGTCTTCGCGGGCTGCGACGCCATCGACGTCCTGTCCGCGACCCTCGACCGCATGGGAGTGTCCTGATGGGAATCCCCGACTTCTCCGGCGTCGAGCTGGGGACGCCGGTCGCCGACGGCGGTGCCGATCAGTGGCGTGCGGCCGTCGCACGGGCGACCGGCAGCGAAGAGCAGCTGTGGGAGACCCCGGAGGGCATCGGGGTCAAGCCGCTCTACACCGGCCGTGATCTGGAGGGCCTGGACTTCCTGGGCACCTATCCGGGCATCGCGCCGTATCTGCGCGGCCCCTACCCGACGATGTACGTCAACCAGCCCTGGACGATCCGCCAGTACGCGGGCTTCTCCACCGCCGAGGAGTCCAACGCCTTCTACCGGCGCAACCTGGCGGCCGGCCAGAAGGGCCTGTCGGTCGCCTTCGACCTGCCCACGCACCGGGGTTACGACAGCGACCACCCGCGCGTGACCGGTGACGTCGGCATGGCGGGCGTGGCCATCGACTCCATCTACGACATGCGGCAGCTGTTCGACGGCATCCCGCTGGACAGGATGACCGTGTCGATGACGATGAACGGCGCCGTGCTGCCGGTGCTGGCGCTGTACATCGTGGCGGCGGAGGAGCAGGGCGTGCCGCCGGAGAAGCTGGCGGGGACCATCCAGAACGACATCCTCAAGGAGTTCATGGTCCGCAACACCTACATCTACCCGCCCAAGCCCTCGATGCGGATCATCTCCGACATCTTCGCGTACACCTCGCAGAGGATGCCGCGCTACAACTCGATCTCCATCTCGGGCTACCACATCCAGGAGGCGGGTGCGACGGCCGACCTGGAGCTGGCGTACACGCTGGCGGACGGTGTGGAGTACCTCCGCGCGGGCCGGGAGGCGGGCCTGGACGTGGACGCGTTCGCGCCCCGGCTGTCGTTCTTCTGGGCGATCGGCATGAACTTCTTCATGGAGATCGCCAAGCTGCGCGCGGCCCGGCTCCTGTGGGCCAGGCTGGTCTCCCAGTTCGAGCCGCAGAACACCAAGTCCTTGTCGTTGCGCACCCATTCGCAGACCTCGGGCTGGTCGCTGACCGCGCAGGACGTGTTCAACAACGTCACGCGCACGGCCGTGGAGGCGATGGCCGCGACCCAGGGCCACACCCAGTCGCTGCACACCAACGCCCTCGACGAGGCCCTCGCCCTGCCGACCGACTTCTCGGCGCGCATCGCCCGCAACACCCAGCTGCTCATCCAGCAGGAGTCGGGCACGACCAGGGTCATCGATCCCTGGGGCGGCAGCGCGTACGTGGAGCGGCTGACGTACGACCTCGCGCGCAAGGCGTGGGCGCACATCCAGGAGGTCGAGCAGGCGGGCGGCATGGCGCAGGCCATCGACGCAGGCATCCCCAAGCTGCGCGTGGAGGAGGCGGCGGCCCGCACGCAGGCCCGCATCGACTCCGGCCGGCAGCCGGTGATCGGCGTGAACAAGTACCGAGTGGAGAACGACGAGCAGATCGAGGTCCTCAAGGTCGACAACTCCTCCGTACGCGCCCAGCAGATCGAGAGGCTGCGGCGGCTGCGGGAGGAGCGGGACGAGCAGGCCTGCCGGGACGCCCTCGACGCGCTCACCCGGGCCGCCGACGGCAAGGAGAACCTGCTGGAGCTGGCCGTCCGCGCCGCCCGCGCCAAGGCGACCGTCGGCGAGATCTCGGACGCCCTGGAGAAGGTGTACGGGCGGCACGCGGGCCAGATCCGTACGATCTCCGGCGTGTACCGCAACGAAGCAGGCCAGTCCCCGTCCGTGGACCGCACGCGTGCCCTGGTGGACGACTTCGAGGAGGCCGAGGGGCGCCGGCCGCGCATCCTGGTCGCCAAGATGGGCCAGGACGGCCACGACCGCGGCCAGAAGGTGATCGCGACCGCCTTCGCCGACCTCGGCTTCGACGTCGACGTCGGCCCGCTGTTCCAGACGCCGGAGGAGGTCGCCCGGCAGGCGGTCGAGGCGGACGTGCACGTGGTCGGCGTGTCCTCGCTGGCCGCGGGCCATCTGACCCTCGTTCCGGCGCTGCGCGAGAAGCTCGCCGAGGAGGGCCGCGAGGACATCATGATCGTGGTCGGCGGGGTGATCCCGCCGCAGGACGTCCCGACGCTCCGGGAGATGGGCGCGGCGGAGGTGTTCCTGCCCGGGACGGTGATCCCGGACGCGGCGTACGACCTCGTGAAGCGGCTGTCGGCCGACCTCGGCCACGAGCTGTAGGGCGTCGATGGCACCGATCGGTCTCGACGCCTACGTGAAGGGCGTGCTCGACGGAAAGCGGGCGATCGTGGCCCGTGCGATCACACTCGTGGAGTCCACCCGCCCTCAGCACCGGTCGCTGGCGCAGGAGTTGCTGACGCAGCTGCTGCCGCACAGCGGCCGGGCGCGCCGGATCGGCGTGAGCGGGGTGCCGGGTGTCGGCAAGTCGACGTTCATCGACGCGTTCGGCACGATGCTGACCTCGCTGGGCCACCGGGTCGCGGTGCTGGCCGTGGACCCGTCCTCGACCCGCACGGGCGGCTCCATCCTGGGCGACAAGACGAGGATGGAGCGCCTGGCGGTCGACCCGGACGCCTTCGTCCGGCCCTCGCCCAGCGCGGGCACGCTGGGCGGGGTGGCGAAGGCGACCCGCGAGTCGATGGTCGTCATGGAGGCGGCCGGTTACGACGTGGTCCTGGTGGAGACCGTCGGCGTCGGCCAGTCCGAGACCACGGTCGCCGACATGGTCGACTCCTTCCTGCTGCTCACCCTGGCCCGCACCGGCGACCAGCTGCAGGGCATCAAGAAGGGCGTCCTGGAGCTGGCCGACGTGATCGCCGTGAACAAGGCGGACGGCCCGCACGAGCGCGACGCCCGCGCCGCCGCCCGTGAGCTGGCGGGCGCGCTCAGGCTGATGCACGGCAAGGACGCGTTCTGGGCGCCTCCGGTGCTCAGTTGCAGCGCGCGGGAGTCGGCCGGCCTGGAGCTGGTGTGGGAGCGGCTGGAACAGCACCGCACCCTGCTGGACTCCACCGGGCGGCTCACCGCCAAGCGGCGGGACCAGCAGGTCGACTGGACGTGGTCGATGGTCCGCGACGAACTGCTCGGCCGGCTGCACGCCGACCCGGCGGTGCGCGAGGTCGCGCCCGGGCTGGAACGGGCGGTGCGCGACGGCTCCTTGACGGCGACCCTGGCGGCGGAACGGATCCTGGAGGCGTTCCGGGGCTCGACCGGCTCCCCCTGACGAGACCGCCGCACGGCGCGGCACCGGCGCCTCGCGGGAGAGCGCGGAGGTGGTGGCGCGGCCGGCCAGGACGACGGCGCCTGGCCGACCGGTCCGTCGGCCCGGGGTTCCGGGCGGCGTACGGCGGTGGGCTCCCCGCCCGCGAAGAAGAGCCACTGGTGGACCCGGTCACGGGGCACTCCCAGTTCGGCGAGCACCCTCTGGGCGTCCAGGACCATGCCGTGGGGGCCGCACAACCACCAGTGGTCGGCTGCGAAGACGTCGACCAGGCCGTCGATGAGCGCGGTCAGCCGATCGGCGTCGAGTCGACCGGTCTCTCGACAGGCCCTGGCATGGCTCGAATCACTGGCCACGCCGCACGCTGACCGAATGTTCGGTCGGTTGACAGGGTGGTACAAGTCACGACAGAGGCAACACCGACTCGCACGGACTCGACGGCACGCATGTTCGCCGCCGATCAGGCGTCCCGTCGTCTCGGCATGAGCAGCGCATGGACCTTGTCCTGGTCGCATCCGCCCCGACAGCGATCGGCGCCCCCGTCGAAGATCGCATCTCGGCAGCCCCGCGAGGGCCGGGTCGCGGCCCATGTCATCCGCTCGGGTCTGTGCTGGCGCGTCCCGCGAGCCTGGGGTGCGCACGGCGGGCACCCTGAACCGGAGGGTCGAAGACACAGGCCGGTCCTGGGAGCAGCGGGCCCGCGCGGGGCGGAGCGAGTGAACGGCAGGACGCATTCGTGCAAAGGCGAAACGCAGCGGGGCGGTTCAGGGGACCGGTCGGAGGGGAGACGCCGTCGGCCGCCAGGACACTGTTCTTCCTGCTCGCCGGCCAGAACCTCCTGATCAACTACACCGCCACCGCCATGAACGTGGCCCTGTCGGCGCTCGTCGGGGACCTGCACACGACCCTGGTCGGCGTACAGTCGGCGATTTCGCTGTACGCTCTGGTGGTCGCCGCGTTCGTGATCACCGGCAGCAAGCTCGGCACCCGCCACGGGTACCGGCGGACCTTTGCCCTCGGCGGCGGAATCTTCGTCCTGGGCGCGCTGATCAGCGGCTCCGCCCCGAGCCTGCCGTTCGTGCTGTTCGGCTGGTCCGTGCTCCAGGGGCTCGGCGTCGCGTTGATGCTTCCGGCGCTCATGGCCATGCTCACCGCAACCTTCACCGGGGCCGTACGGACCAAGGTGCTGTCCACGCTGGCCATGACCTCCGGCATCGGCGCGGCGGCCGGTCCCGTGCTGGGCGGCCTGGTCACCAACTACGTGAGCTGGCGTATGTCGTTCCTCCTGGGAGCCGTGATCACCCTGACCGTGACATGGCTCATGCGGTGTACGGCCGCTGCCGGGACGTTCCCGGGACGCCCCGGACAGCACTTCGATGCCCGTGGGGTGCTGCTGTCCACGACAGGACTGGTTCTGCTCGTCGTCTCGGCCCTGTTCGCGGGGCGGTACGGCCTGCTGAAGGCCCGGCAGAACTTCGTGGTGCTCGGCCACACGCTGCTGGAGCGTGGCGGTCTGTCACCCGTTCCCGTCCTGGCGGGCACGGGGCTGGTGGTCCTGGCCTGCTTCGCGGGATGGGAACTGCGTCTCGTTCGGCTCGGAAGGGACCCGCTGGTCCGCGTGACGGTGTTGCAGAACCACGCCGTCCGGACCGGGATCTCGACCCAGTTGATGCTGGTGCTGGTGCCCAACGGCGTGCTCTTCCTGGTGCCGGTCTTCCTGCAGACCACCTTCGGATTCGGCGCGCTGCACAGCGGAGTCGTGCTGCTTCCGATCTCGCTGGGGCTGATGATGGCCGCCCCGCCGACCGCCCAGCGCATCGGGCGGGGGAGGATGACACACCGCGCCGCCGCGATGGGAGCGTTCGTCTGCATGGGCGTCGGTTGCGGCGCTGTCGCCGTCCTGTTCAGTCCTCGAGCACAGGGAGTGGCGGCGGTGGGTCTGGCACTCGCGCCGGGCATCCTCCTGATCGGAGTCGGCCGGGGCATGGCCACGACACTCACCGACCTCGTCCAGTCGGCGCCCGAGCGGGACGAGGTGAGCGACGTGACAGGGCTCTCCTACACGGCCGGCTATCTCGGAAGTTCGTTCGGAGTCGCGCTCGCCGGTGCCCTCATGACCACAGCGCTGCTGTACGCGTTCGAGGCCGGGGTGAGCGACAGCAGCGTCCTGTCCGCCGCCCAGAAGGACCTGGTGACACGGACCGTGGAGCACCAGGTCCAGATCACCGCCGTGTCCGACGACGCCCTGCGGGCGAAAGCGACGTCACGGGGCTTCACCGGTACCGCGGCCGACGGGCTGGTACGGATCAACGCCCGTGCCCGTGAGCAGGCGCTGACCGTGTCGGCCACCGCTATGGCCGCGCTGGCCCTCGTCGGCTGGCTGATGGCACTGCGACTCCCCGCCCCTGCCAGGACGGCGAAACCCACAGGCCCGGAACGTGGAGCGCCTTCGCAAGGCCGGTAGGACGCGATGGCACCACGCGGCCGGTCGAACGCCGTCATGGCCGACTGCACCGGACCCGACCCGGCCCAGGGGCGCCGCACGGCGTCGGCCGGACGCAGTGCCGACGGGGCCCGGTCCGAGCCGCGCGCTCGGCGAGCGTCAAGGCCGTCAGCCCCGCTTCGTACCGCGGAAGGAGCAGACCGCGCAGCCACCCCGTGCGCGGTCTGGAAGGCCAGTTCAGACGGCGTTCGTGAGCGTACGACGTGCTCGACGTCGCGCACTTCGGCAAACGGTCGAGCACACCCGTACGTATCGAGGAGCCGATGAAAGCCGCAGGTCAGGTCCCCTTGACGACAGGCTCCAGAATCGCCACGCACTCCACGTGCGACGTCGTCGGAAGGATGTCGGCCCGAGCGAGGCTCAGAAAAGGCCAGGTCAGGCACGGTTTCTCGGCCCGCTGTCCCGGTTGCGGGTGCTCAGAGCGTCAAACGAGCGTCACGGCACCGGCGAACTGCCCGAACTCCTGCACGGCTCGGCGCCCCCGGTCTGCCTGCTCCGTATCTCTTCGGAGGCGGCTTCCGGACCGAAGTCCATGAAGCCCTGGGCTGGATTCTCAAGCCCCTCGTCAGGCGACGGCGCCGGATGCCGCACCCTTCACCCCGGCCACCGATCACCAGGACCCCCTCCGGCCGCCGTGCCGAG